>JBIOIZ010000001.1:0-112691 GCA_044450385.1 Candidatus Dormibacteria bacterium
CGGTATCCCGGCGGTCGGCGGCGGCACGAAGTGCGACCTTTACTCGCTCGGCGACGTCGGCTACCGGGCGATGCGGGGCATTCTGCGCTACCACCCGTCCGAGCGCCTCGACGTCATGCTGACGGGCGACTACACGCACGACGCGCACTACAACGCGGCCGAGGTGCAGATCGCACTGACGGAGAACGCCGCGTGCGACGCTCTCAGTGCGACGGTCGCGCTCGGCGCCTGCCAGACCGCGCTCAGCGCGCAGCGCCAGCTGACCATCGTCTACGACAACGCGCTGCGGGCCATCCCGTTCAGCGGAAGCGCCGCGACCGAGGTGAACCGCCTGCTCGGCGACGACGCGGCGATCGAGAAGCTGCTCGAGCAGGCCGCAACCGCACCAGCGGTCGCGGTGATCGCCACCCTCCAGCAGCAGGTGATCCCGCTCCTGGCCACCGCGGCGAGCGACGCCGCCGCGCTGCGTTCGGCGATCGGGCTTCCCGCCCCCACCTGAGCGAGCGGTCAGCACTCTCACCCGGTAGCTTCTAGGGGCTACGCTCGCCTCAGTCCCGTCAGCCGTGAAGGCATCGCCGGTCGTGCCGAGGAACCTCGATAGCAGCACCAACTCTCTTCATCACATGCGGACTACAGGGATCGGGAAAGACGACCCTCGCCAAGCGTTTGGAGTTCAAGCACTCCGCACTCAGGCTCACAGCTGATGAGTGGCTTCATGAACTCCACCCGGAGGCGTCCGGCGCAGAGCTTGACGCGCTCCGAGACCCGGTTGAACGGGTCCAGTGGAGCGTCGCCACACGCGCGCTCGAATTGGGCTGCAACGTCGTTCTCGACTGGGGGCTCTGGTCTCGGGGGGAGCGGGACCATTATCGATTGCAAGCTCGCGCTCTCGGAGCTCGCGTTGTGCTCTGTCTGGCAGACGCGTCCCGGGAAGAGCTGTTGGACCGCCTCTCGCTGCGCAACGCTGCGCGGCCCCCAGGGACTTTCCACATCACCGAAACGCGCCTCGACCAATCGATGACGTTGTTCGAGCGCCCAACGCAGGAAGAAATCGCGCTTTTCGACCCCGAGGTAGCCTGAGGAGTCAGCCTCCGACGACAGCCGCGCCGGCCCCGGCTCGGTCCCGGATTCTGGCCACCGCCGCGGCGATCACCTCCGCGGCCACATCGACGTCACCGGCGGTCGTGGAGCGGCCGGTGGTGCAGCGCAAAGCCCCGACGGCGAGGTCGTCCGGATAACCCATCGCCCGGAGCACGTGGGAGGGGAGCGGCGCGCCACTCGCGCAGGCGGACCCAGCGGAGGCTTCAACGCCATCCATGTCGAGCGCTGCGAGTAACACGTCGCTCCGGACGCCGGGAAGGGCAAAGGTCGCAAACCCCGCCGCTTTGCGCGCGCCCGAAGCGGTGACGATTGCGCCGGGGACCTGCGCCTCGACAGCCTCGACCAGTCGCCCGCACAGCGCGGCCTGGCGATTGGTCTCCTCGAGCCGACCACGCTCGGCGAGCTCGGCGGCGGCGGCGAACCCGACGATTCCCGCGACGTTCTCAGTGGCACTTCGCCGGTTGCGCTCCTGGCCACCGCCGGTGTTCTGGGCCGCAAGTGCCACCCCATGGCGTACCCACAGCGCGCCCACGCCCTTCGGGCCGTAAATCTTGTGCGCGGAGAGCGAGAGCAGGTCGACTGCGAGTGCTTCGGGGTTGACCGGGACCCGGCCGAGCGCCTGCACCGCGTCGGTGTGCACGAGCGTCCTCGGGTTGCGTCGATGCACAGCCTCGGCGATGCCGGCAACGTCCTGGACAGCGCCGGTTTCGTTGTTGACGAACATGACTGAAACCAGCACGGTCTCGTCGGTCATCGCCGCCGCGACCGATTCGGGGCTCACGCGGCATTCGCGGTCGCAGCCGACAACGGTCACCGTCACCGAGCCAGCGGTTTCAAGGTGCCGCGCGGTCTCGAGGACGGCATCGTGCTCGATCGCGCTCACCACCAGGTGATGGCCCCGCTCCGCGCCCCATCGCTCCACCACTCCGCGGATCGCGAGGTTGTCCGCCTCGGTGCCCGATCCGGTGAAGACGACCTCGCGCTGCGCACAACCGAGCACCGCGGCGATCCGGTCGCGAGCCGCGTCGACCGCCGAGCGCGCGGCACGTCCTGATTCGTGCACGGACGACGGGTTCCCCTGAGTTGTTGTCAGGTACGGCAGCATCTCATCGAGCACCTGAGCCGCGAGGGGAGTCGTCGCGGCGTGGTCCAGGTGGATGCGGGTCACGACGTGGTCTCGAGCGCAGCCCGCACCCGCTCGATCACCGAGTCGGTGAAACCGGTGGTGGATGTCTGGCCGCCGAGATCGGGTGTCGAGATCCCCGCCCGAAGGGTGTCGAAGAGCGCGTCGCGGATCACCTTCGACACCAAGCGGCATCGCAGGTCGGACGCGAATCCGAGCAGCGCGGCAGCGGCCAGGATCATTGCCATCGGGTTGGCGACGTTCTTGCCCTGGAGGCTCGGAGCAGTTCCGTGTGGCGCCTCGGCCATCACCACCGACGGCACCAGCGCATCCTCGCCAAAACCAAGGAGCAGCGACTCCGCACCGGCGATGCTGCCGAACAGCGGAAGGACGAGGTCGCTCAAGCAATCCCCGTCGCGATTGAGCGCGGGGATCACCAGGGGATCGCCGGCACGGCTGAAGAGCAGCGCATAGGTCGCGTCGATCAGCTGCGGCTCGTAATCGACCTCCGGATGACGTCCGGCCGCGGCATCGAGCTCCTCCTTGAACATGCCCTCGTAGATCCGCGAGACGGTGAACTTGGGACCACCGAAGACACGGGCGTGAGTGCGCGCGGCGTGGACGAATGCGAACTCGGCCACCGCGCGGCAGGTGGCGCGCGATATGTGCTCGGTGCGGAAGGCGATCTCGTCGGCGTCGCTCAGTTCACGCCATTCCTTGGCGTTGTACGCGTCGTCAACTGCCATTCGAACGATGCTGATCGGGGCGCTGACACCGGCGATCCCGGCGACGCCCGGGATTCGCTGACCGGTGCGGAGGATGACCCGGCCTCCGACCCGCTCCCGCAGCAGAGCGTTCGGACTGCCGACGTCGTCGCGGTCAACCGGCGTGACCGTCGCCGCCTTCAATCCGAAGCCAGTGGCGCGCATCGCGTCCGCCGCCTCCGCAACGACGGCGTTCCGGGTCTCGCGGCGATGCTCGAGGGAGAGGTCGAAGGTCTGCAGCTCGAGCTCCGCGTGGATGACGTCCGGGTCGATGACCCGGAGCGCTTCGTCGAGAAGCTCCTGGCCGGTCTGATCTCCACGCAGGACGACGACGGTGGTCACCACCGAAGCGTACGTCGCGACCCCGAAGCGGCGACCCTTCGGTGCGATGGCATCATCGCCGCGTGCCGAACTCGGTGACATCGCGAGACGACGAGCAGGAACACCGCCCGGGAGCGGTGCTGTTCGTCTACACGTGGGATCTCGCGCTCGCGATCCTCGCCCTCTTCGGGGCACTCGCGTCGTTCGCGGGCGGCGTGGCCACCGGATCCGGAGGCACGGCGTCTCTTCCGCTGGCCGTGCAGGTGATCGGAGCAGTCTCGGCCGCTTGCCTTGCGGCAGCCCTGATCATCATCGCCTCGCTGCTCACCCGAAGGCATGCCTGGATCCGGTTGGCTCAGATCGGCACCCTCGCGGCGGCCATCGCGCTCGCCGCCATCTCTTTGGTGGTTGGGGCGATCGTGGGGAACGGCGTCGATGTGCCGGGACTCATCGTCACCCTGATCTTCCTGCTCATCGACGCGCTTGCGATCGTGATCATGACCGAGCGGCGAGTCGTGACGTATTACGACCAGACCGCCAGTGTGCCGGTCTACGTCTGGGCCATTCTCGTTTTCTGGATCGGCGGTCAGTTGATGATCGTCGTGTACTCCGCGCTGGCGCGCTGATCCGAACGATCCGCCCGCCGTTAGATGTAGGTCAGCAGGTCCTCGACGATCTCCACGAGCTCATCGTTGCGCACCGGTTTCATCATCACCGCCGCGGCGCCGAGCTGCTGGGCGCGTTCCCTTGCGCCGATGTCGCCGGCCGCGGTGAGGATGACCACACCGGCGCGAGGGTGCTCAGGCGCAAAGCGGATGGCCTGGAACAGTTCGAGCCCGTCGGTGTCGAGCGTGGCATCGAGGATGAGCACGTCGGGGTCGAATGCTGAGAGCTCCGCACGCACTTCGCGAATGGCTTTCGACCAGCGCACGTCGTGCCCACGAACCGTGAAACGGTTGATCACCTGCTGAGCGACGGCGGCCTCATCCTCTGCGATCAGGATGCGGGCGCGGGCTGGCGGCATCACCGCGCATCGTAGGGAAAGAGCCTGCCCGCCTGCCGCTTTCGCCGTCATGACCAGGTTGCGTACACTGGCGGCGGCGATGCCGCTGCCACCCCACGTCCTGATCGGCACCGAGCGTCCGAGACGCGGGCGCTTCGACGGCAGTCGCTTCACTCGCTGGCTGCACCGCCCGGATCGCCGGACGTCGGTCGCAGCCGCGCCGCAGGCCGCCCCGCCGCCGCCGCGGTCGACCCAGGTCGACGCGGCGACCAGGACGTTCTGGGCCGGAAGCGAGACCGCCAACGTCACCTCCCGGCGAGCCGCAGCGCTGGTCGATGCGCACGAACGCGGGCGTGCCCCGATCGGCGGCAGGCCTCCGGGCAACCCCGCCTTCAGCGAAGCCCTCTTCGTCGAGCTGATGCGTGCGAACCAGTATCGCCGCGCCTTCTCCCTGCTCAGCGAGGACTGCCAGCTCAGCTGGGGCTCGCCTGAGGCATTCGCCGAGGCGCAGGGCGCATCGGCGATGCGCCGCCTGCGCGGGGTGAGCGTCAAGGAGGTGCGCTACCTGCCCGAGTGGATCGAGACATCGCGCGGCAGGACGTACCACGATGTCGCCGAGCTCGACGTCGAGTACGAGGTCGGAGACCCGGAGCCGGTTGCCAGGATCAAGCGGGTGGTGCACCTCGTTCCCGGCGGTGGACGCTGGCGCTCCATCTGCTATCCCGTGTAACAGCAGTCAACCGAACTTCGCAGCCTCAGCCGGGCGTGGGACAATCCGCTGATGCACGCCGCCGCCACTCGCCAGACGCGCCCCGGCCCGATGGAACGGACGTGCCTGGAGATCGCCCGCGTCGAACGTGAGGCGGCCTTCCGGCGTGAGCGCATCTCGCGTACCCGTCTTCGTGTGCGAGAGGCCGACGTGCTCATCGACCTCATCGAGGAATGTCGCCTGCGCTCGTTCAGACTGATCCCCGCATCCCTGTGGAGCGCCGTCGTCCGTGCCGTGGGTGCGGTGGATCCGGGGCTACGCGACCGGCTGGGCATCGACCGCAACCCCGACCACGTGGCCGACATCCTCTTCGAGGCGCAGGAGGTGTTGCTCATGCGCGCGCTCGACTCGCGGCGCCCCAGGCTCGCACCGATCATTCCGCTCTTCGGCGAGCGGAACCGCACCGCGGCCGCAGGCTGACACCACCTCGACGTGACCTGGGAGGTCGCGGTCGCCGGCACGCTCCATAGCGACGATCTGACCACCCCCGCCGGCAGGAACGATGCACTCGGCGGGTCTGCGGTGTACTTCGCACTCGCTGCATCGCGTTCTGCGCCGGTGCACCTCAACGGCATCGTCGGCCGCGACACCGTCGACGGCCACCGGCGGATTCTGTCCGGTGGGGCGATCGACCTCGAGGGTCTGGTGGTGAGTGAATCACCAACCTTCCGATGGCACGCGGTCCACGACTTCGAGCGCTGGGCGACCTCGCGCGAGTCCTCGGAGCCTGGCTGCGACCCTGAGTGGGAGCCGGTGCTCACAGCGAGGTCGCGCCGCGCCGAGGTGTTCTTTGTCGGAAGCATGGATCCAATGCTCCAGCGAGCTGTGATCGATCAATCGGCGGCACGCTTCATCGGTGCCGACTCCATGACCGAATTCATCGACAGCCGCCCCGGTGAGCTCACAGCCGTGGCCGAGCGAGTGGACGTCCTCTTCCTCACGAAGGCCGAGCTCGCGGCACTCACCGGCAGCGACGACTGGCGCCGGTCCGCCGCTGCGCTCTGCGGCACGGGGCGGCTGCGGGCTGTTGTGGTGAAGATGGGCCCGGTCGGAGCCGCTTGTGTCACGGCCGACCGGATAGCCGAGCGGCCCGCCGCCCCGGTCGCGGAGGTCATTGACCCGACCGGCGCCGGCGACGCCCTGGCCGGAGGGTTCCTCGGCTACATCGCGAAGGTCGAGCGCACCGACGCCGCCGCACTTGAGGCCGCGCTTGCCGAAGGCATCCAGTGCGCCGCCGACGCCATCGTCGCATTCGGAACCGGTGGGCTCACCCGGACCCGCGCCGTATGATCGCGGGCTGATGGCAACGCGGCCTCGCGACCTGGGGACACCGATAGACCGCAACCTCGCCCTCGAGCTGGTTCGCGTCACCGAAGGCGCCGCCATGGCCGCAGCCCGGCACATGGGACGCAACCAGAAAGAGGAGGCTGACCAGGCCGCCGTCGATTCGATGCGACGCAGCCTGGGGTTCGTCGACATGGACGGCGTCGTGGTCATCGGCGAGGGCGAGAAGGATGAGGCCCCGATGCTCTACATCGGCGAGCAGGTCGGCAACGGCAGTCCCCCGGCAGTCGACGTCGCGGTGGATCCGATCGACGGCACCAGGCTGGTCGCGCGGGGCATTCCGGGTGGGATAGCCACGGTGGCGCTCGCCGAGCGGGGCTCGATGTTCCACACCCATCTCCACTACATGGAGAAGCTGATCGTCGGACCGGCGGCAGCCCGAGTGATCGACATCACGGCGCCGGTGGCGCAGAACCTCAAACGCATCGCCCGAGCTGAGGACCGTCGCGTCGAGGACCTGACCGTGGTCGTCCTCGACCGCGAACGCCACGAGGGGCTTCTGGAGGAGATTCGATCGGCCGGCGCGCGCGTCAAGCTGATCATGGACGGCGACGTCGCCGCCGGCCTCATGGCGGCCATGGAGCACCGCACGGGCATCGACGTGCTCATGGGAATCGGGGGCGCCCCGGAGGCGGTGCTCGCTGCCTGCGGCATCAAGTGCATCGGAGGAGGCATGCAGGCGCGGATCTGGGTCGGCGAGACCGAACGAAGCGTCGAGAAGCGCGAGGGCAAGCACGCCGGCGACGTCCTCGAGCTCGACGACCTCGTTTCCGGCGACAACGTGTTCTTCGCAGCAACCGGGATCACCAGCGGCGAGCTTCTCGAAGGGGTCCGCTTTCTCGGCGAGGACCGATGCCACACCCAGAGCCTGGTGATGCGGTCGTACTCGGGAACCTCGAGATACATCGAGGCGGAGCACAACCTGGCGAAACTCCGCCGCCGCCGCGACCCGGTCGAATTGGCATCGAAAGGGGAGAGTCGGACCGCTCTCTAGATCAGCCCACCTTGCCGGATCGCAGGCACTCGGGAGCCGAAGTGCCAGAATCGGGACGCGGTATGAAGGTACGAATCCGCCCGAGCACGAACCTGATGCGCTGGTTCACGCCGGGGCTCCACGTCAAACGCTGGTTGCTCCTGCTGTTCCTGGCGATCGTGATGATCAGCCTCGCGGCGGGCTACATCCTGCGAGATCTCTACAGCGCGTCGTTCCACTTCCCCTTATGGGTCGGCGACGTCACCCTGCAATTCCTGCCGCGGCTGGTGCGCGCGCTGCTCTTCGCGCTGGTCGGCGTCGGGTTGATCGTGCTGTGCTTCTACAAGCTCGGGCGCTCGATCCTCGGACCCTTCCTTCCCGGACACGGGAGCGCCGAGCGCGGGCTCGCGGAGCAGCTGTACAAGTTCCGCCTGCTCGCCAAAGGCCCGCGCCTGGTCGCGATCGGCGGCGGCACCGGGCTCTCATCGCTGCTCAGGGGGGTCAAGAAATACACCGGCAACATCGTCGCGATCGTCACCGTCGCCGACGACGGCGGCTCGAGCGGGCGCCTCCGTGAGGAGTACCGGGTCCTGCCGCCTGGAGACATCCGCCAGTGCCTCACAGCGCTTGCGGAGACCGAGCCCCTGATGACCGAGCTGTTCCAGTACCGATTCGGCGGAGAGGGCGCACTGTCCGGTCATTCCTTCGGCAACCTCTTCATCACCGCGATGGCGGAGATCACCGGTGACTTCGAGCACGCGATCCGCGAGTCCGGCCGGGTCCTGGCCGTCCGTGGTCAGATCGTGCCGGCCACCCTTCGCGACGTCGTGCTCTGCGCAACCGCTGGGAGTGAGCTGAGAGTCGGCGAGTCGAAGGTCCCCTACGGTGTGGACCACATCGACCGCGTCTTCCTGGAGCCGGCGGACGTCGAGATCAACCCCGAAGCCGAGAGCGCGATCCTGGCTGCGGAGCTGATCATCGTCGGACCGGGATCCCTGTACACCTCGATCCTGCCCAACCTGCTCATCGAGGGCATGGTCGAAGCTCTGCGAGCGAGCCCCGCAGTGAAGGTCTACGTGTGCAACATCGCCGGCCAGCCCGGAGAGACCCTGGGTTTCTCGGTGAGCGAGCACCTGAAGACGATCGAGGACCACGTGGGCGTCAGCCTGTTCGACTACGTGATCGTCAACAGCAACACGGCGTTGCCGCTGCCCCCGTCGGCGGTTGAGGCCGGCGTCACACGCGTCGGGTTCGACCGCGACCAGGCGGCCCTCCAGCCGGTGAACTACATCCTTGCCGACGTCGCGTCGTCGCAGATCTCCACCCACCACGACCCGGAAAAGCTGTCGAAGGTGATCATGAAAAGGATCTGGCGTTAGCTAGTACAGCAGGTCGTGCCGGACGCGATACGCCCACTGGTGCGCGGCCCGCTCGGCAACGACGTTCCAGGCGGCATGGCGACGGCGGCGGATGGGCAGGTCCCACGTGCCCACGTACTCGGTGATGCGCTCGCTGAATCCCGACTTGAAGCGATACAACCCGTACAACGGGTGCGCCGGGTTGAGGTCGGCGGCCGGAGGCACGGCGACCAGGTCATAGGCTTCGACGCCGCGCGACCTGAGCCAGCGCATGACCTCCCACTGCAGCAGATGAGGCGCCATCACCGCAGCGTGCTCCTTGGTCGATCCGCCGTCCTTGTACCAGGCTTTCCGGCCAAGGTAGGTGGCGAATACCCCGGCAAGCACCTCGCCGTTCAGTGAGGCAAAGAACAGCTGACCCTGACCGGCGGCGGCGTGAAGATGCCAGTACTGCGAGAAATACTCCTTGCTGCGCAGCGTGAATCCGGCGCGATCGCGTGTCGACGCCATCAGGGAGTACATGGTGGCGATGCTCTCGTCCTCGAGGGGCACGGGCACCACCGTCACCCCGCGACGCTGCGCCAGGCGGATGTTGTACCGGCATTTCGGCTTGAACGATGCGAGGAGCGCGTCCTCGTCGGGACGGATGTCCACGATGATCGTCGCCCTGCTGATCTGCACGTCGTGACGCGACTTCTCGAGCCCCATGGCGCCGAGTGCGGCTGTCGCTTCCGTGCTCTGCTCGATCTCCGGTTCCACCTTGATCGCAAACGCAGAACCGGCCGTTGCGCGGAGCCCCTCGACAACGGCCGGCAGCTGACCGAGGTCTGACACACCCGGCCCCTTGGGGATGTACCCGAGCACACCAAGCCCCGGCACCGGATGCCGAAGCTCGAGTACCGCCATTGGCGGCTGGTTCTCCGAGAGCAGGTAGCGAGGCGCCCAGCGATGTTTGCGCTTGAATTCCCCCCACGCGCGCGTCTGCAGGATCTGTCCGCCATCCGGGTTGGCGACGACGAACTCGTCCCACCGGCCGAGCTCCTTCGGGCTTGCCGGTCTCATCGCCGCAGCCGCACGGCGGCGCGATAGAGGCTGTGGCGGAATGAACGGACGCCGAGGTCCCACGTGCCGGCGCGTTCCACAGCCTCGCCGCCGAACGACCGCTTGAACTGCGAGAACCCGTCCCACGGATGCGGCGCTGCCCCGGGCACCGACTCGCCACCGGGGCGTATGCCCCAGAAGTCGAAGCGCCGCGCGCCTTGTTTCCGTGCATCGAGGATCATCCGCCAGACGAGTGGGGCAGCCGCCTGAAGCTTGCGCCCGGATTCCGGGTCCGACACGGCGTGTGCGTAGTAGCGGGTGGCTGAGAAGTCGAAGCAGAGTGCGGCAGCGACGGGAACGCCCGATGCTTCTGCGACATACAGGACAGCGGCGTGCTCGGGCATCAGCGTCCGAGCCACCGCTCGGTGATACGACGGCTCCTGTCCGCGAAACCGTCCCGCCGCAGCGGTGCGCTCCTGGAGAGCCAGGAAAACCTCGATGTCGTCAGGATCTGCGCTCGCGCGAATCGTCAGGCCACGCCGCGGTGCGGCATTGATCGCCCCTCGGTGTCCGGAGCTCAGCCCGCGTCGCAGCGCCGCCTCGTCGGGTGTGAGATCAAGAACCCACGTCCAGCGCGGCTGAATCGATCTGCTCGGAATCGCGCCGGATGCCGCGAGAGCAGACGGCGCGAACGCGCCGGGCGGTTCGGCACGGACGAAGTCGAGCGAACGCAGACGGGCGGCGCCGACAGCATGCGCAAGCGCATCGGTCAGCGCATCCTCCGACGTCGCGGTGGGTCCATGCGGCAGATACACGTAGCGTGGAAAGTGGCCGGCACGAACGGCGCCGGCCCACATCCAGTGCTCGTCGCGAGCCCAGATGACGTCGTGGCCGATAGCGGTCTGGACGCGCTGCCACAGGGTGCTCTGCAGGAAGTGGCCGCCCATGCGCTGCAGCGCGGAGTCCCACTCCGCGTCTGCGACGCCGGTGTGCGCCATCGACACGTGTTGCGACGCTAGCACAGCGACCGACACGATCGATGTTGAGAAAGCACGACGGTTTTCCTTACAATCGCGGCCGTTTCCCCGTCAGACTCTTGGAGAGAACGCATGGCCACAGTCGTGACACGCGATGTGCTCGCAAAGCAACTCGCAGATCGTGCAGAAATCACCGTCACCGCCGCACGCGATGAGGTGCGGTGGTTCTTCGACACCATCGCGCAGTCGCTGGAGAAGGGCGACGAAGTGCGCATCCATGGATTCGGCAACTTCAAAACGGCGCAGCGAGCAGCGAGGCTCGGGCGCAACCCGCGGACCGGGGAGGCGGTCAAGGTGCCGGCGCGCCGGGTGGTTCGCTTCTCCGCGAGCACCTCGCTTTCGACCGCGGTGAAGGGTGCTCGGGGTACGCGCCGGGCCAAGGCCTGATCCGTCAGGTCGTGTGATGTGACGCCGTCGCCGTTGCGACGTCGTTGTAGGTAGGCACCCAGGCATGCTACGGGTCGACGTGCGTATACAGGCCTGATGGCAGGGGCGCGGCGATCGTCGTGGGTATGGATCGTGTTCCTCGTCGTGATCACCGCGGTGGTGATCGCACCTGCCACGTTCGCCGCGGTGAGGCTCACCGCTCCGCCACCCGCCGCGGCGGTGAGCCTCCGTGTGCCGGCCGGCGTGCTGCTCGACGGGACCGGGCCGCCCCCGATCCCCACGCCCAGCAATGGAAGTTTCGCGCTAGCGACCAGCATGACCGGGAGCATCGTGGCGCTCAATGCCGCTGCCGTCCGGCCGATCGGGTCGGTCGCCAAGGCCATGACCGCGCTCGTCGTCCTGGATGCGCATCCGCTCGACCCAGGCGCAAGTGGGCCGTCGATCACGATGACCGCATCGGACGTGCTGCTGTACCGGAAGGCGTTGGCCGAGGGTGGCTCCAATCTTCGGGTCCGTGCCGGCGAGGTCCTCACTGAGCGCGACCTTCTCCTCGCACTGCTGCTGCCGTCGGCCGACAACATCGCGGAGACACTGGCTGTCTGGGTCTCGGGCAACCGTTCGGCGTTCATCGCACGTCTGAACGCAACTGCGGCGGAGATGGGCATGGCGCACACGCATTTCGCCGATCCGAGCGGCCTCAGCGTCAGAACGGTTTCAACTGCCGGGGATCTCGTCGCGCTCGCCAAGGCCGTGATCGCCGACCGCGCCCTCGAGGGCCTGGTGGGAACCGCGCACGCGGCGCTTCCCGACGGTACCGTCCTCAACAACCTCGACATCCTGCTCAATCGGCAGGCGGGATGGCTGGGCATCAAAACCGGTTGGACCGGAGCAGCGGGTGGATGCCTCCTCTTCGCCGACCAGATGCGTTACGACACGGGCGACATGCTCACAGTGTGGGGCGCAGTGCTTGGACAACCGCCGGCGGCGGCAGGGGATCCGGCACATCCTGAACTCGGCCAGGCGTTTGCCTCAGCGCAGCATGCGGTCATCGCCGCGGTGGGCGCCTACGCTGCCGTGGATCTTGCCGCGTTCGCCCCTCAGGTCTCGGGGTCGGTCACGACGCGGTGGGGCGACAGCGCGCTCGTGACGCTGTCGCCGGCGGAATCCAAGAAGGCATTCATACATGCGGGCGCGGCGCTCCATTTTCATGTGACCGACCTGGCTCCGCGCGCGCCGATCGCACCTGGCACGGCCATCGGGCTGGTCACGGGCGTCGTGGACGCAAAGACGTCGATCACCTGGACGGTGGTCAGCGCGAGCGCGATCGCCGCTCCCTCGCTGTCGTGGAGGCTGTTCTCAGCCTGACCTGCGACCGGTCACCATGCCGTATCGGTCCGCTCGGCGGCATCGTGCAGCGCGGCGAGCACCTCTGCGTCATGTCCCGCGAGGTCCGGCGCCACCCGTAGGCTCTCGACACGTTCTTTCGCGGTGATCATCTCCAACTCGTGGAGCCCCAGATTCGTCTTCGTGGACAGATGACCCCTGTAGGCGGCGAGCGGCGTACGCCACTTCTGGCGCAACGCATGCGGCGAGAGTTCGCCGGCCTTGACCGTGAACCCGGTGCCGCCGCGGGCGGGAAAGAGCCGGAAACGAAACGCGTTGCGACCGGCCTTGGCGCACTGCTCGCAGCGGCCGTAGCGCTCATCCGGGATCTCCGGTCGCTTCATGCAGACGCGGCACATGCAGCGAGGATAACCTGACCCACGGGTACACGTTTGACACCGTCGCCCGCAGCACCTAACATGACCGCTCGTTCGTTCGTTCGCGCAGAGGAGCGCTGATTTTGATGGCAACGCACAGCACCGGAGTCGGGCTCACACCCATTGTGGGAAGAGTCCGCATGTCGGGGGTCGCTCCTTGAGTCTCTGAGCATCGAAGAGCTCTGCTCACAGGATCGTGCGGCCCGGCCGGCACGGTCCTTCTGTTTGTCAGAAGAGAAACAAGAACGTGAGCAGGAGAAATTGGTGTCCAGGGTAGGTGACGGCGGCATCGCCGTCGAAGTGACAAGGCTGGTGAAGTCGTTCCGGCGCGAACGACGCGGACCGCCGTGGCGCCGGGGCGAGCAGTCAAGCCGGTACAAACGCGCCGTCGATTCGGTCGATCTGCGGGTCAGAGATGGGGAGATGGTCGCCATCGTCGGCCTCAACGGCAGCGGCAAGTCGACATTGCTTCGGGTGCTGGCAACGCTGACCATTCCTGATGAGGGGACGGCGGTTGTCTTCGGCCACGATGTGGTGGACGATGGCCATGAGGTTCGCCGCCATGTGAACCGCGTCTCCGTCGAGGCGAGCTTCTTCAAAGAGATGAGCCCGTGGGAGAACCTCTCCTACGCGACGCGCCTCTATGGACAGGGCGGCAAGGGCACGCGCGACGCCGCGGTTGCCGCGCTCACGCGTCTCGGCCTCCCCCGTGACACCGTCGACCGGCCGATGAAGCAGCTGTCGCGCGGGCAGCAGCAGAAGGTTGCGATCGCGCGCAGCCTGCTGACGAGCCCATCACTGCTGCTCATGGATGAGCCGACAACCGGCCTCGATCCGCGTTCGAAGCGCGAGGTGCAGGGATTCGTACGTGACATTCGCGCGCAGTCCGGAGTCACCGTGCTGCTGAGCACGCACGATCTCGAGGAGGCGGAGCGGCTCTGCGACCGCGTGGTCATCCTCGATCGCGGCCGGATTCTCGCCGAGGGTTCGCCGGCGGAGCTGCGCGCGCAGCACAGCGTGAGCGGCGATGGCGCGTCGCTGGAAGACGTCTTCCTGCGCCTCACAGGCAAGACATTTGACGACGACAGTGAAACCGAGCAGGAGGAGGACTGATGAGCACGCAGATTCGCGACGTGGAGATGCCGTCTTCAGGTCTGCGCTTCGAGGCGAACGCGTTTCTCGGGTTCTTCGAGCGCCAGCGCAACCTCTACAAGCGCTACTGGATCTGGGAGGTCGTCTGGCTGGTCTACAGCATCGTGAGCACGCTCAGCATCGGATACCTGGCGTCGGGGCTCGGGTCGTTCAGTGGTGCGAGCGCTCATGTCGACATCGCGCGGGCGCAGCTGTACCTGCTGATCGGCTCCCTGCTCTGGAGCTATCTGTCGCTGATGTTCTTCGACGTGTCCTTCGCCATCGCCTGGGAGCGCTGGGAGGGAACCATCGAATACACCTTCATGGCGCCGGTGAGGCGGGTCACGCACCTGCTCGGCATCTGCTCCTTCGCGATCATCTACGCGCTCCTGCGCAGCGTGATCATCATGATCGCGATCGCGCTCGCCTTCCACCTCGATCTGTCCCATGCGGACATCGGCTCGGCGTTGCTGGTGCTCGCGGCGGCGACGTTCCCGGTACTCGGTCTGGGGATCTTCACGTCGATCCTGCCCCTGCTCTCTCCCGAGAAGGGAGAGCAGATGGCGGTTGCGGTCCAGGGCGTGCTGCTGCTCGTCTCGGGTGTCTACTACCCGATCACCGTGCTCCCCACCGTCCTGCGCGTCATGGGTCAGGCGTCGCCGCTCACCTACACGCTGAGCGGCATTCGCTCAGCGCTGCTCGATCACGCGGGCATCGGCTCGCTGCTTGGCACGGTGCTGGTGCTCCTCGTCATGGGTGCGGTCCTCATTCCCTGTGGCGTCCTGGTCTTCGCGAGGGCGGAACGGCGCGCGAAGCGGCTTGGCCTGCTCAAGCGCAGCGGTTAGATGTCAAGGTGGTGGCGATAGGCGGGCAACACGGCGACGCTCCCGCCGGTCATACCTCCCTCGAGCTCACCGTCGCGCGTGAATCCGAGCCGCTCCGCGATCGCAAGGCTGCGCCGGTTCTCCATCCCGGCGTGGAGAACGATTCGCTGCGCTCCGAGGACATCCCGAGCCCAGTCGAGCAGGGCCTGCGCGGCCTCGGTGACAAGGCCACGTCCGGTGCGGTCGGTGGCCAGCCAGTAATGGATCTCGTACTCCGAATCGCTCGCACGCATGAGCCCGATGACACCGACGGCCCTGCCGTGCTCCGTGATCGCAAATGCCGGCGACCCGGCCTCCCATTCCGGAAGCGCCCGGTCCGCGTATGCGGATTGCGAGTCCCTGTTCAGGTCGACGGCCCAGGGCATCCAGGGCAGCAGCTCAGCTCGCGACGCCAGCGACGCCTGGAACAGGTCGCTGTCGTGGGCGTGGGAGATCGGTTCCAGCACGAGCCGGGCGGTGCGCAGCGGTTCGCGTGGTGGCACGCTCACAACCGACTCTCTAGCAGATGTCCGATGGGGCGGGTCTGGTTGCGTTGACGAACACACTCACAGGTGGGTATATTTGTCCGTGTGAACGTCGAGGTGAGGGCCGTCGGACTGCGGGCGATGCGCGACAAGCATCACCTGACCCAGCGTGAGCTGGCGCGCCGGCTCGGGGTGACCCAGAACTACATTCCCGCACTCGAGGCGGGAACGCGCAACCCAGGGCCGAAGCTGCGCCAATCGCTGATGCAGCTGTTTGCCTGTGATTTCGAGGACCTCTTCCAGGTCGTGATGGTCAACCCGGTCGACCATCACGAGCAGGTGTTGCGACCTGAGGGCGGCGTTCGCGGAGTCTGAGGCGCAGCCCTATTGCCCGGCTCCCCGCCGGCTCGGACCGTTGCCGATCGCACGCCTTCGTACAATCGCGCCGTGCCTGGCTCGACGGATCTGCTCATTCTCGAGGGGATGTCGTTCTACGGCTATCACGGCGAAACCCAAGCCGAGCGCACGCTCGGTAACCGGTTTCACGTTGACGTGGAGATCCGCATCGACCTTTCCGTCGCGGGCCGAACCGACAAGATCGCCGACACCCTCGACTACGCCCACGCCTTCGAGCTGGTTCGCGGGGTTGTCGAGGATCAGCAGTTCTCACTGATCGAGGCACTCGCCGCGCGCATCGCCGAGACCTTGCTGGTCGAGCCCCGGATCGGGAGCGTGAAGGTGCGGGTGGGCAAGCAGCCACCGATTGCGGGAGCGATCGATCGCTGCTGGGTGATCATCGAGCGAAACGGGGGGGCCACCTCATGAGCGCGGTGATCGTCGACGGCAGGGCGGTGGCCGCGGAACTCCGCGAGGAGCTGGCGACGCACGTCGCGGAGCTGACGGCACGCGGAATGGTGCCGCCATCGCTGGCCGTGGTCCTCTGCGGCGACGACCCTGCGTCCGCGATCTACGTGCGCAACAAGGGGCGAGCCGCCGAACGCGCCGGGATCCAGTTCACGCTGCACAGACCACCCGGGGAAAGCACCACCGATGAGCTTGTCGAGCTGGTGCGGAGCCTGGATGCCGACGATGCCGTCGACGGGATCCTCGTGCAGCTCCCGCTGCCCTCGCAGATCGATGCAGACGCGGTGATGGCCGGCATCTCACCGGAGAAGGACGCCGACGGATTCCACCCGTACAACTTCGGGCGCCTCGCCGAAGGCCACCCCTCCGTCGTCGCACCCGGCACGCCACTCGGATGCATGGAACTCCTCCGCCGCTACGACGCGAAGCTGCGCGGCAGCAGGGCGGTCGTGATCGGACGCAGCGCCATCGTCGGACGTCCCGTTGCGCTGATGCTCACCAACGCGGACTCAACCGTGACGATCTGTCACTCGAGGACCCCGGACCTCGCGTCGGTGTGCCGCGAGGCCGACATCCTCGTCTCCGCGATCGGCCGGCCCCGCATGATCGACGCCTCATATGTGAAACCCGGCGCGTTCGTCATCGACGTGGGTACCACCCCGAAGGACGGAGTGGTGATCGGCGACGTCGACCGCGAGTCGGTGGAACCGGTCGCGGGGTGGCTCACGCCCGTCCCCGGTGGCGTGGGGCCGATGACCATCGCCATGCTGCTGCGCAACACGCTGGCGCTTGCGCTGGCGCGGCGCGGGCGTGCAGAGGGCTGACCCGGATGGCCTCCATACGGATTCGCTGGAGTGAGCAGGAGGCGCGAAAAGCCTACGCGCGTCCATTCATGGTCACCTTCGTCGGCGACGACGGCGTGGACGTCGGCAGCGTCGCCCTGAACGGTGCCGATCTCCTCTACTACACGGGATTCCAGACGGCGGTGCTCTCGCTGGCCGGTGAGCTGTTCGTCGATGCCGCCGTCGAGGCGTCAGCCGATCCGCAGCGAGCCTGGCTGGACCGGATCGCCGGCCTGATGCCCGCTCTCGGCGCAATCACGATCACGCCGAGATCGACCTTCGACGACAACCAGGGTCGGGTGTTCCGGCTGGTCATCAACGCCGAGGGCGGGCGCGCGGCGATCGTTGACGCTTCGGGCCTCCTCGAGTACCAGGAGTTGCAGGCGGTGCTCGCGCACCAGACCGGGGGTCTCTTCCGCGACCTTGCGGTCGAGGAGATCGAGGACGCCGTCGCCCGGCGGGGAGCCTGGCTCAACGCGCTGCGCCTGCTGGTGCAACGGCCGGAGCCCGGTGAGGCGATGAACGAGGCCTGGCACTGGGCGTGACCGCCACGACATACGCGCGCGCGGTCGCCGCGCTGGACTCGGTCGCCTGGCGCGGGATCATGCCGGGGCTCGAACGCACGCGGGCGCTGCTTGCCGCGCTCGGCAATCCCCAGGTCGGGCTTCGGGGCGCTCTGATTGCCGGCACGAACGGCAAGGGATCGGTATGCGCAACCGTCGATTCAGTGTGCCGCTCCGCCGGCTATCGATCCGTGCTGATCACCAGCCCGCATCTCGTCTCCTACTGCGAGCGCATCGTTCGGGATGGCGCTCCGATCGCCGAGGCCGAGTTCGGAACACTGGTCGCGCGGGTGTGGGAAGCCGCGGAGGCCCTCCCCGAGGAGCTCCAACCGACCGGATTCGAGGTGCTGACGGCCGCGGGCATTCTGGTTGCGCGCGAGGCGGATGCGGAGGTGCTGGTCTGCGAGGTCGGCCTTGGCGGACGCCTGGACAGCACCAACGTCCTCGATCTCGGCGTGGCCGCAGTCACCAACGTCGCCCTCGACCACCAGGACCTGCTCGGCGCGACCATTCCCGAGATCGCGGGCGAGAAGGCAGCGATCATCAAGCCCGGCAACCGCGCCGTGACCGGCGCCGCCGAGCCGGCGCTGGCAACGATCCGGGCGCGTGCGAGCGATGTCGGCGCGTCCCTGACCGTGGTCGGCGTCGACGTGCCCTTCAGCGGGCGTTCAATTGGGATGCGCGGCGTGGTGGTGGACACCGCGTTCGATGGCCTTCCCATCAGCGTCGATGCGCCGCTTCGCGGAGCATTTCAGATCGATAACATCGCCGCCGCAGTCGCTGTCTGTGACGCGCTCAGATCCACCGGCATCGCGATCGATGCCGGCGCCGTCGTGCGCGGATGCCGGTCAGTGCGCTGGCGAGGTCGGATGGACTGGGTTGACGGCAAACCACCGATCCTCATCGACGGAGCTCACAACCCGGCGGGCATGGCCGCCATGGTCGCCGCGGCGCGCGAGCTCATCGGAGGGCGGCGATGTGTCGCGGTGTTTGCGGTGATGCGCAATAAGGATGTCGAATCGATGGCCTCAGGACTCAGGGCGCTCACCCGCGAGATCATCGTCACGGCTCCGGCGGTCGAGCGCGCGACGCCGCCGGTCGAGCTGTCGCAGCTGTTCGAACCCGCGGCCGAGATGGCCGCCGGCGTCAAGACAGCTCTGGACCGGGCACGGCACCTCGCTGGACGCGATGGCGTCGTCGTGGTGTGCGGCTCGCTCTACCTCGCCGGCGAGGTGATCGAGCTGCTCGGCGCCTGAGTGGGTCAGGCGGCTGCGAGAACGGCCTGCAGCTTGGCCTCGAGCGACTGCTTCGGCTGGTAGCCGACGATGCGCTCCTCGGCCTTGCCGCCCTTGAAGATCATCAGCGTCGGGATGCTCATGATCCCGAACATGCCGGGTGTGATCGGGTTGGCGTCGACGTCAACCTTGGCGACCTTCACCTTGCCGTCGTACTGGGTGGCGAACTCCTCGACGATCGGAGCGATCATCTTGCACGGGGTGCACCACGAAGCCCAGAAATCGACGAGGACGGGCAGCTCCGAGTCCAGGACCTCTTCTTTGAAGTTGGTGTCGGTAACGGTAACGGGGTGGGACATCTGTGTCTCCTGGTTGTGGGGCAGCCGCTGATCCATCGTACTCAACTGGCGGCGTCAGTCGAAGCCGGTTTCTTGGTTGCGGACGATGAAGCCTCGGATGCAGGGGTCTTGCTTTCGGACTTTGCGGTGTCCGTCTTCGTGCTGCTCACGGCGCTCTTCGAGTCGCCGCCGTCCGACGTGATCGACGACGAAGTGGCGCCGCGGCTGTCGGTCTTGTAGAAGCCCGAGCCCTTAAAGACGATCCCCGCGGGGAAGAACTGACGTGCCGCGGCGGCACCGCAATTCGGACAGGACGCGCCAGGGTTGTCACGCATCGATTGCCATACCTCGAACTCGGTCGAGCACGTGGGGCAGCGGTATCCGTACGTTGGCAATCAAAGGTTCCCTGTTCGCGGTTGAACGCTCCAACTGTACCCGCTCGCAGCCACGAGCCAAACACGCCACGGTGACGGCGGCTGTTCAGACCTCAAGGAGAGCCAGCCCTGTCGGCACCTTCGGGTAGAAATACGTTGATTTCTGGGGCATCGTCTCCCCCGCACGGGCCACGGCGATCACCTCGTCCGCGCTCACCGGCGACACGCCAAAGGCGAGAACCGCCTCGCCGCTGGTCACCGCGGCGTCGAGGCCATCCGGGTCGCGAGTGTACGTGAGCGCGCCGCCGCTGATCATTTCCCGGGAAACGCCCGCGGGCTCGAGCACCTCGGATTCGAGGACGGCGACGTCGAGCCGTTGACGGGGCGACCCTTCGGCGCGTCGCGGACGCCGGAGCACCGCAGCGCCGTCCCGAGCGACCACCGCGAACGCATGGTGAGCCGCCTGCATCGACGCGGCCGCGGCCAGTGCCGCCCGTCCGTCGGCCGCAGGCAACGTCTCGTAGGCGTCGTCGAGCCGTGCCCAGAGGTCGTCGAGACTGAATGCGATGCCGTTGCCCGGTCGCACGAGGCGGTGTGTCGGCAGGATGGTGATGCCGGGATCATCCGCCGCCGTGAGGTACACGAGGCAACGCTCGAAGGGCACATCGCGCGGTGCTTCCGGGTCGGCCGCACGCCGCTCCGCCGCGTACGCTGCGGCGGTCTCGTAGCGATGATGACCGTCGGCGACGTAGAGCTCGGCGCCGCGCAGGGCGCCGGCGATCGCCTCGATCCGCTGCGGATCCGCGACACGCCAGAGCAGCAACTTCTCCGAGGCGATCTCTCCGTCGATTCGCCCTCCCAGCAACGCCTCGCCCGTGGCAATGCTGTCGAGCGTCTCGGTGAGGCGATCGGCGTCCGTCCATACCGCGAATACCGGGCTCGTCTGCGCTCGCGTGGCGCGCAGCAGGGCAAGACGGTCTGCCTTCGGCCCGCGAAGGGTTCGTTCGTGTGGACGCAGGTCAGAGGATTCCCACGGTGCTGCCGCCACGGTCGCGAGCAGACCTCGCCGCCGTCTCTGGCTCCCGTCCGGGTGTTGAAAGTGATGGTCGACGGCGTAGAAGCCGGCGGGAGCGTCGCGAACCAGGACGCCGAGGTCACGCCACGAGGTGAGAAACGACAAGGCGCGGGTGTACCGGTCGTCGACACCCTCGACATCATCCGGGTAGGACATGCCGTAATCGATGCGCACGATGTTGCGCAGATCGCGACCGTAGAGCTCATCCCGTTGCGCGTCGCTGATCACGTCGTAAGGTGGCGCAAGCACGCCGCCGAGCTTCACGTGCTCGGGGTTGTATCGAGTTGCCTCGAAGGGCTCAACGGCGGCCATGCGCTTGTCTCCGTCGCGGGCGGAGCGTCAGGCCTTCAGAGCCGCACCTGGCGGAGCTGATCGAGCCTCGCGGTCTCGCGCACCTCGGCGAGCAAGTCGGCGTCCACCGGGTCGTCGATCTCCATCAGCATCACCGCGTGACCTCGGGGCCGGTCGCGTCCCAGCTCGATCCCCGCGATGTTGATGTCGTGGCGCGCGAGCAGCGTGGAGATGGCTGCGATCACGCCCGGGCGATCCTGGTGGGTGACCACGAGGAACGTGCCCGCGGGTTGCATGTCGACGCGAAAATCGTTGATGCGCGTGATCCGGGGGCCGTCATCGAACTGCGTGCCGGCGATGCGCAGCGTCTCCTCGCCGCGCACCTCGACGAGCAGCGATCCCTCCGGATCGACGCTTCGCGTGGTGTGACGTTCGTCGACATCGACGCCCATCGACGTGGCAACCACCTTGGCGTTGACGGGGTTCACGCGCGTCTCCGTGAAGTGCGCAAACAGACCGCGGAGAACGTGCGCGGTGATGATCGAGGTGTCGATGCCGGCGAGGTCGCCGGAGTAGCTGCACACGATGTGGCGCAGCTTGCGACCGTCCAGCTGCGCCGCGAGCGATCCGATCTTCTCGGCGAGGACGAGGTACGGCTGGAGGCGTGCGAGCTCCTCGGGCAACACCGTGGGTGCGTTGACCGCATACCGCGGCGTGCCGCCGGCCAGGTACTCGACGATCTGATCGGCGACGTCAAAAGCCACGTTCACCTGGGCTTCGCGTGTGCTGGCGCCGAGGTGTGGGGTCACAACCACCCTCTCGACCTGGAGCAGCGGATTGGCTGGGTCAGGGGGCTCCTTGGTGAACACGTCGATGGCGGCTCCGGCGATATGCCCGTCGCGGATCGCATCGGCGAGCGCCTGCTCATCGATGATGCCGCCCCGCGCGACATTGATCAGCCTGGCTCCCCTGCGCATGCGCTTGAGCTCCGCCGCGCCGATGACGCCGCGGGTGGCATCGGTGAGCGGCACGTGCACGGTGAGGAAATCGGTTTCTGTCAACAGCGTCTCGAAGTCCACGAGCTCGACACCCAGCTGTTGGGCGCGTTCGGCTGTGACCAGCGGGTCGTGGGCGAGCACACGCATGCGCAGTCCCTCGCGGGCGATGCGGGCAACCTCGGATCCGATCTTGCCAAGACCCAGCACGCCGAGCGTCTTCTCGCGCAGCTCGATACCCATGAACGTCGAGCGTTCCCAGAGCCCCGCGTGGAGCGAGCGGTCGGCGGCGGGAAGATTGCGGGCGAGGGCCAGCATCATCGCTATGACGTGCTCGGTGGCGGCGATCGTATTACCGGTCGGTGCGTTGAGCACGAGGACGCCATGGCGCGTTGCGGCTTCGATGTCGATATTGTCGACGCCGACACCGGCGCGTCCGACCACACGGAGACGCGGTGCGGCAGCGAACACCTCGGCGGTGACCTTGGTCTCGCTGCGAACCACGAGCGCGTCGTAGTCGCCGATGCGCTCGCGGAGCGCGCTCGGCTCGAGCCCGGTCATCACGTCAACCTCGCCGGCTGCCCGAAGCCGGGTCACGCCGTCGTCGGCGATGGGGTCCGCCACGAGGATGCGCGTCACGGTACCGGCCGCGGTGCGCGGGTCGGCGGCGACGGTCACCCGACGCTGACGGGTTCTGCCTGCGCGACCGTCCCGCGTGCTTCCGCCTGTGCCGCCGCGATGGCGAGGCCGCCACGGGTACGCAGCCCCGTGTCGATGAGCCCCGCCTCGAGGAGCGCGAGGATGGTATAGGCGTCGGCGTCGTCGATGAAGCCGAGATGGCCGATACGGAAGATCTTGCCCATCAGCGATTCCTGCCCACCCGCGAGCACGAGGCCGTGCGCCGTCCGCAGGGTCGTGAGCAGCTGCTTGAGCGCCTCAGGCGTGTCCGCGGGGCTGTGCACGGCGGTGACCGTGTCGCTCCGATGACCCGGGGCGGCGAGCAGCTTGAGACCCATCGCCTCGACGCCGGCGCGGATCATCCGGCCGACGCGTGCGTGGCGGGCCCAGACGTTCTCCAAGCCCTCCTCGCGAAGCATGGCGAGACCTTCCTGGAGCGCGAAGATCACCGAAATAGCCGGGGTGGTCGAGGTCTGCTTCTTGTCCTGCGACTTCTTCTCGCGCCCGAAGTCGAGATAGAAGCGTGGATTCGTGGCGGTCTCGGAACGCGCAAATGCGGACGCGCTCACGGCGAGCATGGCGACGCCGGGAGGAGCCATCCAGCCCTTCTGCGAGCCGGTGACCAGGACGTCGACACCGAGAGCGTCGGTCTCGAGCGGCAGGCATCCCGCTCCGCTGACACTGTCGACCGCCAGCATCTTGCCCCGGCTCTTGACGACACCGGCAATCGCCGCCAGGTCGTTGGTGACGCCGCTGGATGTTTCGTTGTGTGTGACAAAGACCGTGGTGATCTCGGGATGCTCGGCAAGCGTTCGCTCGACATCCTCAGGGTCGATCGGCTCACCCCAGGGAACGGTCAGACGAACGACCTCGGCGCCATATACATCGCCGATCTTCGCCCAGCGCTCACCGAACGAGCCCATAACGCAGAACAGCGCCTGCTCGCCGGGGCTGAGCAGGTTCACCACCGCGGCCTCGAGGCCGCCGGTGCCGCTGCACGGGTACAGGAGAACGTCGTTCTCGGTGCGGAGCGCCCAGCGCAGGCCACCGATGACGTCATCCAACACCGCGGCGAACTCCGGGCCGCGGTGGTTGATCATGGGACGGCTCGCGGAGCGGACCACGCGAGCGGGGAGCGGGGTCGGACCGGGAACGCGGAGCTGTGGTTCACCCATGGCCGAAGTCTACCGAAGGCCGCGTGAGACACGGCCCGAGGCCGTGCGTTAGACGCGGCCGCCGAAGAAGACGCGGGTCTCGACCAGCTTTCCGTTGCGAACGATGATGGACTCGGCGTTCCGGTAGCGCTCACCTCTGGTCAGCTGGTTTCAGTGCTCAGAGCGGAATATCGTCGTACACCGAACCACTTCTGGCCTGTTCCGGCTCCGGTTGCGAGCCCGCGCCAACCCGGGGGCGGCGGTGACCCTTTCGTATCGCGGACGATCCCAACCACATCACCCCACCGATCAGCCGAACCAGCAGGGCGATGAACACCACGAGAAAACGTCCGACCGCATCGCGGAACAGGAGCACCAGCCCGGCGGCGCTGAGTGCGGCAAGCCAGGCGATGACCGGACCGAACTGGAACCCGTTGGTCCCACCCAGCACTGCGGATGCAGGAGCGAAGGAGCCTGGCAGCACCATCCCAGGGTGAGCCCTTCGCCAGGCTCGGATCGCGTCGCGCCGGGCGACGATCGCGGGCAGGTACGCCTCGATCCCGTCGCGCACGCCGATCGCCACATCCTGCCGGAACGACGCCATCGCCATGAGCGAGGTGTCGCTGCGGTTGCTGAGGTATCCCATCGCGACCGACGCCACCGGCACGGGATTGCGAACCCAGGCGGCGTCGCCGAGCCGCGTACCGCCGTCGGGCGTCCCGTCCATGCTGATCTGGGCGGTGAGCGCGTCACTCACGGTTTGGGCGAATGCCGCACTCGCCGTTGTTGGATAGAGCACGAGAGAGCCGCCGACCCGGGGGTTGGCCGAAGCATTCGCCTGGATGCTGACCACCAGTCCTGCGTGATGCGCAATCGAGATCCGCTCGCGCTTTGCTGGTGACACGTAGACGTCCGAAGTTCGAGTCATGACCACTTCGACCAGGTCGTCACGCAGCAACGTCGCCAGCCGGGTTCCGACGTCGAGGTCGACGTCCTTCTCGAGCAGACCACTGATTGCGATCGCTCCGAGATCGAATGGTTTGCTCGGATGTGCCGCATCAGGCCGGCCACCATGAGCCGGATCGATGGTGATGACGATCGGAGCAGGTGCCCGGGGCGCTGCAAGGACGTGAGGCGTCGGGCCGAGGAAGCCCGCGGCGATCGCGGCGACCGGTGCCATGACAAGGATGTGGAGAGAACGAGCCCGGTGATGGCGCATGCGCCTGTCGGCCCAGTATAGGTGCGGCGTGTCAGCAAAACCGCGCCGCGGAGCGTCGGGATGAGTGTGATTGCAGCGGCGAGCGCCGTACCGGTCGGCGAGATGGTGCCCGAGCGGTCCTTCGAAGCCGTTGCCGTGCCGGACGCCAGGCGGCTCTACTCGCTCGCGTTGTCAATACTCAGAGACGAGGGCGAGGCTGAGGATGCGGTTCAGGAGACGCTGCTCAAGGCCTGGCGGTCCTGGGGATCGGTGGCGAGGATGGAGCGGCCGGCCTCGTGGCTGACGCGCGTCTGCGTCAACCACTGCATCAGCCGGCGTCGTCATCTGCGCATGCGAGGCTGGCCGCCGCTCGCCCTCATCGAGGATTCGGTATCGGGTGGCGACCCGGGAGCCGCAGCGAACGTCATCGACATCGATCGGGCCTACCGGCGTTTGTCGCTCCGGCAGCGGGCAGCGATAACGCTCAACTACCGGCACGGGTACTCGGTCGAAGAGTGCGCCGTCTTCATGGGCTGCCGGCCCGGAACCGTGCGAGCCCACCTCGCGCGCGGTCTTGCCACATTGCGAAAGGAGCTCGGCGATGCTTGACATCGATCCCGGACTGGACACCAAGCTGCGCGCATTCTTCGAGCACGTCGAGGCGTCCGCACCACCGTCGAGCCTGACTGATATGAAGGTTGTGATGCCTGACCGGCGTCGCAGGACGTTGAACCTGATCGCCGGTGTTGCTGCTGCGGCTCTCGTCGCCGCCAGCGTGACCGTGTTCGCTCTTGAGCTGAGAAGTCACGACAAGGCGTCACCCACCCCGGCGGGCACATCAGCTCCCTCGCCCGCCTCCTCGCGGTCTCCGTTCACGTCGCAGCTGAAGGAAATGCCCTTGCTCGGCGGCGCCGGCGTGCCTGCGTCCGCGCATGTCGTCATTCCGCTCACACGCGGACATGGGTCCGTCCAGCTCCAGACATTCGTCCCGCAGGGGACGCTCTACCTGCAGTTTGACTGTGCCGGCCCGGGTCCGTTCAAGCTCATGTCTACCAACCACGTGGTCGGCCGAAGTCTCCTGCAATGTTCGAGCTCAATCGGCGCGACCACCATGACCGTGGGGAGCCCGAAGCTGTACGACGACAAGCCGCTCACGCTGCAGGTCACAGCGGATGGGTCAATGGTGTGGGAGGTCTACATCTCCGAGAGCAGACCTCCGCTGCCGGTGCTCACCGTCCTGCCGGATCAGCGAGTCCTGGTACCGGTTACCTACGGCACCGGCTCGATCACGCTGCCGACGTTCAGCGTTGGACCTGGCGAGTGGCTCGACGTCCGCGACGCGTGCAACTCCGGCAGTTCCGCTGACATGCTGGAAATCGTGGGCAACATGTTCACCTTCGGCGACGACAAGCAGTTCCAGTGCTCAAACCCCACGGGGTCGGGTGGCAGCGGATTCGGATCCGGTCCCCCCGGCAGTGGCGGCAGTGGGCCGATCAGCCTGCAGGTCAAGGCTGACCCGTCGATCAGTTGGGAGATCGTCATCACCGAGGGGCCGACCGCGCTCCTATTGGGATCGTCAGGTGACGTCCAGGTGGCGCCGGTGGCGTACGGCATGGGTTCGGCAGCATTGCCCGCGTTCACATCAAGCCAGACGTGGTCGATCGCTGTTGTCTGCTCGGGGGTCGGCACCTTGACCATCGGGTCGTCGAGCTTCATGCACACCGCGACGCCCGGCTGCGTCGATGGAGCTACGTACTTCACACCGCCTGATCAGGTTCCCGGGCAGCCGGTGTCGCTGTCGGTCGACGCTCCGTCAGGTATGGGTTGGGAGATCTTCATCTACCGGGTCGGGGCGCCAAGCAGCCCAGGGGCGTGCCCCCCGATCCGTCCGGCAGGCTCTCCTACACCCGAGCCCTGCGTACTGACGGGGGTTAGCGGATCTCCGCGAACGGCAGTAGGGCGATATGCCGCGCCCGCTTGAGCGCCACCGTCAACGAACGCTGATGGCGGGCGCACGTCCCGGTCATCCGGCGCGGCAGGATCTTGCCCCTCTCCGACAGGTACCGGCGCAGCCGGGTGACCTCCTTGTAATCGATGAAGTCGATGTGTTCCAGGCAGAAGCTGCACACCTTGCGGCGGCGGCGGTCGAAATCAGGCATGGCTCTCCAGCTCAGAATGGAATGTCGTCTGGGTCGACGTCGCCGCCGGCCGGGACGGTGACCGGCACTGCTCCGCCGGCGTCGCCGGAGGGCGCACCCTCCTGACGACTGCTGCTGTCGAGGAACTGCACGTCGTTGGCGTTGACCTCGGTCTTGTAGCGCTTCTGGCCACTCTGGGCGTCGTCCCACGAGCGGGTCTGGAGGCGGCCCTCGACGTAGACGAGCCTGCCCTTCTGCAGGTACTGCGCCGTGGTCTCCGCGAGCTTGCGGGTGCCCTGGTTCCAGACCACCACGTCGTGGTAATCCGTGAATTCCTTGCGCTCACCGGTCGCCGGGTCACTCCCGTAGCGGTTGGTCGCGAGCGCGAGGTTGCAGACGGCTGTTCCACTCGGCGTGTAGCGGAGCTCGGGATCACGGGTCAGCCTGCCGATGAGCATCACACGATTGAGAGAACCCGCCATCACAAATCTCCTTCGTCGTCGTCGATTGCCGAGGGGACGTCGTCTGATTCCAGATCGTCGTCCCCATCCACGGACCCTGGAGCGACAGTATCCGCGTCTCCGCGGTCGATTTCAGCCTCGGGCTCGACCGGTCCCTGCACCTCTTCGATCTCGGCCTCGGGTTCGGGCATCGGACCCTCGTGGACGACGATGAGATGGCGGAAGACCGTGTCGTGGATCCTGAGCGCGCGCTCGATCTCGGCCACCTTGCCGCCGTCCAGGTGAAAGACGACCAGGACGTAGTGGCCCTCGCGCAGGCGTTTCACCTCGTACGCCAGGCGGCGCTTCCCCCAGAGCGTGGTCTTGACGACCTCGCCCTCGTGGGTTTCGATCAGCGCGCGCACCGATTTCACGGCGACGCGCACCGCGTCATCCTCCAGCTCCGGCCGGACGATGTACATCAGCTCGTAGTCACGCACCATGCGTGGCACCTCCTTTCCTCTGGGCTTGCGGCGCCCGGGGTGCTGTGACTGCCGAGGTGGTCAGGCAGTCTCGATCCGGGCGCAGGAAAGCGTTATGTGGAAACGCTCCTCGATGAGAAGCGCTCGCAGTGTAGCAGGAGCCGATCTCAGTCCAGCCGGAACGTCTTGGGCAGGGGGGTGAGATTCCGGCAACCGGTCTCGGTGACGACCACGAGATCCTCGATGCGGATACCCCCGAAGTGCGGGTCGTACAGTCCGGGTTCGACAGTGATCACGTCGCCGACCTCGAGGACAACGTCCGCCTCGCTGACCCGGGGATATTCGTGGATCTCGAGCCCCAGCCCGTGCCCGGTCCCGTGGATGAAGCGCGCATCGCTCGGGATGTCCCGGTAGGGTCTGGGCAGCGAGCCATAGCCGTGCTGCTTGAACACCTCACAGCAGGCGAAATGCACATCGCGGCCGTTCACGCCCGGCCTGACGGTGTCGAGCCCCGCCTGCTGCGCCTCGAGCACGGCGTCCCACATGCGCATCACCTCTGGGGGCGGCGTGCCGCGCACCACCGTGCGGGTCATGTCGCCCCAGTAGCGGGTGCGCTTGTCGAACGGGTAGATGTCGAGCACGATCGGCAGACCGGCGCGTATGACATCGCTCATCGCGCGGTGCGGGTCCGCAGACTCGGGTCCACCGCAGCAGATCGAGTCCTCGGTGCCGTAGCCGTTGTCGAGCAGGTGACTCTCGACGGTGAAGATGAGGTCCGCGCTGCTGAGGTTGCGACCATCGCGTACCAGGAGCCCATCGCGGATCTCAGCAGCTGCGATCACGTCGATCGCCTTCTGCAGGGCGGCCATGCCGGCGTTCTCCGTCGCGGTGATCCACTCGACTTCCTGTGGAGTCTTGATGCGGCGTCGCTGCTGATAGATGTTGGTCCGTGGCCGGACGTCGACGTCGTTGTGGCGCAGGTGGTCGGCGAACACCGCGGGAAAGTCGGCATCGACATCCACCGCGGTGAGACCGTGCTCGCGACAGACCGCCTCGACGAGGGACGCCCAGCCGTCGTATTCGTTACCACCCGGGCGTGGTGCCGGGATGCTGAGCTCGAGGGTGCTGCGAACCTGACCGACCGATGCCTCCTTGCGTGCGCGACCCTCTTCGAGTGCACTCGCCCAGAGCACGGTGTCATCGCCGCCGCGGTCGACCACCACGATCGGGTCCGGCACAAGGAATCCGGTGCGGTACAGGATGTTCGGGTGGTGATACGTCTCACCGAAAAGCAGTACGGGGCGGTCGTCACTCATGTGGCGGAGCGTAGCAGCCGGGTGTCACGCTCTCACCGTGAGCGTGGTGCCGGATCGACGGAGCCGTGCCGACGGCATCGGATGGTTCGCGGCCGGCTACGCTGGTGTCATCGCGTTCTTCGTCCTCGAGACGTCGACCCGTCAACGGGGTGCACCATCGAGCCTGCGGGCTTCGCGCGACGATCGTGGAACCACCCGGATGATCATCGCCGCATATGCAACTGCGGTGGCGGTTGCACCCGTGGTCCGCGTCATACGGCGGCCGCAACTGCATCGCGCCGCCGGCCCCATGGGTGCCGGCCTGGAAGCGGTCGGGCTCGGCCTGCGCGCATGGTCGATGCGGACGCTCGGCCAGTCCTATTCGCGGACCCTCCGTGTCAGGCGTGGTCAGCACGTTGTCGACCACGGACCGTATCGATTCCTGCGCCATCCCGGCTACGCGGGATCGCTTTTGTTCTGGACAGGATTCGCATTAACATCACGCAGTGTGGCGGTCGTCGAGATGGTCGGCGGACTTCTCGGTCTCGCGTATATCCGCCGCGTCTCGGCCGAGGAAGCACTGCTGCGCCGCGACCTTCCCGGATATGAGGCATACAGCCGGCGCACGAAGCGGTTGATCCCGTTCGTGTGGTGACCGGTGACGATCTCGCGACTCTAAACACGCGACGCGTGCGACTTCCCCGGACTCGACGACCTGATCACGGTCGTAGGCATGTCACTCGTGCCACGCGTCCCGGCACCAGACGTGACGGCTCTCAGCTCGTCGAAGGTGTCGCGGATGACCTGCGGAAATTCCCGTCGCTCCGTCTCCTTGACCCAGGCTTGAAACGCAGCGCTGAAGATCGCGATTCCCGTATCAGCGGTGAGCGACGCGGCCGTGTCTGCAACGCCGCGCCGGCGCAACGCGTCGGCGAGTGCAGCGGAGAGTAAGGAGAGCTTGATCAGCTCGCGCTCACGAAGCTCGGCATTCGACACGATGATGACCTGACGCTCGCGAGCGGCTTCGCGGCGTTCCTGGAGCACACCACCGGCGGCCTCGAGGGCGGCGACCACCGCGTCGATGGGCGCGACGCTCGCAGGCGCGCCGGTCACCGCGCTGACCAGGAGCTCTCGAAGCGCACCCGCGCCCCAGAACAGGACCTCACGCTTGTCGGCGAAGTACCGGAAGAAGGTTCGCTCCGTCAACCCTGCCCGTGCGGCGATCTCCACAACGGTCGTGTTCTCGAAGCCGCGCTCGCCGAAGAGCGCGATCGCGGCACGCTCGAGCCTGCCTCGGCTGTCCGGCTCCCAACGTGCCATGCGGTGATTCTACCGGCCCCTGATGACAGTGACTGACATGCGTGGTAAGGTGATGACAGCAACTGACATCAAGACCAGCCTCAGTGCAGAGGAATGGTCCTCCCAGGAGGCGTTCATGCGTGTCTTCGTCACCGGCGCGTCAGGCTGGATCGGCTCCGCCGTCGTTTCCCAACTCCTCGAAGCAGGTCATCAAGTCGTCGGCCTAGCTCGCTCGGCCGCCTCGGCCGCCGCACTCGCTGCCGCCGGGGCAGAGCTGCGTCGTGGCAGCCTCGACGACCTCGCCCTCCTGGGAGAGGCAGCGGCCGCGTCGGACGGCGTGATCCACCTCGCCTTCAAGCACGACATCGCTTTCTCCGGCGGCTTTCAGGCCGCGGCGGATGCCGATCGCCGCGCCGTCGAGGCATTCGGCGAAGCGCTCGCCGGCTCAGATCGCCCGCTGCTGATCGCCTCAGGGACCCTCGGGATGGCACTTGGCCGTGTGGCCACCGAACGGGACGGTCACGACGTCAGTCGGGAGCTGGCGGTGCTGGGCGGCGGTCCGCGGACCAGGCATGGCACCGCGGAGTTGGCGCTCTCCCTCGCTTCCCGCGGCGTCCGCTCCTCGATCCTCCGACTCCCTCCGACGAATCACGGCCAAGGAGATCACGGATTCATGGCGACGCTGGTTCGCGTCGCCCGCGACAAGGGCGTCTCCGGCTACATCGGCGACGGGAGCAATCGCTGGCCTGCCGTCCACCGGCTGGATTCAGCGCACCTCTTCCGCGTGGCGCTCGAGGGGGCTCCGGCGGGCTCGACGCTCCATGGGGTCGCGGATGAGGGCGTGCCGCTCCGCGACATCGCCGGAGTCATCGGCCGCCATCTGGATCTGCCGGTGGTTTCGATTGCTCCCGAGGACGCAAACGAGCACTTCACGCCCCTGGGCGGCTTCGTCGGGCTCGACAGCCCCGCCTCGAGCGCACTCACCCGCGCACTGCTGCGGTGGGAACCGATCCATCCAGGGCTCCTCGACGACCTCGATCAGGGCCACTACTTCCGGTAACGGTCGGCATCGGTAGAGTCATGCACGTGCCTGAGTTCGACGAGCAGGGCCGTCCGAAGCCGCCGTCCGCGGGCGACGAGGCCGCGACCCTGGTCGGTTTCCTGGAGTTCCAGCGCGCGACCTTCGCCTGGAAGACCGGCGGGCTCGACGCGCCTGGACTGCAGACAACCGTCGGGGTCTCGTCCATGACGCTCGGGGGCATGCTCAAGCATCTGGCACTGGTTGAGGACTACTGGTTCTCCGAGTGGCTGGAGGGGCGAGAGTCGGCGCCACCGTGGGACAGCGTGGACTGGGAGGCGGACCCCGACTGGGAGTGGCACACGGCGGCCCAGGACACGCCCGAGGAGCTGCGCGCGCTCTGGGAGGAGCGCGTGGATCGCGCCCGCGCCAATGTTCACAAGGCCCTCGCGGATGGCGGCCTGGGGCAGCTCGCCAAGCGCACCGAGCCCAGCGGTGAGGCACCGAGCCTGCGCTGGATCCTCTGCCACATGATCGAGGAGTACGCGCGGCACAACGGTCACGCCGACCTGATTCGGGAGGCGGTCGACGGGCAGACCGGCGAGTGAGCGCGCCAAGGTCGCCGGAGGGAGATGGTGGTCAGCGGGGGACTCGAACCCTCGACCTCGCGGATGTGAACCGCGCGCTCTAACCAGCTGAGCTAGCTGACCCCGCCCAGAAGTCTAGGTCAGGCGCCGACGAGCTTTGCGTAGCCCGTCTCGTCGAGCAGGTCGCCGCCGTCGTTGCTCGAACTCTCGAGACGGAGCATCCAGCCCTCACCGTACGGGTCGGAGTTGACGAGCTCCGGGCGGTCGTTCAGCGCCGAGTTCACCTCGGCCACGGTCCCGCTCACCGGCGAATAGAGGTCGGACGCCGCCTTGACCGACTCGATCGCGCCGAACTTGGCACCCGCCTTGACCTCGGTCCCGACCGCCGGAAGCTCGAGAAAGATCACATCGCCGAGCTGCGCCTGGGCATGATCGCTGATCCCCACGGTGGCGTTGGAGCCCTCGACGCGAACCCACTCGTGGGTGGCGGTGAACCGGTAGTTGGAGAGATCAGCCACGTTCAGGCTCCCTTGGGGCGGCGGTAGAAGGGCAGCGGCACCACCGTTGCCGCGGCGACGGTGCCCCTGATGTCGACGGAGAGCTCGGCGTCCGCCGGGACGTCGCCGTCCAATGATGCCGTGGCGATCGAGTGATCGAGGGTGAAGCTGTAGGTCCCGCTCGTGACCTCGCCGACAGGCTCGCCCGCCGCGAGCACCCGCTGTCCGTGGCGAGCGATTGCCCTGCCCGCGATCTCGATGCCGACGAACCGTCGCGGCGGATGCGATGGATCGAGCTGAAGCAGTGCCGGCTTGCCGATGAACTCGCCCTTCTGGAGCTTGACCGTCCATCCCAGCGCGCAGCTGTACGGGTCGGTCTCGTCGTTCATGTCCTGGCCGTAGAGGCGCAGGCCTGCCTCGAGACGGAGCGTGTCGCGCGCGCCCAGTCCGCATGGGATCAGGCCCTCGCCAGCGCCGGCATCCAGGAGCCTGTCCCAGAGAGCGGGCGCGTCAGACGCACCGACATAGAGCTCGAACCCGTCCTCACCGGTGTAGCCGGTGCGCGAAACCGCCGCCTGGATGCCCGCCACCTGCGTGTCGGTGGAGTGAAACGGCCGGAGCTCCGCGACGTCGTCGGCAGTCAGGCCGCTGACCAACTTGACCGCGCGCGGGCCCTGCACGGCGAGCAGCGCCACCGAATCGCCGACATCCTCGAATGTGGAGTTTCCGCTGTGGTCGCCCATCCAGGCGACATCCTTTGGCCGGCAGGCGGCATTGATCACGACCATGTACCCGTCCGCTTCGCGGTACACGACCACGTCATCGACGATCCCGCCCCTGTCGTTGCACATCACGCCGTAGAGGGCACCGCCGACCTCAAGGCGGCCGACGTCGTTGGTGACCAGGCGCTGGACGTCGTCGAGCGCCCGGTCGCCGGTGAAGCGCACCTCGCCCATGTGCGACAGGTCGAACAGGCCACAGCGAGTCCGGACCGCCACGTGCTCCTCACGAATGGTCGAGTACTGCAGCGGCATGTCGAAGCCGCCGAACTCGACCATCCGTGCCCCGGCCGCGATGTGCCTGTCGTGAAGCGGTGTTCGCAAGGCCATGGGCTCGCGAGTGTAGTACGTTGCCAGACCGCTTCCAAATGATCATTGCCATCATCGTCGTGGCGGCCCTGCTGGTCGTCCTCTGCGCCGCTCTACTGGTCGCGCGCCATCGCACCTTCGGCGTCTCCCTGCCCAAGGTGAGAGGGAGGCTCGACGTGGGGGGTCTCACGGCGGACGTGACCGTCGGCCGGGATCGCTGGGGCATACCCCACGTCAACGCCGTCTGCATGGAGGATGCCGCCTTCGCGGTGGGTGTGGTTCACGCCCAGGATCGTCTCTGGCAGATGGAGGTGACCCGGCGCGTCGCGACCGGCCGGATCAGCGAGCTGATCGGATCCGACGGTGTGAACATCGATCGATTCATACGCAGGGTTGGCCTGCATCGGGTTGCCCGTGAGGAGGAGCTCCGCCTGGGCCCCGAAGCTCGCCGGATGCTCAAGGCGTATTCGGCCGGTGTCAACGCCATCGCCCAATCCGGGCGGCCCCTCCCGCTCGAGTACCGGTTGCTGGGCGTGACGGCGGAGCCGTGGGAGCCGATGCACAGCCTCGCCGCGGTCAAGCTGCTGGCACTCGGTCTGAGCATGAACTGGGACACCGAGCTGCAGCGGCTGGAGCTGCTGCGCGCGATCGGGCCGGAGCACGCAGCCCGGCTCGACATCGTGTACCCGGACGCGAATCCCACCGTCCTCGCGAGCACGGTCCGGGCGGCGGGCGGGACCGACACCCGGACGCAGCTGCTGACGATGTTCCGTGAGGCGGCCCGGTGGATCCCCACCGCCGGGGGCATGAGCAACTCCTGGGTCGTCTCCGGCGAGCGGACGACGTCGGGGCGGCCGATTCTCTGCAACGATCCGCACCTGGTCCCGGGCATGCCGTCGATCTGGTACGCGGCACACGTTCAGGCGGGCGAGGACTTCGAGTCGACCGGCGTGACCATGCCGGGAGTGCCGTTCGTGGTCATCGGACACAACAAGCGTGTCGCCTGGGGATTCACCAATTCCTTCGCAGACTGTCAGGACCTGGTCATCGAGGAGTTCGACTCGCCGGCCGCTGATCGATTCCGCACTGAGCGCGGATTCGAGCCCACCCGGAGGCTGCGCGAGATCATTCACGTCAGGAACTCGTCCGACGTGCTCGAGGAGGTGGTGGTCACCCGCCACGGACCGGTCGTCGAAAGGATTGAGGATCCCGAGCGCTCCATCTGGCGGGGGCTCGCTCTCCAGTGGACCGCGCTGCAGCCCGGAGGCGCCGCCGAGGGACTCCTCCGGCTGCAGCGCGCGGGAGACTGGAAGAGCTTCAAGGACGCCTTGGCGTCGCTGGATGCGCCGTCCCAGAACGTCGTGTACGCGGACGTCGACGGCCACATCGGGTACCTCCTGTCCGGGCGGATCCCGGTCCGGAAAGCCAAGCCGAGCGGTCTTCCCATCCAGGGCTGGACGGGGAGCGCCGTGTGGACCAGGTATCTGACCCCGGACGAGATCCCCCAGCTTTTCGATCCCCCCGAACATCAGATCATCACGGCCAACAACCGGATTGCCGGCGACGGCTTCCCGTTCTACATCGGCACGGACTACATGTCCGGATACCGCGCCCTGCGAATCGGCGAGCTGCTCTCCGAGCGAGTGGTCGACCTCGCATACATGGCCCGGGCTCAGATGGATCTCGTGTGCCCTCCGGCGCGCCAGGTGGTCCGGCTGCTCGCCTCGATGCACTGTGCGAGTCCCTCGGCGGAAGCGACACGCCATCGCCTGGCGCAGTGGGACGCGGTCATGGATCCGCATCGCGTCGAGCCGACCATCTACGAGGCGTTCATGGCCCGGCTCGCGGAACATTCGCTGAGCCCCGTCTGCGGCAACGCCTGGCGGATCCTGGCCGGCGTCGACCTGTCACACCCGGTCTTCCAATACCCGGGCAACATCATCGGCCGCCTCACGCCCTCGCTGATCGAGCGCTGGGAACTTGGAGACGACGGGCTGTTCGAGGGCCTGACCACCTGGGCCGAGGTTGTGGCAAAGTCGCTCGACGACGCCATGAACGACCTCCGTGGCCGCTACGGACGGCGCTCGCATCGCTGGGTGTGGGGACGCGTCCACAGGCTCGAGCTCATTCATGCGTTCGGGCGCCGGCGCGGGCTTGCGTGGTTCTTCAACGCACCCTCTATCAAGGTTGGTGGCAACACCGACACTGTTCTTGCCACGTCGCAGGTGCCGGGAGAGCCGTTCGAGACCCGTCTCTCGGCCCCGTCCTGGCGTCAGGTCCTGGACGTCGGCAAATGGGACGCGAGCGGCGGTATCCATGTTCCCGGGCAGTCAGGACAGCCGGGCTCGCGCCACTATCGGGATCTTTCACGCCGCTGGCGTACCAACCGGCAGTTCCCGCTGTACTGGAGCGCTTCGGAGGTGCGCCGCCACGCGAGAACGCGGCTGACCCTCCATTCCGTGCCGGCATCGCACACGGCCGAGTCAGGAGGTCGAACATAGAGACGTGACCCCCTCTGGCCAGCGCGGCATCGTGCGCGGATGCTGCATCGGGCTACTCGCGCTCCTGTTCGCCATCGGGGGGATGGCCTTCCTGGCCGATCGAGCGCTGGCGGCGCCCGATCTTGGTCGCCTGCCGGCAGGGCCGTCCCACGGAGCCACTGAGGAGGCGATCGCGCTCGCCCTCGGCGAGGAGATGGCCGCGCAGCTCATCCAGGGTGCGCACGGCGTGGTGGTGCTCAGCGAGCGTGACCTGACCGTGCTCGCCGTCGCCAACAATCCGCATCCCGATGCGTTCCGCGACGTTCAGGTGCGCGTTCGCGGCGGGCTGCTCGTCGTTTCGGCGCAGGTCTCGGCCGGGCCTTTCACGCCGACGGCCGTCGCTCATATCAGTCTCTCACTGCAGCCGGGTCCGACCGGGCCGGCGGTTGCTGCGCAGGTCCCGGAGGTCGATATCGGAATGCTGGGTCTCCCCGGGTTTGTGGGCTCGGGGCTTGCCTCGCAGATCGATGCGGCCCTGTCGCTGGACCGGCTCTTTGCGATCGCGCCAAAGCTCAGCGTCCTGAGAACCGATATCGAGTGTGTCGCGGTTGTGCCGGGAGGAGTCGCCGTCGGCGTGCATGATCCCGGCGCCGCGCCGGATCCCGCGTCATGCGCGTGAGTGACACCTAGGAAGTCGTCTCCGCCACCACCGCGAGGACGAATGCCGCGTGGCTCTGCACCTGCGGGTAGTTGCCGAGCGGGGAGCGCTCGGCTGGATCGGCGACCTCGCCGAAGAGCCCGAGCGCTCCCCGGGTTGACAGTGCTGCATCGCGCCACCGCGACCCGTCGCGCCCAATGGCGGTGAGCGCTCCGGCGAGCCAGAAGGTCGGAAAGACGAACGGTGCGCACGGATCGGCGATCGAGTCGACCTCCTGCTCATGGCGATCGATGAGACCACCTCGGTCGAGTCGCTCGATGATCAGGTCGAGGGTGGGAGCGACCCGTCCGGCGAGGGTGTCGAGCGCGTCGACGAGCACCGCCTGGGCAAGCGCCGCGTCGGCGCCCCCGCCGTCGAGGCGGAGCTGCAGCGGCCCGCCAGACCCCAGGTCAGCCTCGATGGCGGACGCCGTCTGACGCCATGCGGCGGCGTCACCGGAGACCACGCGCTGATCGACCAGCGCGGCGGCACCATGCAGTCCGCTGAGAGCGGTCACCAGGGAGTGCGTATATCGAGCTGGAGCACCACGGATCTCCCAGATCCCGTGATCGGGCTCGCGCCAGTGCTTCGCGAGCCAGCCGGCCAGGATCGGCACCGCGGCTGCGAGCTCATCGGGCAGTGCCGACGCCCGGGTGAGCGCTGTGGCGAGCTCGATCACCTCGCCGGGGACGTCGAGTTGCGCCTGGCGGGCTGCAGCGTTGCCGATCCGCACCGGACGAGCACCGCCGTAGCCGGTGAGTTCCGTGATCTCCGTCTCCTCGGGCGGTGCGCTTCCGTCAACCCGGACGAGCGGAACAGGTCCTGAGCTCATGACCACCGAACCGATGAAGGCCCCAAGCGACGTTGCGGAGTCGACGAGTCCGAGCCGGAGCAGGGCCAGTGCGGCGAGCGAGGAGTCGCGGAGCCAGCAGTACCGGTAGTCCCAGGTCCGTCTCGATCGCGGCCACTGCGGCAGGGAGGTGGTCGGCGCGGCGACGATGCCCCCGCCGGTCCGGCGCAGACCGATGAGCACTGCCGCCGTCGTCTCGAGGAGATCGCCTGCGACCTGGGCTCCAGCATGCGGATTCATCGCCGGGATGGTCTGCTGCCACTCGGCGATCGTCGTGCCGATCGAGAATGCACGCCGCACGGCTCCCGCTGTGCCGAGTGTGACCGTTGCCGCCGATCCCCAGCGAACCTGCAACCTGGTGACGGCCCCTTCCCCGTTCGTCTCCCACGCCGACGGCCCGTGAACGACCACGTGGCTGACGCCGTCAAGCTCGACCGCGTTGTCAAGCACGCGCAGCGCCGCCACGGTCCCCGGCCACGCCGGCGTACGGACCTCCACGACCACATCGATTGCGTCGCCCTCAGCGCGCATGCTGCGAACCAGCAATGGACTGTCGCCGAGGTCGAGCGCATCGTCGACTGTCAGCCGCGCCGCACCGACCTGCCATACCGTCTCGAGGACGAGCGATCGGGGGTGATAGCGGCGGGAGATCACAATAGCTTCGGCTCGCTGAGGCCGCACGGAGAACGCGCCGCCTCGAACGTCGTCGAGGATCGAGAAGAACAACGGCGTGGAGTCGATCCACGGCCAGCAGAGCCACGCCACGTTGCCTGCGGGATCGACGAGTGCTGCGGTCCGCGAGTCAGCGAGCAGCGCGTGCTCGCCGATCGGATGCTGCATCATGCCAGCCTAGCCCAGGCACTGGGCGGCGGAATGGGATCACACTGCGCGTGTCGTCAAACCTCAGGGAGCTGGGAGATGTTCGGTCGGCTGAAGGACCCCGTGGCCGGGACGGCGACTCTCGTGAGCTTTACCGAGACCGATCACGGGCTCCGTTTATCGTCGCACGTGAGTGCCAAGGTGATGCTGCATGCGCCGGGGATGGAGCCGCAGGCCGTCGACGTGTCGCTGCGTGTCCCGCGAGCCGAACTGCCGCTCGCGATCGGTGAGGTCTGGAATGTTCAGTTCGATCGCCGGCAACCGGCCAATGTGAAGTTCACATGGGCGGTGAGCGGCGAACTCGACGACGAATCACAGCGAGAGGTCGACACCGAGCTGCTTGCCGACGAGGTGCGTGTCCTCAAAGCCGGCCGGCGTCGCGGCTCGAGGTAACCGACCCGCGGGTCAGGGGACGGCGAGCGGGGGAATCGTGTCAGCGATGCTCGCGATCTTCTCGGCCCAGTTGGGGTCGCTCGCATAGTCAACGTTCATGCCGCGCAGCGTCGGGCCGTGATAGAACTGCCCGCCCGCGGTCAGGTAGTTGGTCGCGATGAATTGCGCGACGTACTGGATGCACGCGTCGAAGCTCGTGAACGTCACTGCGTCACCGTAGGGGTTCGCGTCGTCGGCGCCGAAGCCGAAGAGGTTGTGCTTGAACTGCGCGATGGCGCTCGTGCCCCAGCCCGACTCGAGGATCGCGTGGGCGACGAAATAGCGCGCGCTGACGTGGTATGTGGTCTCCGCATGCATGAAGCTCGCGCCGAGTCCGGCAAGCGCTGAGCCGGCCAGGAACTGATCGAGGCTCGCAGCAGTCTCGCCGCTGGGCAGCGTGAGGTTGGTGTCGACCGTGAAGAGCGGCCCGGGGACCGCCTGGTAGATCGCATCTCGAGCGCGCGCTGCGGCGAGGGCCGCGACAGCAGCGGCAAGGGCCTTCTGCGCCTGGGAAACGTGGGCGTGTGCGGTGATGTCCGCGGCCAGGAGCGTCTGCGTCTGCACCTTGATAATCGCTTCCTCCGTCCGCGCCTGCTCTTCCTCTGCGGCGAGTTGCGCGAGGTCGGCGGTATGCCGTGCCAGCGTTGCGTTCGCCTTCTGCTCCTCGGCAGCGATGCGTCCAACCAGCTGCTGGCTGGCCGATGAGATTTCGTTGACCTGAACATCTCGCTGAATCGCGGCTGCGATGGTGTTCGCCGAGATGATGTAGGCGATCAACGCCTGTGAGCCGCCGCTCTCGTACGACTGGCGCAGGTAGGCGGAGAGGTGACCGCGATCCGCGGTGAGCTGCGCATTGACCGTGCGCAGCGTTGCAGTGTCAGCGGCGATCGTGATGTTGAGCGCGCCGATCTGGGAGTTGATGAGTGCAAGGTGTGCGTTCGCAGCTGCCAGTGCGCTGCGCGCGAGCGCGAGCGCGGTGTCAGCGTTGTTGGCGGCAGCCTTCGCGTTCTGGGCGTCCTTGGCTGCTGCTGCGGCCGCGGATTGCGCCGCGCTCACCGCCGGCGTCGGCCCCGCGGCGGCCGGCATGGCGATCAGCGTCAGCATCAGCGCGAACGGCAGCGCGAGCACAAGACGGTGACGGGCGAACGGAAACCGGGGGTGACGCATCGCGGCCAGTCTCCCATCGGGTGCCTTGCCGATCTCCCGATGTCATCGCGCCGTGACCGGCCGTCACCGCCACGTCACACGCCCGTACGCGGAACATCCGAGGAGTCGCCGGTTTCCACGGGCACGTACTCGCGTCCCGTTGGACTAGGAGGCCTTGCGCTCCAGGAGGCGGCGGCGGATCTCGTCCGCAGCGCCGATTTCGACTGTCGACCGCGGCCCGCAGCCCGGGCAGATCCGGTGGCCACCGACCGACTCGCCATCAGCGCCGTAGTACAGCACCGAGAGCATTTCCCCCTTGCACATGGGGCACCGGTCGGACGTTTCCGGGTTCGTCTCCATCGCTCCCCTGCATGATCGCACGGAGGGGGCTGGTGGGGGGAGCAATCGAGCCACCGTCACCGACCCGACACCGTCGCGGCCGGGCGCTACGCTCGGCGCCATGGGACCGCTTCCACCCGACATGAACGCGACTCTCGATGCATATCTCGACGAGCTCGTGCGCTGGTCCACCCACCTCAACCTGACATCGATCGGGCGCGCGCAGATGTGGGCACGCAACGTGGTCGAGGTTCAGCAGCTTCTCGGCGTGGCTGCTCCGCCGTTGGGGTGCAGGGTCGTCGACATCGGTTCCGGTGGTGGTGTGCCGGGGATCGTCATCGCCGTGCTCAGGCCCGACCTGTCGGTGACACTCATCGACTCTGACCGGCGCAAAAGCGCCTTCCTCATCCACGTCGCCGGTCTCCTGGGACTGCCACACGTGCGAGTTGAGGCGATTCGCGCTGAGGACGCCGGACGCCGGGGGGACCTGCGCGAGCAATTCGACCTCGCAACATCGCGGGCGACGGCACCGCCACCGGTGCTCTGCGAACTCGCCCTGCCGTTGCTTCGCGTTGGGGGCACGCTCGCCGCGCTGGTGGCCGATGCACCGGCTGCACGCCACTCCTGCAGCGGCGCAGCCTCGGCCTGCGGCGGAAGCGCTCCAGAGGCACCGGCGCACGGTGTGCTGAGCGTGCGAAAAGTGGCGCTGACCCCCGCCAGGTACCCGCGGCGGCCTGGGACCCCGAATCGGCACCCGATCAGCTGAGCCGCCGCCGGATCGCGGCCATGGCGACCTCGCGCTCATTCCATGGGATCTCGCCGGTCAGGGTCTCCAGGGTCTTCTCGTGACCCTTGCCCGCGCACAGGACGGTGTCGCCAGGGGCCGCGTTCGCGACTGCGAAGTCGATCGCCTCCTGGCGATCCGGGATCACGAAGACGTTCCCGCCGCGCACGCCACTGGCGGCGACGGCGCCTGCGGCGATCTGCTCGAGGATTCGACCGCGGTCCTCGCCACGCGGATCCTCATCAGTGATGACGCTGACATCGGCCAGCCGCGCCGCCACCGCTCCCATCGCCGGCCGCTTCTCCAGGTCGCGTTCCCCCGCTGAACCGAAGACTGCCCACAGCCGCCCAGTGGTGGTGCGGCGCAGCTCGTGAAGCACCGTCTCGAGCGCATCACCGGTGTGGGCATAGTCGACCACCACCTCGAATGGCTGCCCGAGATCGATCCGCTCCATCCGACCGATGACCCCATCTGCAGACTCGAGACCGCGCACGGCGCCCTCCAGGTCTGCCCCAGTGGCGCAGGCGGATGCGAGCGCTGCGAGAGCGTTGCGGACATTGAAGCTGCCCGCGAGGGGGAGGCGGACCAGCCTGTCCCCCCATGGTGTGCGCGCCATGAAGCGGACCGCCGCAGGCTCCGCGACGATGCCCTCTGCGCGCAGATCCGCGGCGATATCGGGCAGGTCTGTGTATGTCAGTCTCGTGGCGACGGGGATGGTGACGAGGTGGGGAAATCCGAACGGGTCGCCGGCATCGAGCACGGCGATGCCATCGCGTCGTGCCGACACCTGCTCGAGCAGACGTGCCTTGGCTGCCAGATAGCGGTCGCGACTGCCGTGCAGTTCGAGATGTTCGGTGGTGATCCGCGTGAAGACCGCGGCGCGGAACTCCACGCCGTCGGTGCGGCGCATCTCGAGCGCGTGCGACGAGGTCTCGAGGGCGACATGCGTGCACCCGGCGTCGCGGATGCGCGCCAGCTCAGACTGCAATTCCGGTGCCTCCGGGGTGGTCTGCCGGGATGGGTTGGCGGCGATTTCGCCGCCTGTGCGGCGATCCACGGTGGTCATCGACCCGGCGGCGATGCCGGCCGCGCGCCACGCGTGCCAGAGCAGGGTCGCCGTCGTCGTCTTCCCGTCGGTGCCGGTGATCCCGACGACGCACAGGTGCCGGCTCGGATGGTCGTTGAAGGCAGCAGCCAGGCCGGCCAGAGCGAGCCTCGCATCCCTCACGATGACCACAGGTATCGAGGGGTCGATCGAGGGCTCCGGGGACCGCTCGGCGACGATCGCCGCGGCGCCACGCTTCACCGCGTCGTCGATGAAGTCATGGCCGTCGGACCGCAGGCCCGGAATCGCCACGAAGAGGCTGCCCGGGGTCACCGCGCGCGAGTCGGATGCGATTGCGGTGACCCCTGAGGCGGCCTCCGATGGTTCAATCGCGGCCTCGATCCCGGTCGCCCCGAGCAGAGCCGCAAGTGGGCGCGCCGCACGCGTCGGATGCACCGTCTCAGTCTATGGTAGGGTCGCTCCGATCATGGCTGGAAAGAAGCAGAAGCGGGACGGCGCGCCGGTTTCGCTTGCCGACGCCCTGACGGCGACACGAGCCGCCCATCGACGCGTCCTGGCCCTGGCTGCCCGGCTCGAGGAGACGGAACGGACGATCCTCGCCGCCATGGCACCGGAACCTGCTCCGCGTGTCGCCGGCCCGAGCACGCCGGCGAAACGTCCCGTCGGCAGACCGCCGAAAGCAGCAACCACCGCGCCGGCGAAGCGCCCCGTCGGAAGGCCGCGGACGCGACCTGCCGGCGGTGCCACAGCGGCCACCCGCAGCGGCACCGGACGCCGTCGGGTCGGGCGTCCCCCGAAGTCCTGAACCGAATCCAGACCGGGTAGGTCAGGTTTCGACAGGTTTTGGGTAGACTGGCTGCATGGCCAAGTCTTCCCGCGACCTCCTCGACGACGCACGCAGCACAGTCCCGGAGGTTTCCCCGCAGCAGGTTCGCGCAGCGGCGGGTTCACGCACCCTCATCGATGTTCGCGAACGCAGCGAGTTCGACGAGGGCTACATCCCGGGTGCGATGCACCTGAGCAAGGGGTTCATCGAGACGCGTATCGAGGACTCCATTCCCAGGCACGACACGCCGATCACCCTGTATTGCGCCGGCGGAGTGCGTTCGCTGCTCGCCGCTCGAGCGCTCCAGGAGCTCGGATACATGGACGTCCAGTCGATGGCCGGCGGCTACGGCGCATGGAAGCAGGCGGGTTTCGACTTCATCGTGCCCCGCGTCCTGACTGCGCAGCAACAGCAGCGCTACAGCCGTCATCTCCTCATCCCTGAGATCGGCGCCGAGGGACAGGCACAACTCCTCGACGCACGCGTGCTCCTCATTGGCGCAGGTGGGCTCGGCAGCCCTGCTGCGCTGTATCTCGCGGCTGCAGGGGTCGGGACGATCGGATTCGTCGACTTTGACACTGTGGACCGGAGCAACCTGCAGCGCCAGATCCTGCACACCGAGGATCGCATCGGGATGCTCAAGACCGCTTCGGCTCGGATCGCGCTGACCGCGCTCAACAGTGACGTTCGCGTGGTCGAGCATAACGTCGTGCTCAGCGGTGAGAACGCGCGCGAGATCTTCGATCAGTACGACATCATCGTCAACGGCTGCGATAACTTCCCCACCCGCTACCTCGCCAACGATGTGGCCATCTTTGCCAAGAAGCCGATGGTCGACGGCGGAATCTTCCGCTTCGAGGGGCAGGTGACCACGGTCGTTCCGTTCCAGTCGCCGTGCTACCGCTGCCGGTACCCGTCGCCGCCCCCGCCCGAGGAGGCCCCGTCGTGTGCCGAGGCGGGCGTGCTCGGTGTGCTTCCCGGCATCGTCGGTGTCCTGCAGGCAACTGAGGTCATCAAGCTGATCACCGGTGCGGGTGATCTCCTCACCGGGCGGTTGTTGCACATCGACTCTCTGGCGATGAAATTCCGCGAGTTCCGCGTCCCCCGTGACCCGCAGTGCCCGGTGTGTGGCGAGAATCCAACGATCACTGAGCCCATCGACTACGAGGGGTTCTGTGCCGCTCCCGCGTCGGTCGCCACCGAGGCGGTCGGCGCCCCGGTCTGACCCGACCTAGCTGACCGGCCGGGCCTCGCCGTCGGGGCTGAAATGCTCGGCCTCGTGGATCAGCATCACCGGAATGCCGTTGTCGACGCGATAGCGGAGCATGCAGGCGTCGCAGCGAAGCGATTCCGGCTCGACCGCCAGTGGTCCCCGGCAGCTCGGACAGGCCATGATCTCGAGGAGGTCCTTGGGAAGCTGACTCACGGTGCCATTGTCGCCGGAATGAGAAAGCCCGCGAGCTGCTCGTTGACGGCACGGGGAAGCTCGAGATTGCTCATATGGCCGGAGTCGAGGGCGACACATCGTGCCTGCGGGATACTGTCAGCCATGGCCTGAACCTCGCTGATCGGGATGATCGCATCCTGGGTGCCTGCGATCACCAGGGTCGGGACGTTGATCGAGGCGAGCAGCGCGCTGCTGTCGGGTCGGACGGCCATGGCACGCTGCGCGAACGCGATCCCCGCCGGCGTGCATCGCCGGATGCGACCCCGCACCGGGTCGACGATGTGCGCCTCGGCCTGAGCTGTGGGACTCAGCAATCGCGCAACCATCGGCTCGACGATCGACTCCACCGAGCCTTCACGTTCCACCTGGTCGGCCATGGTCAGGCGGTCATTGCGGGGCGCCTCGGCATCGGCGGTCGCGCGCGTGTTGCAGAGCACCAGCGCGCGGATCCGCGCCGGTGCCAGCCGCCAGAGCGCGAACGCGAGGTAGCCCCCCATCGAGAGCCCGACGACGGCGACGCGGTCGATGTTGCGCGAGTCAAGCGCGGCCAGCACGGCGGTGGCGAAACCGTCGAGCGTCGGCACCCCGGCCGGAGGCGCCGGCGACTCGCCGCAGCCCCACACGTCGAGGCGCACGCAGCGCAGGCCACCTGAAAGTGCTGCGACCTGGTGATCCCACTGCGACGCATCCATCGTGAACGCGTGCAGGAAGAGCACCGCCTCGCCACTTCCAGTGTCGTGGATGGCCGGCAGCAATTCTGTCCGCCGGGCTCAGGCCTGGGCGCCGACCACGACCGCGGGGAAATCCACGGCGAGCGTCGCGGGCTCGATGTGCGTCCGCGCGTGTTTCTCGACATCGCGCAGTTTGAGGATCTCGCTGGGCGTGATCAGCGTGACGGCAACGCCGGCTCGCCCGGCACGACCCGTCCTGCCGACGCGATGCAGATACTCGTCCGGTGTGAGCGGCACGTCGTAGTTGATCACGTGTGAGATGTCATCGATGTCGAGGCCGCGCGCCGCAACATTGGTCGCGATCAGGTACTTGATGTGCGTCGCCCGGAACTGCTGCATCGCGCGATCCCGCTCGCGCTGAGTGAGGTCGCCGTGGAGCAGTCCCACCTGGTACCCGCGCCCGCCGAGCTGCGCCTGAAGGACGTCTGCGGTGCGTTTGGTCTCCACGAAGATCAGCGCCATAACCACGTCCGGCTGATCGAGGATCTGTGCCAGCGCGTCGGTCTTGTCCGCCCACGTGGTCTGCACGTAGAGCTGACGGACCTCCGCGGGGATCTCCGGCCTGGTGCTGATCTCGACGGTCTCCGGATCGTGCATGTGGCGCAGCGCGAGCCTGCGCACCCACTCCGGCATCGTGGCGCTGAACAGCAGCGTCTGACGCTGCGGCGGGCATTGCCTGAGGATGCGTTCGACATCGGGTGCGAATCCCATGTCGAGCATGCGGTCGGCCTCATCGAGAACACAGACGCGGACATTCGCAAGGGTGAGGGAGCGTCGCTGGATGTGATCGCCGAGCCGGCCGGGAGTCGCCACGACGATGTGAGCTCCCTGGCGCAACTCCTCCATCTGCCGTCCGATCGAGTCGCCGCCGTAGATCGCGACGCTGCGCAGCTCATGCCGCTTACCCAGTCTGGTCAGCTCGTCGTGTACCTGGACCGCCAGCTCTCGGGTGGGGCAGAGCACCAGCGCCTGCACCGGACCGTCACGCGGATCGAGCCGCTCGATGATCGGAATCCCAAACGCTGCGGTCTTGCCGCTCCCGGTCTGCGCCTGGCCGATGACGTCCCGTCCCGCCATTGCAAACGGCAGTGAGCCTGCCTGGATGGGCGTGGCCATCGTGTATCCGAGCTCGGCAACCGTGTTTTGCATGGCGACGCTCAAGGCGAGCTCGTCGAAGCTGACCGGTTCGGGGATGACAGTACTCAAGGCCTCATCGACCGGCGCCGGAGCGGCCGGGCGGGGCCTTGCGGCGAGCGGTCTACCAAACCGCGCGCGAGAAGACGAACGCAAGACAATCGTGAGTGTACCCCGGATTGGCGCGTTCACGCCCCGTAAGATCGCGTTTCATGGCATGTCACCGCAGCAGCACGCTCGAGGCCGCATGACCGCGGTCACGGACATCCGCGCCGCGCAACCCCTCGCAGGGGCATTTGTCCCGCGCGTTGTGGTCCTCGACCTCGATGGCACGACCCTCGACTATCGCCAGCGATTGCACCCGAGGATCCGCGAGTCGGTTCGAGCCGTGGCGGCGCGCTTGCCTGTGATCGTCGCCACGGGTCGCATGTACCGGTCGTCGGTGCCGTGGGCACACGAGCTCGGCGTGAGTGAGCCGCTGGTCTGCTACCAGGGCGCGCTGGTCCGCGAGATGCCTCGAAACGACGGTTCGGCAGGGCAGACGATCTACGAGCAGCCGCTCGGCCCGGCGCCTGCGCGACGTGCCCTGCACATCGCGCGCGAAGAGGACTGGCACTTCCAGGCGTACCAGCACGACGCGCTGTTGTGTGAACAGGACCGTCCCGAGGCATGGCTCTACAGCCGGATCAGCGGAGTGCAGTTTCGCCTCGTGCCCGACCTCGAACCGCTGCTCGAACACGGCACCACAAAGGCGGCATGCGTCATCGAGGACCTCACCGAGGTGGATCGAGCGATCGGGGTGATGACCCGGGAGCTCGCCGAGCACGCGCGGGTCACCCGCTCGAATCCGGAGTTCGTCGAAATCCTCGATCCGGGGGTCAGCAAGGCGTCCGCATGCGAGATCGTGTGCCGGCGGCTTGGCGTCACGCTTGCCGACGCTCTCGCAATCGGTGACGCTCCCAACGACATCGAGCTGCTGACGGCCGCGGGATATGGAGTCGCGATCGCGTCCTCGCGACCCGAGGTGCTCGCCGCCGCCGATGCCACCTGCGCCGTGCCCGAGGAGGGTGGCGTCGCCGACGTGCTGGAGGCGTTCGGGCTGCCGTGAACATTTCCGCATAGCGCAGGCCGGGAGTCCCTACGCTGGGGTGCGGCACCGCGACGTTGTCCCCACGCGAGCTTCGCAGCCTTCACGACTGCGCGTATCTGTGGAACCCCTCTCCGGTCTTGTTGCCGAGCTTGCCACTCGCAACCAGCGCTCGCAGCAGCTCGACCGGTGCCCAGCGCTGATCGCCCGTCTGCCGGAAGCCCTCGTCGAGGATCGCCTCCACGACGTCGAGCCCGACCAGGTCGGACAGCTGGAACGGTCCCATCGGCCATCCCAGGGCGTTCCGAACCGCGACATCGCAGTCGCCGATGGAGATGTAGCCGTCCTGCACGAGGCGCATCGCCTCCTGGATCGCGATGAACAGGATGCGATTCGCGATGAACCCGTACTCCTCACGGGCGAGCCGAACCGGCGTCTTGCCGATGGCGCGGGCGAAGTCCATGGCACGGAGGACCGTGTCCTCGGACGTGTGCGGCCCGGGCACCACTTCGACGAGCGCCATCAGCAGCGCGGGGTTGAAGAAGTGGATGTTGAGGAAACGCCCGGAGTGCGTCACCGCGTCTTCGAGCAGCGACGACGGAATGGTCGAGGAGTTTGTGCCGATGATGGCGCTATCATCCGCATGCTCGCAGATCCGCGCATACACCTCGCGCTTGGCGTCGCGGTCCTCGGCGACCGACTCGATGATCGTCGCCGCCCCCGCGACCGCCTCGAACGCCGAGCCCAGGGACACGCGCGCGACGGCGGCCTCGCACGCGCCGCCGTCGAGCGTGCCCTTCTCGACGCGGCGCCGGAGCAGCGCCGTCGACGAGGCGCTGGCCGCGCGGAGCCGGTCCTCACTGCGGCTGATCAGACGAACGTCGTAGCCGTGCAGCGCCGCCTGGTAGGCGATCTGCCCGCCCATCGCGCCCGCACCCACTACCGCGAGCAGAGTGCCGCCGGCCACATCAGCCTCCTCCCGGTCCGGCATCGCGCCCGGGCCGGGTCATCGCCTCGGGGTCGAGCAGCCGGGTCAATTCCGCCTCGTCGAGCCCGCTTCGTTCGCGCGCGACCTCGCGTATCGTGCGCCCGGTCTTGTAGGCCTCCTTCGCGATCGCAGCGGCGGCGTCGTACCCGATCACCGGCGTGAGGGCCGTGCAGAGCATGAGCCCGCGCTCCACCAGGGCCGGTCCATTCTCGGTGGCGGTGATGCCGTCGACGCATTGCGTCGCGAGGTTGCGCGCAGCCGCGCCGAGCAGGGATGCCGACTGCAGGAGGTCGTACGCGGCGACCGGCATCATCACGTTGAGCTCGAGGAGCGACCCCGCCGCGCCACAGAACGCGATGGTCGCGTCGTTGCCGATCACCTGCGCGGCAACCATCGTCACCGACTCGCAGATCACCGGATTCACCTTGCCCGGCATGATCGACGAGCCCGGCTGGACCTCGGGTATGGCAATCTCCGCGATGCCGGCGCGCGGTCCGCATCCGAGCAGCCGGATGTCGCCGGCGATCTTGTACATCGCGACGGCGGTGGCTCGAAGCGCTCCGCTCGCGGCGACGACGGCGTCGAGAGTCGACTGTGCGCTGAAATGGTTGTCGGTCTCCCGAAGCGGGATGCCGAGATCCGCTGCCAGCAGCGCGATCACCTTGCCGGGGAACTCCGGGTGGGTTCCCACTCCGGTGCCGACCGCGGTGCCGCCGAGCGGCAGTTCGGCAAGTGCGCCAAGGGCCTCGTCGCAGCGGCGTCGCGCTCGCTCCACCTGGCCCGCATAGCCGAGGAACTCCTGGCCGAGCCTGATCGGCGTCGCATCCTGCAGATGGGTGCGACCGGTCTTGATCACGGGCCAGAGCTCTTCGGACTTGTGTCGCAACGACGCCTCCAGCGTTCGCAGCCCGGGGATCGTGTCCTCGGTGATCAGCACGGCGGCGGCAAGCTGGATCGCCGTCGGGATCACGTCGTTGCTCGACTGACCGAGGTTCACGTGGTCGTTGGGATGCACCGGAGTCCGTGATCCGCGCACACCGCCGAGCAACTCGATCGCCCGGTTGGCGATCACCTCGTTGGCGTTCATGTTCGTCGAAGTGCCGCTCCCCGTCTGGAACACGTCGACGATGAACTCACCGTCGAGCGTGCCGTCCACCACGTCCTGGGCGGCGCGGATGATGGCGCCGGCGATGTCCTCGTCGAGCAGACCAAGCTCGCGGTTGACGAGCGCCGCCTGCTGCTTGATCAGCCCGATCGCATGGATGAAGCCACGCGGCAGGCGCAGGTCGCTGATCGGGAAGTTGACCTTCGCTCGCATCGTGCTTGCGCCGTAGTAGGCATCCGAGGGCACCTCGAATTCGCCCATCGAATCGCGCTCACTCCTCGTTGCCGTGGCTGCGTCCGTCGGCGTCGTGGTCATGGGGTCGCCTCCTCTCGATGCAACGGGATCGTCATGTCGAACTCGGCGCCGCTCCCGGGAACGCTCCGAGCCGCCACGGTTCCGCCGTGCCGTTCGGCGACCGTGCGCACGATGTACAGGCCGAGGCCACTCCCCGGCACCTTGCGCTGGCGTTCGGCGACCGATCGAAAATACTTGTCGAACAGGTGACCCGTGTCGGCGACGGGAAACCCCGTGCCGTGGTCGCGAACCGTGAACCGCACGGAGTCGCCGTCGCGAGCCGCCAGCACCTCGATCGGAGATCCAGTTGGCCCGTGCTTGACGGCGTTGCCCAGCAGGTTGGTCAGCGCCAGGATCACGCGGCGCCGATCCCCTTTCATCCTCAGCCCGTGTTCGCACTCGCTGGAGATCGGGGATTCGCGAAGCTTCGCCTCCATGGCGACGTGCTCGATGGCTTCGGCGACGACCTCCTCGGCGTCCATGACCTCGAGCGCGAGGCGGTCGTCAGGATCCTCGAGCCGTGCCAGCTCGGCGAGCGCGTTGACCATCCGAACCATCATCTCGGTGCTGGCCGTGATCCCTTCGATGGCGACGATCGCGGTCTCCGGCAGCGCGCCGAGCATTCCGGCGCTGAGCAGCTGTCCGTAGCTGTTGAGGATGGTGAGCGGGCGGCGGAGCTCGTGCATGGTGATCGACAGCGACGTTCCCCGCGCTGACGATTCGGATGTCGCGCTGGACAGCCGATCCTCGAGGGTCGCAACGCAGGACGCGGCGAGGCGCTGCCCGACCGCCTCAACGTCGTCGGCGGTCGTCGCCGCGAGGGCCAGCGTCTCGTCGGCGTCGAGCCGCTCCTCGCGGATTGCCTCAGCGGTCACCTGGCGCAGCGCGGTGAGGTTGGCGAGGGCGTTCTCGAGCCTGCGTTCGAGGCCGGTGTCCACATCGAGATGGTGGTAGGCGATCAGGGGTCTGAAGTCGTCTGCCGTGAGCGCGACGAGCACAGCGTTGACGAACTGGCGCGGACCTCGGGCGCGGTCGAGAGGGGCACCGGGATCAGCCGGTGATATCTGCCTCGCCCACAGGTCGGCGATCCGCGCCGCGTGGGCTGCCAGGAAGTCGCTGAACTGCCGCGTCACGCCGCTGAAGTCTAGGCGCACCAGGCGTCAACTCCGCGAGCGCGGCATCCTCGGCGGCGCCAACCTCGGCCGCCAGCTCCAGCGGAGAACGATTGTTGCGCCGGTGGCGCGACCAGAGCACCGCTCCGAGAACGGCAAAGGGGAGCATCTGAAGGTCGATGAGAACGGAGATCGCTCCCGCATGTGCGACCGAGACGCCGGCGTGTGACAGCAGCGCCACCAGAACCCCTTCGCGGAGTCCGAGCCCGTTGATGCTGAAGGGTGCCAGGGCGACCAGCAGGGTGATCGGGATGCAGACCGCGAGCACGGTCCAGCTCAGATTCACCCCGATGGCGCGGGCGGCGACGCTGAGGGCGAGGAGGTTGAATCCCCATCCGGCGGCTCCGACCAGGAGTGACTGGGCGACGGCGTGGGGATGGTTGCGGTAGCCGGCGAACGCATCGCTGAAAGAACGCACGCCGCGGCTCATCGCGCCGGACACCCGGGCGAGCAGCCGCTGCGGCACCAGGCGGTCCGCGCTGAGCGCCAGGAGCCAGATGACCACGACCGTCATGGCAAGGCCGGCGATCACGATCACCACGCCGGTGCCGAGGAGTGCCCGGAGGAGGATTGCAGCGGCGATTCCCCAGCAGGTCATGCCGAGCATGCCGGCGAGGCGGCTGCCGGCGAGCGAGGCGAGCACGCGTCCGTGGCCGATCTGGCGGCCCATCTCGACGGTGCGCATCGCGTCGCCGCCGACGCCGGCGGGCAGCATCTGGGTGAAGAACATGCTCTGGAGGTATGAGGAACTCAGGCGGCGCCAGCTGAGCAGCGAGCCCGAACCGGCGACAGCGGGTGCGGTGCGGAGCAGGACCCCCCACTCGACCACGCTCGCGGCGACCGCAAGCACGGTGAGACCGAGCGCTGCGGCGATCCAGAGCGGATCAGCGTGCGTCAGGCTCCCCACGGCCTGGGGCACGTTGATCGAGTGGGCGAGGATGGCGAGCCCGACGACCGTTCCGCTCACGCGGGTCCACGGCGAGCCGATCACGGCGCGCGCGGTCTGAAGGGCTCGTTTCATCTGCACCCAATTGAATCAGGGTTGGGCCGGTCCCATGCGCCATGGGCCGTACCGTGACACGGCGTTCGCTCCTGCAACGGCATGAGCAGACGGCGCGTTACTCGGCCGCCAGGTAAGGCTCCCGGAAGGCCGTCTGCTCGGCGATGAACACCAGGGGCAGGTCGTCGACCGGCCCGTTGCGGTTCTTGGCAACGATGAGCTCGGTCTTGCCCTTGTCGATCTCACGGTTGTGCATCCCTTCTCGATAGAGGAAGAGTACGACGTCCGCATCCTGTTCGATCGAGCCACTGTCGCGCAGGTCGCTGAGCTGCGGGCGCTTGTTCTCGCGTTGCTCGGCCGCCCGGGAAAGCTGCGAGAGCGCGAGCACGGGGACGTCGAGCTCCTTGGCGATCGCCTTGAGCCCCGAGGAGATGTCCGACACCTCCTGGACGCGCGAATCGCGCCTGCCACCCTGCATGAGCTGCAGGTAGTCGATGACGATCAACTCGATCTTGTGCTGCGCCTTCATTCGCCGCGCACGTGCCCGCAGGGTGTTGATGGCGAGCCCCGGCGAATCGTCGATCCAGAGATCGGCGTGCGTGAGCGTGTCCATCGCCTTGGCGATCTTCTGGAATGCCATCGAATCCGCCTGACCGGTGCGGAGCATGTAGGAGTCGACGTGCGCCTCGCTGCAGATGAGCCGCTGGACGAGTGACTGCCGCGACATCTCGAGCGAGAAGACGACGACGGGGCGTCCGGCGAGCACCGCGGCGTTGCGTGCGATGTTGAGCGCGAACGACGTCTTGCCGACGGCGGGACGCGCCGCCAGGATGATCAGCTCTCCCGGTTGCAGACCTTGGGTGAGCATGTCGAGCTTGGAGAAGTTGGTGGGCACGCCGGTGACCAGCTGCTTGTGCTCGATGCGCTTCTCGAGGACATCCCACCACTCCCGCACCACCGGCGCGATGTTGCGCATCTCCGAGCCGCGACTCTCCTGACCGATCTTGAACACCTCCTGCTCGGCCTGGTCGATCGCCTCGTTGACCGGGGTCGTGTTGTCGAATCCCAGCCGGCTCACCTTGCCGCCGGCCTCGATGAGGCGGCGCCGCAGCGCATGCGCGACGACGATATCGGCGTAGTGCTTGACGCTCGCGGAGCTGGGCACTACGAGCGTGAGCTCGGCGATGTAATCCATGCCGCCTGCGCGGCCGATGCCGGGACCGCGCTCGAGCTGATCGCGCAGCGTCACCGTGTCGATCGCCTCGCCACGATCATCCAGCGAGAGGGCGGCGCGATACAGCACGGCGTGGCGCTCCGCGTAGAAGTCCTCTGGCACGAGCACGTCGCGCACGATCGACAGCGCCTCGCGGTCGATGAGGATGCCGCCGAGCACAGCCTGCTCAGCTTCGTTGTCGTGGGGCGGGACGCGCATCGGCCCTGTCCCCGCAGTCGCCCCGTGTCCCAACAACTCGGTCTGCGGGAGAGTCGTCATTGGGCCGCGACGACGACCTTGAGTGTCTCCGTGACCTCCGGGTGGAGCTCAATGGTGGCTTCGTGCGGGCCGAGGGAGCGGATCGGCGGATCGATCTCGATCTTCCGCTTGTCGATATCGATCCCCGCCTCGCGCTTGAGTTGCTTGGCGACGTCGGCGGTGGTGACGGTCCCGAAGAGCCGGCCCGCCTCGCCCGCCTTGGCATACACCGTCACGGTGAGCTTGCGCAGTCGCTGCGCAGTGTCCTTGGCGTCGATGAGTGCTTTCTCAACCCGCCGGCGGGTGGCCTCCTCGCGGCGTCGAATCTGGTCGACGGTGTTCTCGTCCGCGATCACCGCGAGGTGCTTCGGAAACAGGAAGTTGCGTGCGTATCCAGGCGACACCTCGCGAACGTCGCCGGGCTTGGCAGTTCCTGCCACTTCCTTCAGAAACAGAACTTTCACGAGACCGCCTCGCGCTCTTCGGGGCGCAGGCGCCGGTAGATCATCAAAGCGATACGTTCTCCGTTGCGGACATCGTCGTCGAAGCGGCTGCGACGTTGGGTGATCAATTCCTCCTGCTCGGCGACGACGTGACGCGGACAGGCGGCGATGAAGGCGCGAGTTGCAAGCAGGCTCAGGGCGAGAACGTCCAGCTCACCGATCACCGGCAGCGACTCGGGAAGATCGACAACCGGTAGCGCGATGAGAGCCAGTCCGCCGCCGAACGCGAGCTTCATGTAAGGAGGCACGCGCGGGTCGAACATGAGGCAGTACGCAAGCCGCAGCATGCGCGGCAGATCGACGAAAAGGCGTTTGGCGCTGCGGAGCTTGCTCAACATCTCGAACCGCGCATTCTACTTTGTTGCCGTTGTTCTCGATCAGGGCACACCGGCGCGAATGGTGGCTGCGGGGCGGCGCGCTCAGCCTGCACTCAGGAGCTCGGGGTGCGCCTCCACCCATTTGCGCGCCGCCGTACGGTCGCCCGGCGGAACCGTCCCCTCGATCACGGCTTCACGGATCGCTGTCTTCGCGCGTCCAACCCAGGGACCAGGGCCGCGTCCGGCCATCGCCATGAGGTCGTCACCGCTCAGGGGATCAGCCATCGCCGAGACCGCTCCCCCGGCGTCGAGTCGAGCCATCCGCTCGCCGAGCTCATCGAGCCCCTCGAGGGTTGGGTAGGCGGACGCCGTCGTATCCGCTCGCGCGAGGTCGAGCATCCTGTCGCGCAGGGGTCCGGCGTCTCTGATCAGCCGCCGCACCGCCGCATCGCTGAACGACTCGCGCTCGTACTGGATCGGGCGCAGGTGCAGGCGCACCAGGCGGCTGACGTCGCTGATCTCGTCGTTGCTGAAGCGCCAGCGGCTCAGGATCGCCGCCGCCATGTCGGCGCCGATCTGTGGATGGTCGTAGAAGGTGTGGCGACCGTCGGCAGCGATCGCGTGAGTCGGGGGCTTGGCGATGTCGTGGAGCAGCGCCGCGGTTCGAGTCACCAGGTCAGCATGGGCGGCGTCGACGGTCGCGAGCGTGTGCCCGTAGACGTCGTGCGTGTGATAGCCGCCCTGTTCGATCCCGACAGCCGCAACCAGTTCAGGGAGCACGATGTCGAGGAGACCGGACTCCCGGAGCACCGCGATGCCGGCGCTCGGGTACGGGGCGACGAGCATGCGGCGGATCTCGTCGCTGACCCGCTCGATGGAGAGGATCGACATTCGTCCAGCCTGGGCGCGCATCGCCTCAACCGTCCCCGGGGCGAGGTCGAACCCAAGCCTGGCCACGAAACGTGCCGCCCGGAACATCCGCAGCGGATCCTCGGCGAAGGTCTCGGCAGGGTCGAGCGGGGTGCGCAACACCCCGGCGACGAGGTCGGCAAGCCCCTTGCCGGTGATGTCGATCACCTCGCCGTCGAGGCTCTGGCAGAGGGCATTCACCGTGAAATCGCGACGCCAGACATCCTCCTCGAGGGTGCCGGGGCGCACGTCAGGGTTGCGCGACTCCGGGTCATAGCGCTCAGCGCGCGCGCGGACACCCTCGACGATGAACGCGCCCCCTCGGATCTGGGCCGTGCCGAACCGCTCGAAGCGCTCCGGGGGATGCCAGCCGAACCGGGATGCCACCGCGGCGAGGAGCGGCATCGGTTCGGCGCCCACGGTCACCAGGTCGATGTCCTTGCTGAGCGCGCCACCGAGGAGGCGGTCTCTGACGAATCCACCGACGAGGTACACCTCGACGTCCTGGGCGCGAGCGGCGACGGCGATCGCCTCGAGGACGTCATCGAGCTCGGGCGATGCCGGGATCACCACACGGACGCTGGTCGTCACGGGGTCGCGGACACCGGGCGAGCGGGCCTGCCACGCAGCAGCACCGCGGCAAGCAGCGACGCAACCGCCGCGGAGAGCGCCGCACCGAGGAACACCGCGCGCAGCTCGGTGACGATCGCGGCGGTCACGTCGCGCTCATACGCCGGGCAATTGAGCGGTGACGCGGGGCAGAGTGCCGACGGCGACGGAAACGCCGACGCCGTCGTGTAGAAGATGTGCAGGCTGACCGCGGTGAGGATGGAGATGCCCACGAGCATCCCGATCATGCGCGCGACGACGACCAGCGCCGACGCCAGTCCGTGCATCTGATCCCGGACCGACGCCAGGATCGATGCGTTGACCGGGGCGATCGCCAGTCCGAATCCCAGTCCGCAGGCGAAGAGCACCGGGTCGCTCGGATGCAGCCAGCCCGGTCCGAACGGGTCGCCCAGGGTGGTTGCCGTCCAGCGGGTCATCGCGAGGAACGCGGCCGCAGTGATCAGCATTCCTGTCGCGGCAACGAGACGGTTGCCGAGTCGCTCAGAGATCCAGCCACCGAGCACGGCACCGATCGGGACACCGACCAGGAGCCTGAGGAGCACCAGGGCGGCGCCCAGCTGGGAATTCGGATCGACGGTCGCGCGGGCGAGCACGGGGATGTCGAGCAGCGCCGCCATCAAGGCCGCCCCGACGGCGAGGTTGGTCAGCAACGCCCCATACGCACCTGGCGACCGCAGTTCACCCGCTGCGATCAGCGGGGAGCCGGCCCGCCGTTCCCTGATCACCAACGCTCCTGCCGCCACCGCGCCGAGGGGCAGCAGCCAGATCGCGTCGGGAGAGATGGCCCCGGCGGAGGGGTCCTGGGACGAGAAGCTGACGATGATCGTCGAGAGGCAGACGCCCAGGAGGGCTGCCCCGGGCCAGTCGACTGTCGCAGCAACGCCCGGAAGGCGCCCGACCTCAATCAGACTCCGCGTCGACCGGTGACCGCGCGCCTCCCAAAGGATCAGTGCCAGGGCGGCGGCCGCGGCAACGAGCGCGATCGGGGTCAGCCACGTCATACCGCCGAGCGCGCTGTAGGCCACGCCGATCGTGTCGCTGTTGCGGAGCGGCCCGGGCGCTGCGATCGCCAGACCGCCGGCCGCGATTGCGACGGCGGCGAGCGTTATGGACACGCGATCCGGCCGCGGCCGCTGCGCCGCCGGAGCGCCGGCTGCGGCATGCCGGCCTGCGACCAGCAATCCGGCGCCGAGCGCCGCCGCGATCGGGAGGTTCAGCCAGAAGATCGTCTGCCAGCTCGCGACGGTGAGGATCAGCCCCCCGTAGAGGGGGCCGAGCACACTCCCCAGCTCCTGGACGCCGCCGATCACGCCGAGTGGCAGGCCGCGCCGCTCCGGTGGCCAGAGGTCTGCGACCAGCGCGAGCGTCACGGGCACGAGCCCGCCACCGCCGAGCCCCTGAAGTGCCCGTCCCGCCACCACTGATCCGAGGTCCGTCGCGGACGCCGTCACCAGTGACCCCGCCGCGAAGACCGCGAGGCAGAGGATCAGCAGCGGTCGGCGGCCATAGACATCCGAGAGCCTGCCCAGCAGCGGCATCACCACGATGTACCCGAGGAGGAATCCGCTGACGATCGGCGTGGCCGCCTGGAGCTGGTCGACGCCGATGCCGACGTCGGCCATGATGGCGGGCAGCGCCAGGACGATGACGTAGGTGTCCATGGCAGCGACGAGCACCGACGCCGCCGCGATGGCGAGGATCCAGCGCCGGCGCGCGTTCACCCGCTGGCGGGCGGCGGCGTCACTGATATGTTCTCGCCATAGTTGGTGAGAACGAGAGCATAGATGGTGTCAACATTGGCGGTGACGAACGGCCCGGTGAGGACGACGCGCCGGAGCTGGTTGGTGCTCGTGTCGATACCGAAGGTTGCGGCGACGGACTTCGAGGGCTCGGCGCTGGTGAGCAGTGCGGCGACCGCAGTCCCCGGAAGCGTGCAGCCGATCTCGTGCAGCGCCTCACCGTTGTAGCGATCGTCGCTCTCGACCTGAGGCGACTGGCACTTCAGCAGGAGCGATGAGAGGCCGGTGTTCGGGTCGATGAGCTTGGCGGGGTCGGCGAATCCGTAGTCCGCGGGATTTGCGTTCGAGAATCCCGATCCCGTGGGCAGTTTCACCGAGAACGTGCCCCCGACCGAGACGACCGGCACGCTGAGGGCAAGGCCGAAGATGGACACCTGGAGCACCCCGGACATGCTGTCGGGCCGCTTCATGTCACCGCTGCCACCGGTGAGCTCCGCGCCCGACCCGCTCACGTTTGCGCTGGTGAGCACGAAATGAAATGAGGGGGTGCTGTCGATGACGCCCTTGGTCGTCTTCAGCAGCGACTTCGCATCGAGTGACGGGCCGCCGCAGGCGCCGAGCAGCAGCAGCGACGCTGTCGTGATCACGGCGAGGCGGCGCACGTCCGCGATGGTGTTCCCTCCGAACGTCAGGTGTCGCGGGCGAGTATAGGTGTGCCGATACACTGCCACGCGTGACTGAGGCGAGCGCCGCATCGGCGGAGATCGACGCGGCGCAGTTCTTCGCGGTCGACATCCGGGTGGGGACCATCGTCAGCTGCGAGGCGTTTCCCGAGGCGCGGCGCCCCGCCTACCGTATGGTGATCGACTTCGGTCCACTCGGCACCAGGCGATCCTCCGGCAGATTGACCGACCACTACACCCCCGAACAGCTGACCGGAAGCACGGTCGTCGCCGTGGTGAATCTCCCGCCGCGCCAGATCGGGCCGGTTCGTAGCGAGGTGCTGGTGCTCGGCGTCTACCAGGAGGGGTCGGATCGCGTGGTCCTGCTCAGGCCGGATCACCCCTGCGCCCCCGGCGACCGGGTTGCCTGAGGTTCACGCCCCAGTGGCGGCGTGAACCTCACTTCGCTGGTCGGCGAGCCCGGTGCTCGCCGGGTCAGTCCGTTCCTCGTCCTGCTGGTGATCCTGACCTTCTTTCTGGTGTTCACCGGCGTGTCATGCAATGCAGCCACGACCAAATCGGAGATCGGATCGATCGATGCCTCCCAGGGGATCAGTGGAGCGCAGGCAGCTCAGGTGACCGACTGTCTCGATGCGCTCAACGGCGTGAACATCCTCACCTACAGCGGCTGGCAGCTCTCCTTCGGAAAGAACCCGGTGATCGGGTCGGTGCCCGCGGCGTGCAACCAGAACAACGCCGCCGGCGCCGACACGTCCTCGGCGAATATCGGCCCGCAACTGCTGGCCGTCCTCGCGCTGGTCAGCATCGGCCTTGCGCTGCTCTTGTCGAGTGCAGGTCTCCTCGGTCTGCTGGCGGCGAGGAGCCGGGCGTTCGTCACCGCAGTCTTCGCGGCCGGCGCCGGCGCGCTGCTGCTCCTCGACCAGTTCCACGTGCGAGATGTGCTCCTCGCGAAAATCTCCTCGAGTCAGGGATCGAGCGTTCCCGGGCTCGATCCCGCCTCGCTCTTCAACGTGAACATGGGGATCGGGTTGTGGGTCGCGCTCGTGATCCTCGCGGTGGTCGTCGTGTACAACGCCGCAGCGCTCGTCATCGTCCCTCCACCGGCTGCCGTGGCAGATCCCGAGCCGCCACAACCACGGCCCCTGGCGCCGCCCCCGTAGGGTCGGCTCAGCTGGTGCCGCCGAGAAATGGTATGCCGTAGGTCTCGAGCTCGGAGCCGACCGAGGTCGACCAGACATCGGCAATCGCGTCGGCGGTCCAGCCACCGTCGCGGAAGGCGACCGAGATCTCTTTGGGATGTGCCCACAGCGACAGCTTGTCTCCGCCGAGGCCGATGCACTGACCGGTGATCCCGGCGGCCTCGTCGGAGCTCAGGAACACCAGCAGCGGAGCTACGTCGTCCGGGGTTCCCATGCCCATCTGCTTGCGTACCGTCGCCGGGAGCGGTTCGCCTCGTTCGGCCGCATCGACCAGGGACGCCATGCCGGGAATCGTCGAGATCATCCGGGTGATCGCGTTGGGCACGATCGCGTTCACCGTGATGTTGTGCTTCGCGCACTCCATCGCCCAGGTTCGGGCGTACGCGGCGATGCCCGCCTTTGCGGCGGCGTAGTTGGTCTGCCCGAAGTTACCGCGCTGTCCGGCGATCGATGTGACGACCACGATCCGTCCACCACTTCCCTGCTCGCGCATCTGCCGCACCGCAGCGCGCGCGCAGGTGAAGGTGCCGCGAAGATGTGTCTCGATCACGACGTCGAAGTCGTCGTCACTCATGTTCCACAGCACGCGGTCTCGGAGGATGCCGGCGTTGGTGCACATGATGTCGAGATGCCCGAAGGCCTTGACCGCGCCGGAGACGAGCTGGTCGGCGGCCCCGGCGGATCCGACCGCGCACACCTCGGCCACGACCCTGCCGCCAGCACTGGCGATCGCGTCCGCAGTGGCTTCCGCGACATCACCGTCGACATCATTGACGACCACGGCGCAGCCCGCCTGGGCGAGCCCGAGCGCGTAGGCGCGACCGATGCCGCGGCCACTCCCCGTGACCACGGCGACCTTGCCTTCGAGATTCATGGCGCCACTCTAGTGCCCGGGTTGGACGTCCCGCTTCGCGAATTCGATTTCCACATGCTCGCCGCGCGGCTGATAGCCGGCCTGCTGATAGATCGAGTTCGAGACAGGATTGGCTGCATCTGTGAAGAGCATGGCGTGGTCGACGTCAGGTTGCTCGAGTGCGATCGCGGTCACCTCGTAGGTGAGCCGTCTCGCGTAGCCGTGGTTGCGGTGCTGCGCTGGGGTGTACACGGGACCGACGCGCACCACGCCCGCAGCGTGCCGGTGCCCGACCATGCAGACAACCTCTCCGTCGACGACCCAGAGGTCCAGCTGCCCCGACCGGATCAGGTGTTCAGCCATCGCCCGGGAGTCCGCCGGAGCGATGTGTTCGATCTCGGCGGTGAATTCCTCGAGCCACGTGGCGATCAGCGGCACGTCGCCGGCGAGCCCACCTCTGCGCTCGCCTGGCGGTCTGGTCACCTCGGTGAGCGCTCCAAGCTCGTTGAGCAGGATGGGCCGGTCGAGTTCGATGGTGTCGTCGGTGATCGCGGTCCATGCCGCCGCAACCGCGCGCGCTGATGACGCGGGCCCGACCACACCGCCGGGGCGGATGCCGAGCCCCCTCGCGCGCTCGAGAGCAGCGGCCGCGATTCCGGCGGTGGCCTCCTGCGGCATCGAGGACACCAGCAGGTGGTGGGGAGGGGTCCAGCTGGCCGCACCGACAACCGAGCCGGCGTCTGTGATCCACCAGAAGCTCGGCGCCGCACCGTACATCGACGGCGCGGTTCGCACGATGTCCACGATGGTGAGCAGCACGTTGCGAGCGCAGGGCTCGGCCCGGAGGAACGTCTCAGCCGCGGCGGCATACTCCTCCACGTCGCCGGTGGTGTGAACGCGCATGACGTCCGCGATTGTCCCGCTCAGACCGCCAGCCGTCCACCGGTCGCGACCTGCGCGATGAGATATGCCACCCACGGCAGCAGGGTGAGCATCAGCAGCGAGCCGCGGGCGCGGCCGGTCCACAGCAACACGAGCAGGAAGGCCGCCGTGATCAGCGTGAGGATGACGCTGATCAGGCCGGCGGAACCCAGGTGCCAGGTGGTGAAGACGACGCCGATCGCGGCGAGGACGCAGGACTGAAAGGTCGCAGACCCGGCGACGTTGCCGAACGCGAGCATGTCGTCATTGGTGCGCACCCAGAGCACGCTGTTGAGCGTCTCGGGAAGCTCGGTCGCCACGGGCACGATCACGAGCGCGAGCACCATCGCGGGAATCTGCAGCGCCGCCGCCGTCCGATCGAGCGCGCTGACGAAGAGCTGCGATCCGCCAATGAGAAGGCCGACGGCGATGAGGAGTTGCACGGTCACCAGCACGGGATGGGGCTGGCCCGGGCGCCAGCGCACGATGTGCAACGGTTCCGGACTCTCGCCCGCCACAGCGCTGCCGCGGAGCGTCGCGACAACGTAGACGGCATACGCGAGGAGCAGGAGTGCCCCGACCGCGATTCTCGCGCCGCTCGGGAGCAGGCTCGACAGCGCTGCGACCGTGAACGCTCCGAGAAAGACTCCGAGGTCACGACGAGCCTGGCGGGGGTCGACGGTGAGCCGACGCGCCCCACCGCGGATCACCACCGCGATGCCCGTTGCGCCGGCTCCGAGGGTGAGCAGCAGGAACGGTGCGCCCAGCACGGCACCGGTGGCGACCGAATCCGCCGATGGCGAATGGGTCGCGAGCGCCACGATCGGGACGACGGTCTCCGGCAGCGAGGTGCCGAGTGCCGCCAGCAGGCTCCCGGTCGCGCCAGAGCCGAGATTGAGCATGTACCCGGCCCATTCGATGGCATTCGTGAACAGCTCGGACGCGATCACCACGAGGATCAGGCTTGCGACGAAAAGCAGCGCGGTGATCATCGGCGGCGCATCAACCTGTCGATGGGTGTGTGCAGCCAGGCGGTGGCGAACCCGAGCACATGGCGGACGGTGACCGGTTGGACGCGATGCACCGGGGGGCCGCCAGCGGCGACGTCGACCGCGTCACGCGCGCGATCGCGAATCCACGGGAACACCGTTCGGGGAAGCGCGTCGGGGGATGCCATGCGGAGTGCCCAGGCTTCGAGGCTGCGCCGCGGTGCACCCCCGATCACCTCGCCGAGATAGACCACGTCGCCCGCCGACCGCAGCCCCCGCCACGAGTACACGCCGACGATGCCGCCGATGCGCACCCGGTAGCCCGTCTCCTCCTCGGTCTCGCGCGCCGCAGTGACCACGGGGTCCTCGCCGGGCTCGCAGTGTCCTCCGGGAAGTTCCCAGCCTGGAGGCCACGGCCGGAACTGGAGCAGGACGCGTCCCCGCTCCACGATCGCGACCTGTGCGCCCTCCACCTGCCACGTAACGCCCCGGACGGTGACCGCGCTCACGACAGCAGGTGAAACAGGTTTGGCAGCCCGAGGAAGATCGGATGCACGCCGGGCATGATCAGATGGTCGAACGTGAGCGAGGCTGTCCCAACCGTCATGGCAGAAGCCACGTCGAAAGCACCGTGGGTCAACGGCGGCGGCACCAGCAGCGCAAGTGCGGCGAGTGCGTAGATCGCATGTCGGTACTGCTCCACATACAGGAACACGCGTGGCACTGCGCCGAACAGCAGAGCGCGCAGCACGGCGTAGCCGTCCAGCCCCGGAATCGGCAGCGCGTTGATGACGAAGAGCGCGATGTTGACGAGAAACCCCTGCAGCAGCACGCCGAGGATGATGCCCTGGAGGGTGAACTGCGCTAGGACCACGAAACCTGACGCGTCGATGCCCGATTCGAGGAGTTCGACACGCAGCGCTCCGGCGAAGACCGCAGCGACAACCAGGTGCGCCAGCGGTCCTGCCGCCGCAACCGCCGCGCGCTGCCGGCCGTCACGGAGATACAGAGGGTCGAGCCTGACAGGCCGCCCCCAGCCGACCCCGGCAACGAGCATCGCAAGGCAGCCCAACGGCTCAAGGTTGCGACGGGGGTCGAGAGTCATGCGGCCGTCCCGTCGTGGGGTTGGATCGCCGCAGCGCAACGCCACCGCGTTGTGGCTGAGCTCGTGGATCACCGATCCGAACACGAAGCCCGGCAATGTGTAGAGAACGATCGCCAGGTAGGTACCGGGAGTGGTCACCCGGCGCCGGCTACTCGAGCTCGACCCGCGACGGCCGCCGCGAGCGCTCTGTTCCGCTCCGCGATCGTCTCCGGCCACGGGTCGGAGGCTCGGTGGATTCCGGCTGTTGCCGTGTGTGGTGCTCGATGATCGCCGCCACGGCAAGCAGCAGCTCGCGCTGCGCGATGAGCAGATGCCGCTGCGCCTCGGGGGGGACGAGGTCTCCGAACGATGTCCCGAGGACACGAGATGCCTCATCGATGAGACGCGTGGGGCAGCCGCGGCACGCATCGGTCATGGGCGTCGATTCGAGAAGGTGACTGAGAGCATTCCGTCTTCGATGCGGCCTCTGGTCACGCGTTTGCCGTTGAGCACCCGCGGCAGTGAGATCTCACGCTTGTACGGACCGACACTGACGAAGAGCTCGCCCTCACGGTGCTTGATGTCGACGTCCTCCTTGCCGACGAACGGAAGGTGCAGCTGGAGCTCATAGGTGTCGCCCACCTTGCGAATGCGCTGCGGCACGGCGTGATAGAAGATCTGCGAGGGATCACGGTCGCCGTAGATCGACTCGCCCATCTCGGCGAGTGACTCGAGACCGACGATCTCGTGATCGAACAACTTGGTCTGCAGCGTCGGGATGGGTGAGAAGGCGCTCTCCACCATCACCGCGTAGCGCTGCTGGGCCTCGCGCCATGAATCGAAGTAGCTGTCGGTGACCTCTGGAGGGAGGACGCGGTTCACGACGATGAGGTCCGTGAGGTAGTCGTACAGGCTCAGGTAGGTGAATGCTCGCTGCGCTTCCTTGACCACCATCTTCTCGAGGTTGAGCACGATCCGGGTCGTGCACACTTTGGGATCGCCGAGGATCTTCTTCATCCCCTCGAGATCGAGGAGAAGGTCCTTGACGTTGCTGAAGATCTCGTCGCTCGGCAGCGGGATGTTGATGAAGGGCTGCATGACCGGGCGTGCAACCTTGTTCATCATCCTGTGGATCGGGAAGATGCGATCCAGGTACCACTTGGCAACGTCAGGAAACGCAAGCAGTTGCAGGGTTTCACCGGTGGGTGCGCAGTCCACGATGAGCACGTCGAACTTGCCCTCGCGCTTGTGCTTCTTGATCCACATGAGGCTCGCGACCTCCTCCATACCGGGAGGCGACGCCATCTCCTCGGCGACGATGTCGTCGACACCCTGCGACGCGAAGAGCGACGTCAGGTAGATGTGGATGCGGTCCCAGTGTTCCTCGAGCTCGTGGAGCGCATTGACCTCCTGCCCCCAGAGATGCGGCGCAAGCTGGGTCGGCTGGTCACCGATCTCCTGGTCGACGCTGTCGCCGAGGCTGTGTGCCGCGTCGGTGCTGATCACCAGCGTCTTGAGTCCCATGCCCGCGCACTTGACGGCGGTTGCCGCAGCAACGGTCGTCTTGCCGACGCCACCCTTGCCTGTATAGAGGATCACTCGCACGCGCGTGTCTCGCCGCTCACGGATTGATGCGCGTCACAACGATCGCTGCGACGAGGATGAGCACGACCATGAGCGAGGCCATGATCGCAACCCGCCGCAGATCCCGAGGCACATAGGGCACTCGGTCGAACGGGATCGCGGCATCATCGCTGTCGAGCGGCTGGAACAGGGCGGCTGCGCTCACCTGGCCTCTGATGACGCGAGGCTGGGCTGCGGGATTGACCCGCTGCACACGCCGGCGTGCCGAACTGTCGGCGGCGGCCGGTTGCTCATCGCGTGCTTCGTCGACCGGCTCGGACTCGATGTCGAGGTCGGCGGCTGGGAGCGGCAGCAATGTATCCGGCAGGACCTGGGCCTGCGCCGGACGAGGGCTCGCCGGCGCCGGTGCGGTGGCCTGGCGCACGGCCGTGCCGGGCGAAGCCGGAGCGGATGCCCCAGGGCGTCGCGTCGCTGTTCGCTGTTTTTGCTTTCGGGTCTTCTTGGCCATGAACTCATCGAAGCGTATCAGGGGGGTGAGCGCCCGACCCGGCAACGGAGCACGCTCCGCGATAGCAGCACCATGACGGGGCAGGCAGCGGGCCTCCGGATGAGATGGCCACGATTGGAGCCATGGCCTGAGCGGTGGTGAAGCCCGGCGCCCGCTGCCCGACGAGCCTTGAAGTAAGGGGTGCAGCCCTACATCTTGTGGCCTGTGCCGAACGCTAGCACATCATGCGGTGGTATTCAATGGCGGCGGCAGCTGCTCCAGAGCCTCGCGGAACCCGGCTGCGAGCGCGGCGAGGAGCTCGGCGCGGCTGACCGGACGACCGAGCAGCTCGCGGACGCCGACCCCTCCGAGGGTCTCCACCGCACTCCCGCGCAGGTATGCCGCCGCGTGAGGTGGCTCGAGGAGGACCGAGCCGTGCTGGAGGAGCGCACCCGCTCGCCTCGCCTGGGCGCTGCCGACGAGCTTCCGACCCCTGTCGTCGAGCAGCTCGTGCGCCGCCGGCCGCGCGAAGCAGTCCGCGACCGTGGCCCCCTCGCGGGCGTCACGCCGGAGGTTTGCGGGCATCGCGCGAGGGATGGCATGCACGCCGAGCATCTCGAGTCCTCTCGAGATGGCCTGGTGGATGCGGGAGCAGGACTGCAGAACGCGTCCGCCGAAAACCGGATCGGTCGCGCGGCACACCACCGCGTAGGTCACCTCCTGGTCGTGGAGCACTGCGCGGCCCCCGCTCGGGCGCCGAACAATGTCGACACCGTCGCGAAAGCACGCGTCAAGGTCGACATCGTCGACCGGTTGCATCCGCCCGAGGCTCAAGCACGCAGGCTCGAAACCGTAGAGGCGCACTGCGCCAGGGATGTCGCCGCGCGCGCACGCATCGAGCAGCTCCACGTCGCGACGCATGTTCTCCTCCCCTGGCGCCGGTGCGTCGATGATCAACTCGAGCTGGCGCTGGGTCGCAGTGCCCATTCCCTCAGACATTGAATCGCACGTGGATGACGTCGCCGTCGCGCATGACGTAGTCGCGTCCCTCGAGTCGCTGTTTGCCCCGCTCGCGCAGCACCGCGTACGAGCCCGCATCGAGGAGCTCCTCGGCGCTTGTCACCTCGGCGCGGATGAACCCGCGGGCAATGTCGGTGTGGATGCTCGCCGCAGCGTCGAGCGCAGTCTCGCCCTCCCGGAGATTCCAGGCGCGCACCTCGGTGTCGCCCGCGGTGAAGAAGGTGATGAGCCGGAGCAATCGGTACGCGCTCCGCGCCACCCGGTACAGGCCGGGCTCCTCGAGGCCGAGGTCGTGCAGAAATGCCTCGCGGTCGGCCGCCTCGAGCTCGGCGATGTCGTTCTCGATGCGCGCCGAGACAGCGATGGCGTCACCACCCGCAAGCGACGCTCGCTCGATGATCTCCTTCGGGACCGGGTCCTGCGCCGCCGCCTCCGCGACGTTGACGACAACCATCAGTGGTTTTCCCGTCAGCAACCAGAACTCCCGCAACATCGACTGCTCTTCGGGATTCAGCGACATGGTCCGCACCGGCATTCCGCGGTCGAGATGCTGCTGAACTCGGCGCAGGAGATCGATCAGCTCCGGCTCCTTCTCCTTCTGCAGCCGAGAAGTCTTCTCCGTGCGCTCCAGCCGTCGGGTCACGGTTTCGAGATCCGCGAGCTGCAACTCGAGTTCGAGCACGTCGATGTCGCGGATCGGGTCGACACCGCCCTCGGTGTGGGTGACGTCTGGATCCTCGAACGCTCGAACCACCAGCGCGGTCGCGTCGGCTTCGCGGATATGTCCGAGAAAGCGGTTGCCGAGTCCCTCGCCGCGGCTCGCGCCACGGACGAGCCCTGCGATGTCGGTGAAGGTGACCGTCGCCGGGATCACCTTGGGGGGCTGGAAGAGCGCGGCGAGCCGGTCGAGACGCGAATCCGAAACGGGGACCACGCCCGTGTTCGGCTCGATCGTCGTGAAGGGATAGTTGCCGACGGCCGCGCCGGCCTGGGTCATCGCGTTGAACAGCGTCGATTTGCCGGCGTTGGGCAGTCCGACGATGCCGACACTGAGGCTCAAATCCTTTCCAGCTCGAACGCGGTATGCAATGCGCGAACGGCGTCGCGGACGCGCGGACGATCGATGATGCAGGTGACGTGAATCTCGCTGGTGGCGATCATCTGGATGTTGATATCCGCGTCGGCGAGCGCACGAAAGATCTTGGCGTAGATGCCCGGCGTCCCCTTGAGCCCGCTCCCGATGACGGTGACTTTGGCGACGCCGGCCGTGGCGGTATATCCCTGCGCGTGGACGCTCTTCGCCACCGACGCCAGCATCCGGCGGGCCTTGGGCAGATGCGACTCGGCAATGGTGAAGCTCAGGTCCGTGGTGCCGTCGTGGCTGACGTTCTGGAGCACGATGTCGATGTCGATCCCCGCCTCACCGAATGGTCCGAAGATGGACGCGGCAACGCCCGGCTGATCCGGGACGCGAAGGAGCGTCACCTTTGCGACATCGGTCTCGTGCGCTATGGCGCGCACCTTCTGGCGGATTTCCATGCGGTCCTGCTTCGCGATGATTGTCCCCGGTTCCTTGTCGAACGTGGATCGAACGCGGATCTCCATCGAGTAGGCCTCGCCGATCTCGACTGCGCGCGGATGCATCACCCGCGCTCCCGCTGAGGCGAGCTCGAGCATCTCGTCGTAGTCGATCGACGGGATCACCCGCGCATTGGGAACGATCCGCGGGTCGGCGGTGTGCACCCCAGGGACGTCGGTGAAGATCTCGCAGTGATCGGCCCCGATCGCCACCGCAAGCGCAACGGCGGTGGTGTCGGACCCGCCGCGCCCGAGGGTGGTCACGTCCATGTCCTCGGTTGCGCCCTGGAACCCGGCGACCACCACCACGTTGCCGTGCTCGAGCTCGTCGAGCACTCGCTGCGGGACGATGTCGACGATCCGCGCGGTCCGGTGTGCCCTGCTGGTGCGAATGCCCGCCTGCGCGCCCGTGAGCGAGATGGCCGGTGTGCCCGCGGCATGCAGGGCCATCGCCAGCAGGGGCGCGGTGATGGTCTCGCCGCTGCTGAGCAGCATGTCCATCTCACGCGACGGCGGGTCGCCGGTCACGCGATGCGCCAGCGCGATGAGCTCATCGGTCGTGTCGCCCATTGCGCTGACCACGACCACAACCTCGGATCCCGCCTCGAGCGACTCGCGAATGCGCCGCGCCACGCGGCGCAGCTGCATCGGGGTCGCCACGCTCGATCCTCCGTACTTCTGGACGACGCGGGTCACGGCGAGACGTCCACCCTGGTGCCGTAGTTGCGCGGCGAGAGGACCATCGTCTGTCCGCGCACGCCGGCGCTCGCAGCCGCCCCGGACATGGCCGCGACGACGGGCTCGGGGTCGAGTGGGGTGAGGGCGACGACCGAGGGGCCGGCACCCGCAAGGGCGGCGCCGGATGCACCGGCGGCGTTGGCGGCGGCGACGATCTCACGCGCTCCGGTCATGAGCGCAAAGCGTGCGTCCTGGTGCCAGCGATCCTGCATGGCGACGCCGAGGGCAGGATGATCGCCCAAAGCAAGCGCGCGGACCAGCAGGGCGCATCGGCTCGCGTTGAAGATCGCGTCCTCCCGGCTGAACGTGGTTGGGACAACCTGGCGCGATTCGCTGGTTGTGAAGGGCAACTCGGGAATGAAGAGCACGGCGCGGAGGTCGTCGGAGACCGACAGCCGGACCGCGGGTGCGCCCGGGGCACAGATCGCAAGTCCGCCGAGCAGGGCTGCCGCCGCGTTGTCGCGATGTCCTTCGAGCGCGCTGACGCGGTCGAGCACGGCGTTCTCATCCCATGGCGCCTGGTGCAGCGCCGTGGCCACGAGAACACCCGAGAGCGAGGCCGCCGCGCTCGATCCCAGGCCGCGCCCGATTGGGATCCGGTTCACACAGGTGAAGTGAACCCCCGTGGCCGGAACGCCGAGCGCGGCACACGATTGGGCGTAGGCGGCGGTGACGAGGTTGCGTTCGGGATCGTTGAGCTCGGCCGGCGCGTCGGACCCGGAGTCGATGGTGAGCGCGCCGGGTCGCTGCTCAGCGCGGACGTCGTTCTGCAGCTGGAGCGCCAAGGCGAGCATGTCGAACCCCGGTCCGAGATTGGCGACACTCGCCGGAACGGCGACGCGGACGCGCACCCGGTCAGACCTCGATCGCGTGCGCCAGCGCGCCGGCGTCGGGGGGAACCTCGAGAATCGGAGCCAGCGCGGGCTCGACCGCACCAGGATCCTTCAGCCCGTTGCCCGTGAGCACGCAGACCGCATGCGTCCCTGGCGCGACCGCACCTTCGGCGATGGCGCGCTCCAGCACGGCCAGTGACGCGGCCGATGCAGGCTCGCAGAAGATGCCTTCGAGCCGAGCCAGCCGTCGCTGCGCATCGAGAATGGCGTCGTCCTCGACCGCGGCGATCATCCCCTCCGACTCGTCGCGTGCCTCGACCGCTCCGTGCCATGACGCCGGGTTGCCGATCCGGATGGCGCTCGCGACCGTCTGCGGATCGTCGACCGGCCGTCCGAGGACGAGCGGCGCGGCGCCCGCCGCCTGGCCTCCGAACATCCGGGGCAGACGGCTCGCTCGTCCATCGCGGTGATCCTCCCGAAAGCCGCGCCAATACGCGGTGATGTTGCCCGCGTTCCCGACGGGGAGCGCCAGCACGTCGGGCGCATCACCGAGCTCATCGACGATCTCGAACGCTGCCGTCTTCTGACCCTCGATCCGGTTCGGGTTCACGCTGTTGACCAAGGTGACCGGGTGTCGCTCGCACAGCTCGCGGACGATCCGGAGGGCGACGTCGAACCCGCCTCTGATGCTCACCACCGTCGCCCCGTGAACCCGCGCCTGGACGAGCTTTCCGGAGGCGATGTGTCCGCCGGGAACCACGACGACGGTGCGCAGACCGAAGCGCCCGCCATACGCCGCTGCCGACGCGCTGGTGTTCCCCGTCGACGCGCAGATGATCGCCCGGCTCCCCTCGTGCAGGGCGGCGGCGACCGCGACCACCATGCCCCGGTCCTTGAACGAGCCGGTCGGATTCAGCCCCTCGAGCTTGAAATGCAACGAGGCGAGCCCGAGCCCCGGGCCGATGGTCAACGATTCGACGCAGGGCGTGTCGCCTTCGCCGAGAGTGATGTGTGGCGCGCGAGGAGAGAGCGCGAGCCGGTCTCCCCAGCGGGCGATGACACCGCGGGCGCGGACGGTCATGGGTACCGCCTACGCCTCGACCCGGTCGAGGGCGCCGAGGATCTCGTCGACGGAGGTCAGCGTGTCCAGGGTCACGAGTGCACCATCGTGAACGGCCCGCGGCGCCACACCGGTGAGGACGATCAGCTCCGAGTCAGCGAGATCGACCGCCGCGTCAACGGCGAGGCCGCGGTCCTCGATCGCCTGGATGACGAGCGCGCGCGCATCCGCTTCTGCGGAGAGGCGAACCCGGACGTACCCGGCGACTTCGATGTCCTCGTCGCCGAGCGGGGGCGGATCGACGCGCGGAGCGCTGCTGAACTCGCGCTGAGCGCCCCGTTCCCGGACGGCCGTGATCAGGTCGCTCAACACCGCGCTCGCCGTCGAATCGCCCCCCGCACCGAGCCCTCGGAGCATCACCGTTGCCGCGAGGTCGCTCGAGATGATGACAGCGTTGTCAGCATCATCGACATCGTGGAGGAGGTGTCCCGCGCCCACGGCGGTCGGCCGGACGCGGAGATGGACAGCGCCGTTGGAGGCGCGTTCGGCGTGAGCGAGCAGGCGCACGCGGTAGCCGAGCCGGGCAAGGGCGCCAACGTCGGCCCCGGCCACGTCCCGGATGCCGACGCGATCCACCACCTCGGGGGCGATCGAGACGTCGAAGGCAAGCCACGCAAGGATCACGAGCTTCTGCACTGCGTCCCAGCCGTCCACGTCGAGTGATGGGTCCGCCTCGGCGAAACCGCGGCGCTGCGCTTCGGTGAGCGCGCTCGCAAAGCTCACACCGGGCGAGCGCATCCGGGTCAGGATGGCGTTGGTGGTGCCGTTGATCACGCCGTCGAGCGACGCGATGCGATCAGCGAGCAGGCTCCTCCGCAGCAGCGCGACGATCGGCAAGCCCGCCCCGACACTCGCCTCGTAATACAGGCGAGCGCCGTGCTCCGCGGCGACCGCGGCCAGGCGCGGGCCCGACCCCGCGATGACGGCTTTGTTGGCGGTCACGACGGTCTTGCCGGCGCGCAGGGCGGACTCGATCAGCGCGGCTGCGGGGTCGGTGCCGCCCATCACCTCGATGACGATCGCAACATCCGGATCGGCGATGACGTCCTGAGGACTGGCGAATAGCCTGGCGTTCTTCAGATCGACGTCACGAGGCCGCGAGATGTCGCGCACGGCGACGCAGCGCAGTACAGGCGTTGCACCGGCGCGTTCGCCGAGCAATTCCCACTCGCTGATGAGCCGCCTGGCGACGGCGGACCCGACCGTACCCAGCCCCAGCATGCCAACGCCAACAGAATCCATTGCTGCGACAGTCTATGGGCGCCTAGATGATGTGGCGTCTCCAGGCGAGCAACACCGCGGCTGCGCGATCCTTGCAGCCGAGCTTCTCGAGGATGTTGCTCACGTGCGTCTTCACGGTGTTCTCGCTGAGGAAGAGCAGCACCGCGATCTCCGCATTGTTCTTGCCGTCGGCCATGAGCCGGAGCACGTCGCGTTCGCGGCGGGTGATCGACGGCATCTTCTCCGCCGCCGCGCTGACCAGCTGCGGATCGAGGAGTGATTCGCCGGCCGCAACCGCTCGGATGGCGCCGGCAAGCTCCTCGCGGGTTGCATCCTTGAGCAGGTAGCCGAGCGCTCCGGCCTTGAGCGAGGGAAAGATGTAGTCCTCGTTGCGGTAGGTGGTCAGAACGATCACCCGGGCTTCGGGGTCACGAGCACGGATCTTGCGAAGCGCCTCGATGCCGTCCATCACCGGCATCTGGACGTCGAGCAGGATCACGTCGGGGTGAGTCCGTCGCGCTTGCTCCACAGCCTCGGCGCCGTCGGAGGCTCTGCCCACAACCTTAATGTCCGGTTCGAGCTCGAGCATCGTGCAGAGGCCGTCGCGGACCACCGGATGGTCGTCGGCCACCAGGACGCTGATCATGCGCTGACCGCTTCGACCGCAGCCTCGGTGAATGGAAGCCTGGTGGTGACGGTGGTCCCCTGACCGGGAGCACTCACCACGGTCAGCGTTCCCCCGGCGTTGCGCGCCCGTTCGGCCATGCCGTCAAGGCCGAAACAGTCCTCGCGCGGCGCGGTCGCCGACGGATCGAAGCCGACCCCGTCGTCGCGGATCGAGAGGATCAACTCCTGCGCATGCGTTCGCAGCTCGACGTCGACATGCTCGGGTTTGCCATGCCGGGCGGCGTTGGAGAGGGCCTCCTGGCCGATGCGAAGCAGCGCGACCTCAGCCGTGGGCGACAGCGGCGAGTGCTGGGGCACGGCGCGCGCTCTGAACCGCGCCGGGATCCCCGTGCGTTCCTCCCAGGCCTCGACCTCGTGGCCGATAGCGGCAACGAGGCCAGTGGCGGAGAGCGGGGCCGGACGCAGGTTCCACACCGAACGCCGTGCCTCCTGCAATGCCCCTCGAGCAAGCTCTCGGGCCTTCTCCACAGAAGTCTTCGCACGTCGCTCCGAGCCGCGATCCAGCAGCGTGTCGGCGGCCTCCAGTTCCAGCACGATGCCGGTCAGCTGCTGGGCGAGCGTGTCGTGGATCTCGCGCGCCAGGCGCGTACGCTCCTCGAGGACCGCGTGGTCGGTGAGGGCCTGCACCGGGAGATACATCCGGCGTGACAGCAGCGTGGTGGCGATGAACGCGAGACCCACGAGCAGGATGAGTACCGGAAGCACGGTCACCGGGAACAGGCGGTGGACGCTGTCATTGACGCCGAGCGTCAGCGCGAGGAGGTTGGGCTCCAGTGCGTTCACCGGCACCGGGTTGACGATGATCCAGTGGCCACTGAAGACCGGCGAGGTGAAGAGGTCGGTCCTGACCTTGGCGAAGGTCGCGGTCATCGGGGTGTCAGAGGTGGCGCCGGTTGCCCACATGTGGCGGATCGAGTTCGACAACCCGGGCTGCGGCGTGGTGAACTGTGCACCAAACGCCGCGCCGGGAAAATCCGCGTGTGCCTGAGAAGCCCCGTACAGGACCGTCCCGGTCGCGCTGATCAGAAGAGGATCCACGGTCGCCGTCGCGGCCGCGAGCAGTGTGGATCCGAGGAGCTTCGACACGGACACGTCGACTCCCACCTGTATCGACGAGGGGTCCTGGTACCACGCGCTGACTCCCGCTGTGCCGTCTGCGAGCAGCGGGTACGGATCCGACCAGAACGGCCCGTCGGTACTCCGCCCGGGGGCGCCTGGTTGGACCCAGACGTTGGGTGCGCTGGCAGCGGGGATGCCGCCTTCGGATTCCGAGAGCACCTTGGCTCGGAGGACCGGGTCGTAGGGCTGGGTGGTTGGATCGAAGCTGGGATACGCCCGGATCGCGCCGGTCTTGGTGTCCGTGAACCACACCGTGCCGATGGCGGGGTTGATCTTGAGGATGCTCGTCACCTGCGCGACGACGGTCGGGCTGTCGCTGGCTCTGATGAAGGCGACGTCGTTGATCTGGCCGTCGGGCAGGATCAGCGTGCTCGCTGCGCTCCCGGTGGTGACGGCGTACTGGAAGGAGGGGCCGAGTTGTGCCAACCTGAGTGCCGGTGCTGTCGCCCCTTTGGGGACGGCCGCGAGTGCCTTGGTGAGCGCGCCTCCAAGCCCCTCCTGCACGGCGCTGTCGATCAAACTCATGCTGTTGTCGAGCGACGACGCGCGACTGTCGAGTTGCGTATCAGTCAGCATCTGCTGGCGCGCGAGGATCGCCGCTTCGGTCGCGTTGGCGGTGCTCTTGGCAACGGCGTCGAGCTCGAAAACCGCGAGCACCGCGAAGGCGACCAGTGGCAGCAGCGCGACCCCGACCATGCCCACGAGCAGGCGATTGCGAAATCGCCGCCTCGGGTCGCGCCTGCGCGGCTGTCTCCCGCGGCCGATCCTCATGGCATGTCTCCAGGGTCCACCGGTACCGCGAAGATCCCCATTAACCCATCGACCACTCCGGTTCCACTATACGGGCGGGGCACAATGCACGCTCGTGTATGTCGCAGGCTCCCGACTCATGCCCTCGAGGCGCACGTGGTGGCGTCCGGTCACGCCGCTCGTCACCGTGCTTGCGGTGCTGCTCGCCGGCTGTACATCCTCACCCTCCGCGAAATCGCCCACCGGCGCGCCCGGTGGCACCGCGACAGCGGGCGGCACCCTGACGGTCGGGGTCTGGCAGGCGCCAACGTCGCTGCTCGACGCCGGGATCACCGGTCACCTCGACTTTGCGGGCGCGATCGCCGCGCCTGTCGAGGAGGGTCTGCTCTGGTACCGCTCAACCACGGCAACCACGACCACGACGTCCGAAGCCGACTACTGGAGCCCCGACCTCGCGACCTCGGTCCCGACCGTTGCCGACGGCGGGGTCCAGACGAGTGGGTGCGCCGACAAGGCCGCTGCGATGTGCGTGACCTGGCATGTCAGGCAGGGCGTGCGATGGGACGACGGCAGCGACCTGACGTCCCATGACGTCTGCGACACCTTCCAGCTCCACTGGCTCGCGTACGGCGCGCTGGGCAAGCCCAGTCCGTCGCCGCAGGTGTCCACCGTCGGGTGGGACCAGGTGATCAAGTGCACCGAACAGGACCGGTACACCGCGGTCGTCGACTTCAAGTCCCAGTACGGCCCCTACCTCGCTCTCGGCAGCGGCGTCGATGGAATCCTTCCGGCCGCGGTGCTCGACCCGGTGTTCGCGGCCGGTGGCGATGTGGCGGCGACGCCGAGCAGCTTCGATCTCACCAAGGGGTCGGGCAACCCGGCGGCGTTCAAGGGCACCGCATCGCTGAGCACCGTGCTCGACGGCACCGGACCGTTCGTGATGTCGAGCAACACCCGCGGAACTCAGGTGGTGCTTGTTCGCAATCCCAACTACTGGAATCCGGCGGCCCGGGCCCATCTCGACAAGATCATCTTCAGAATCGAGCCCGACCTCGCGACCGAGGAGAAGGACGTGCGCTCCGGCGCGGTCCAGGTTGGCCTGAATCTTGGTCTGGCGGCGCTTGCGTCCCTGAGCGCAGCTGTGCGTGCCCATACGGTGCCGCTGACCGTCGACCCGGTACTGGGATCCGGCGCCGAGGTGCTCACGTTCAATCTCTGCGCCACCGACGGCGGCCTGTGCGACAACCCCGCGGTCACCGAGAACGAGGACACCGCGGACGCGACGATCCGCAGGGCGATCCTCCTCGGCATCGACAGGCAGGCGATCGTCAAGGCGGTCGCGCCCGGGGTCACCACCGTGCCGGCAGACTCGTGGATGAACCTCGGCGCGAGCTTTCTCGACAGCGCTTCCGTCCCCACCACAGGCTTCGACCCGGCGACGGCGAACACTATGCTCGACACGGCCGGCGACACACGCAGCACCAAGTGTGGCGCCGCCCCGGACGGGCAGAGCTTTCGCGCCGCCAAGGATGGCACCTGCATCGTGGTCAACCTCGGTACCACCAGCGACGATCCCGTGCGGGTCACGGTGGAGTCGATGATCCGGAGTGATCTCGCCAAGATCGGCATCAACGTACCGGCCGCCTTCACGCCGAATGTTCCCGCGGCGCGGTTCTTCGGCGCATTCACCGATGGCGGTCCGCTCGCGACGCATGCGTTCGACATGGCGCTCTACACGGTTGCGCTCGGCATTCCGGGCGAGCCGGACACGTACTCCTCGATCTGGCACGGTGACTGTGGCGGGGCCTGTCTCAACAAGGATGCCATTGCTTCCAGCGCGAACCTCGGGGTGGGCATGAACTTCAGCGGCCTCAACGACTCACTGCTCGACAAGGACATGGATCTCGCTCACAACAGCGCCGACCTCACGGCTCGCGCGAGCGACTACGCACTTGCCGATCAACGCCTCGCCGCCTTGCTGCCGGCGATCCCCCTCTACCAGCAGGTGATCGTGAATACGTACTCCACGAGCCTGCGTGGCGTCCAGCAGAACGACCTCGTCCCTGATTTCAATGCCGCTGCGTGGTCCTGCGTCGGCGGAGACTGCGCCGGCTAGCCCGAACGTTCGGCGGTGCGACGGCCCGTATACTCCGGCCTCGTGCGTCATCTCAGCGAACGGGCACTCGATGCGGCGACCGCCGCGGGCGCGTCCTATGCCGATTGCCGAGTCATCAATCGCACGGTGCAGCGGCTGAGCGTCAAGAACGGCGTGGTCGCTTCCGTCGAGCTCTACGAGGACGAAGGGATCGGCATCCGGGTCATCGCCGGCGGGTCCTGGGGATTCGCGGGCGTCGACGATCTGAGCCCGGGGAGCATCGAGGAGACCGCGCGCCACGCGGTCGATATCGCCAAAGCTTCATCGCGGGTCAATCGCACCCCCGTGCGTCTCGCTGCCGCACCGCCGCTGGTCGGCGAGTACCGGACGCCCGTCATCCGCGACCCCTTCGGGGTCTCGCTCGACGACAAGGTGGGGCTGCTGCTCCGAACCGACGAGGCGATGTCGCACCTGCCCCAGATCCGGGTCCGCGAGTGCTCGCTCGAATTCGTGCGCGAGCAGCGACATTTCGCGAGCTCCGAGGGGGCGCAGCTCGACCAGACCATCATCGAATCCGGCGGCGGCCTCGACGCCACCGCCACCAGCGATGACGAGGTGCAGACGCGGAGCTTCCCAAACAGCTTCGGGCGCCACCAGGTCTGCGCCGGATGGGAAGCGGTGGAGGCCTTCGACCTTCCCGGGAACGCCGGGCGGGTCGCCGAGGAGGCGGTGGCGTTGCTGACCGCCGCTCAGTGCCCGTCGGGGACCATGACGGTCATCCTCGATGCGACCCAGGCCGCGCTTCAGGTGCACGAATCATGCGGCCACCCCACTGAGCTCGACCGAGTGCTGGGACACGAGGCCGCATACGCGGGAACGTCCTTTCTGACGCCTGACCTGCTCGGGTCATTCCGCTACGGGAGCGAGCACGTGACCATGACCGCCGACTCCACCCGCGCGCCCGGGCTCGGCACCTTCGGCTGGGATGACGAGGGGGTGGCAGCACAGCGCACGGTGCTCGTCGACCGCGGCATCTTCACCGGCTACCTCTCCTCTCGCGAGACCGCGGAGGCGATCGGCCAGGTAAGCAACGGCGCCATGCGTGCTGACGGGTGGTCGAGGCTGCCGATCATCCGCATGACCAACATCAACCTCGAGCCGGGATGCTCGAGCCTCGAGGAGATGATCGCCACCACCGAGCACGGGGTATATCTCGAGACCAACCGGTCGTGGAGCATCGACGATCGCCGCCTCAACTTCCAGTTCGGGACCCAGAACGGCTGGGAGATCATCGACGGCAAACGCACCAGGCTGGTGCGCAATCCGATCTACAGCGGTCAGACGCCCGAGTTCTGGGGATCGTGCGACGCGGTGGCGGGTCCCGCGGAGTGGCAGATGTATGGCGTCGTGAACTGCGGCAAGGGCCAGCCTCCGCAGTCGATGCACGTCGGCCACGGCGCAGCGCCCTGTCGCTTCCGCAATGTTCGCGTTGAGCCGTCGCGATGAGCGGCGATGACGAGTTGCTCGGCATCGGGGACGGGGCACTCGCCTCCCTCGAGCGCGGGGAGGCTGAGGTGGTCATCACCGACTCGCGGAGCGAGCTGACCCGATTTGCGGGCAACGAGATCCATCAGAGCGTCGGCGAGCGATTCCGCCACATCAGGGTGAGGCTGATCGACGGGGGCCGCACCGGCGTCGGGGAGGTGCGGGGTCACGGCGACGGTGCCGTCGCGCTGGCCTTCGCGGCAGCTGAGGATTCCCGGCGTGTGACCGCCGAATCGGACGTCTCATCACTACCCAGACCCACAGGGGACGGCGCCAACGAGCCCGTCGCGTATTCGGCGGCGACCGACGCGGCCACTCCCCAGAATCGTGCCGAACTTGTCTCGATGATCACGGAGGCCGCCGGAGCGCACCACCTGCGGGCGTATGGTGCGCTGAGCACGACCACCACCACAACGGCGGTCGTCAACAGTGCCGGGGTCCGCAGGTCGGCGACCTCGACCCAGGCGAGCCTCGTGTCAGTTGTGCGTGGCGACGATGGCGCCGGCTATGCGTCTCGGCACTCGGCAGACATCGATGCGCTCGACGTGGGTGGTCTTGCGGTTGAGGTCGTGGATACCTGCGAACGAAACCAGGGGGCAACGCCGATCGGTCCGGGTGAGTACGAGGTCGTTCTCTCGCCCTACGCCGTCACCGACCTCCTCGAACACCTCGCGTGGGTTGGATTCAGCGCCCTGGCGGTGCAGGAGCACCGGAGCTTCATGCACCTGGGCCAGAAGCTCATGAGCGAGAAGATCACCATCTGCGACGACGCGAAGACCAACGACATCTTCCCGTTTCCCTTCGACGACGAGGGGGTGTCGACGCAGCGGGTCACCATGATCGATAGGGGCGTGTGTACCGCGGTCGTCTACGACACCCCGACCGCTCTGCACGACGGCGTCGCCTCGACGGGTCATTCGCTTCCCCAACCCAATACGTGGGGACCGCTCCCCCGTCACGTCGCCATGGACGCCGGTGACACTTCCTGGCAGGAGATGATCGGTTCGGTATCGCGGGGCCTCTACATCACGAGGTTCTGGTACGTGCGCGACGTACATCCCCTGCGCACGGTGATCACAGGAATGACCCGCGAGGGGACATTCCTCATCGAGAACGGCCGCATCACCCGTCCTGTCAAGGACCTCCGGTTCACGCAGAGCATCGTCGAGGCGCTCGCCGATGTGATCCAGGTGAGCCGCGAGCGGCGTCTCGAGCTCGGCGAGGGCGAATCCGGGGTACTGTCACCCTGGCTGCACATCGGTCGTTTCAGCTTCACGTCATAGACACATCGGAAAGAGCCGTGCCATGACACGATCGCCATTGATCGGCATCACCTTGCGGGTGCTGCACGAGAAGGGACTCCCCGCGGACCTCGCGCGCAACCGCGCGTATTTCGATGCGCTGGAGACTTCCGGCGCGACGCCGATGGGGATCAGCTCATCGCTGTCCGAGCCGCATCTGCGCGAGCTTTTCGATCTATGCGACGGCCTGTGCCTTCCCGGTGGTCCCGATGTCGAGCCGGCGCTGTACGGCGAGGAGACGCGTGCGGACTGTGCGGTCGAAGTGGACGGCGAACTCGACCGCGCCGAGATGCTGCTCGCCCGGTGGGCGCTCGAAGCTGACAAGCCGGTGCTGGCGATCTGCCGCGGAGCACAGGTGCTCAATGTCGCGCTCGGCGGGACTCTGTGGCAGGACGTCGGCACGCAGGGCGCGACCGAGCACAACCATTCCCAGGACGGATCGCGGCAAGAGCTCACCCACAACATCGACGTGAACCCGCAGTCGCGGCTGCATTCCATCGCCGGTTCCCAGATCGTCGACGTCAACAGCATGCATCACCAGGCCCTGCGCGATCTCGGCCGCGACCTCGTGGTGACGGCCCGCGCGCACGACGGGCTCGTCGAGGCGGTCGAGCATCCAGGGCGGCGATTCGTGGTGGGACTCCAGTGCCATCCTGAGGAGCTCTACGTCGAGCGCGACTGGGCGCGGCGCCTCTTCGTCGACTTCGTCGCCGCCGCGCGTGCGTGAAGGCTGAGCCGGAGGCAACCCGCCTCCACCGCCGGCTCTGGGCCGGCGCGATCGCCGTCGTCGCCCTGATCGTGGTTGTCCGCAACCTCATCGACCTCTCCGCGTCGCCCCCCGGGCTGTACGTTGACGAGGCATCGATCGGCTACAACGCCTGGACGATCGCCCACTACGGCGTCGACGAACACGGGATCCACCTCCCACTCTTCTTCGAGGCGTTTGGCGAATACAAGAACCCGATCTATGTGTACGCGGTGGCAGCGCTGGTGCGCTTCGTGCCCCTCACGGTCGCGGTCGAGCGGTTCCCCGCGGCGCTCCTCGGTCTCGCGGTCGTCGGATTCCTGACGGCAGCCGCTTGGCGGATGACCGGGTCACGCTGGATCACGCTCTGCGCCCTTGCGATCACCGGGTTCACGCCATGGCTGGTGATCGAGAGCCGGGTGGGCTTCGAGACGATTTCGTGGGTTGCGCTGCTTTCAGCCGCGCTCTGGTGCCTGTCGGGCCGGGTGCCGGCGTCACGCCAGTTCGGGATCGCCGGCGTGTTGCTCGCGCTGTCCATCTACGGCTACACGACCGCGCGGCTCGAGGTCCTCCTGATCGCCATTGCGCTGGCGGTCGCCTGGGGTGTCGCGAGGACACGCGGCTGGTGGCGCGCGCTCGTCCCGATCGGTGCGGGGTACGTCGTGCTCGCGATCTACGACCTCCTCAACCCCGGCTCCCTCACCGGCCGGTTCGCGATGATCAGCATCTGGTCGGACGGAGCGCCGATCGGCGTGGTGGTCGGACGCTTCATTGCCAACTACCTCTCCTACTTCACCCCGAGCTTCCTGTTCCTCCAGGGCGACGCGAACCCTCGTCAGAACACCGAGATCGGCGGGATGCTGCTCTGGGTCATGGCCCCGCTGCTGATCGCCGGGATCATTGCGTGCTGGGAGCGCCGCCGCGAGCCGTTTGTCCGGTTCCTCGTCGCCTGCCTGCTGCTTGCTCCACTCGCCGCAGCGCTCACCAATAACGGGACCCCGCATGCGCTGCGTTCGTCGGGGATGCTCCCGTTTCTGGTGATCCTGGCCGTCCTCGGAGCCGACCGAATCCGGGCCGCGCTCATCGGCCGCGTCCTCGAGGGTCGCATCGTTGCCGGCGTGCTCGGCGTGGCGCTGGTGGCCCAGGCGGTCTTCTTCACCGTCGACCTCTACGCCGCATATCCGTATCGGGCAGCGCCGTTCTTCGACACCGGCGAACAGGCAGCCATCACCGCCGCGCACGAGGCCGCAGGTTCGCATCGCGTCTATTTGTCCGACAACCTCGACCAGCCGTACATCGAGGCCTTCTTCGCACTCCTGCCGCCGCCGCCAAGCCAGCAGGAGACCGATGACGCAACCCCCGGACTGGCTGCGCTCGGGATGCAGGAGATCTCGGCGGCCGCTGTTTTCGCGAGCCATCCGGCGTTGGGCGACGTGATCGTGCTGACTCAAGGCGACCCCATACCGCCGGATGGCTGGACGCTGGTCGCCGCCGAGCGCGGACCCGAAAACGCGCTGGACGCATCCGCGCCGCGGCCGGTTCTCGAGACGGTCTATCGCTTCGGCGGATGATGTGGTTCCCGCTGCTAAGGTTGGCGGCCCGACAATCACAGGTGGAACCATGACTGACGTTGTGATCATCGAAGCGGTGCGAACCCCGATGGGCCGGGGCAACCAGCGCAACGGCGATCTTTGCGATATGCATCCAGTGCTCCTTGCGGCGCACGTGCTTCGCGAGGTGACGAGTCGCGCCGGGATCGATCCCGCGATGATCGACGACGTCATCTTTGGTTGCGTCAGCCAGACCGGTGAGCAGGCGGTGAACATCGGGCGCCAGGCGGTCCTCGCCGCAGGGTTTCCCATCGAGGTACCCGCCACCACCGTCGACCGTCAGTGCGGCTCGTCGCAGCAGGCGATCCACTTCGCCGCCAACCTCATCCAATCAGGCGTGTGCGACATCACCATCGCCGCGGGCGTCGAGAGCATGAGCCGCGTGCCCATGGGAACGACCGTCGTTCAAGGTCCGGGGATGCCGTTTCCTCCAGAACTGCTCGAGGTCTACAACCTCGTGTCCCAGGGCCTCTCCGCCGAGATGATCGCGCAGATGTGGCATATCACACGCGAGCAGGCTGACGAATTCGCGGCACGATCCCAGCAGCGCGCGGGCGAGGCTCAGGCCAACGGCCGGTTCGACCGCGAGATCGCTCCCGTGGTCGTCGGCGCCAACGGCGACGGCAGGGTGATCAGCCAGGACCAGGGGATCCGCCCGGACACCACCGCCGAGTCGCTCGCCGCCCTGCCCCCCGCGTTCAAGCCGGACGGCATCCTCCACGCCGGCAATAGCTCGCAGATCACCGATGGCGCCGCTGCCGTTCTGCTCATGTCGCTGGAGCGTGCAAACGCGCTCGGGGTCACGCCGCGCGCCCGGATCGCCGCTCAGACCGTCGTCGGCGTCGACCCCGTGACGATGCTCACCGGACCGATCCCGGCGACCACCAAGCTGCTCGAGCGGTCCGGTCTCAAGATCGGCGACATCGACCTCTTCGAGGTCAACGAGGCTTTCGCGCCGGTGGTGCTCGCATGGGAGCAGGAGCACCACCCGAACATGGATCACGTCAACGTCAACGGTGGCGCGATCGCCCTGGGCCATCCGCTCGGTGCCAGCGGCGCGCGCCTCATGACGACGATGCTCCACGAGCTGGAACGGCGTGACGGCAGGTACGGTCTGCAGACGATGTGCTGTGGTGGGGGCCTGGGAACCGGCACGCTCATCGACCGCTCGATCTGATTTCAGCCCCGCTGTGGCGCCGTTGTGCCGGTGGTGCGCTGCACGGTGACGGGTTGGTCACACCCCCCAGGGATCGCAGAAATGCCCATGCTATATTCGGCCGGAACCCCAAATGAGTCCAGCGACGAGTACCGCCATGAAGAAAGTCCTGATCATCGAGGACTATTACGCGCTCGCCGACATCGAATCCCTGCTCTGCACGATGGAGGGCTACGAGGTGAAGGTGGCGAAGAGCGGCGATGAGGGCCTTGCTGCCTTCGTCGAGTTCCAGCCGGACCTCGTTCTGCTCGACCTGATGCTCCCCGGCGATCTCTCCGGGACCCAGGTCCTCGAGCGCATCCGCTCCGATCACGGAAGCGATCCGAAGGTGCTCGTGGTCAGCGCCCTGGTGAATGCGTCCACCGCCCCGAAGCTCGAGGCGTACGGGAACGTCCAGACGCTCGCGAAGCCCTTCAAGATCAAGGAACTCGCCTCGCGCATCCAGTCGATGCTCGCCCCGTAAGGAGTTCTACACTCGGGGGGTCGATGCGAGCAGAACCACCGCCGCCACCTCGCGGCCGGCCAGAGCCGCAGCGCCAGTCGGCGCCATCTCGCCCGCGCGGTCGTCGCTGCCCATATCTCGAGCAGATCATCAAGGAGAGCGCGGGTCCGTTCGGTCTGCTCACTCGCTACAAGGCTGACTGCCACGTCGACCGGCGGACCCATAAGTTCACCGGCCGTCATCCCGTGCCGCCGTGCGTCTCCGAGCCCGAGTCCTGCGGGCTCTATCAGGCGGAGCACGGTGAGGAGGACGACCGGATCCGGCGCTACGTGGAATAACGGCAGTGCGCTCCAGTGCGCTCACCTCCGCGCCGCGCACCACGACTGGCAGCCGCATGGCTGTAGGAGTTTCAGTCAACACGTCCGACTACGCGGTCACCCTGGCCCAGCAATACACGCCCTAGTGCGCCGGCCTCGACCTCTCAGGGGATCCCGGCTGCGGTGAGCACGGGCTCCGGTGCCCCCGGCGCGTCTTCCTCGACAGCGGCTCCACCGTACACGGCGAAGTACCGAGCCTCGGGGTGATGCATCACGATGGCGCCAGTCGACTGCTCGGGCACGAACTGATACCCCTCGGTGAGCGCCACTCCGATCTCGGACGCCGGGACGATCCGCATCAGCGTCTCGTGGTCCTCGAGGTCGGGGCAGGATGGATAGCCCCATGAGTAGCGGCGCCCCTGGTCCTCGCCGAGGCGCAGCTCGCGGCGGATGCGATGGTGGACGTACTCCGCCGTCGCTTCTGCCATCTGGGTTGCGAAGCCGTGGATGCGAAGCATGTCGTCGTAGGAGCCGTCGACCTGTAGGCGATTGGAGAGCTCTGATGCGCCCGGCCCTGTGGTCACGACTTGGAGTGCGATGACGTCGCGCTCGCCGTCGGCGGCATCCTCGGCGGGCCGTATGTAGTCCGCGAGACAGAGGCGATGCTGTTCGGACTGGCGCGGGAATGTGAACCGTCCGAGCTCGGCGTCGATGTCGCCCGGGTCGTAGACGATCACGGTGTCGCCGTCGGCGAGCGCCGGCCAGTATCCATAGACTGCTTCGAGCTGGAGCCAGCCATCGCGCACCGCCTCCTCCATGGATCGCTGGAGGCGCGGCTCGAGCTCGCTGCGCAGCAGCTCGTCCCACTTGACCGGGTCGCGGACACCGCGGAACTGCCAGCTCATCTTGTACAGCGAGTTGCGATCGATGAACGGGTAGACGTCCCAGACGGGAATGTCGCGAAGCACGCGCGCCCCCCAGAACGGCACCGTCGGAATCGGAGCGTTGCGCCGGACGGTGCTTCGCTCAAGCAGCGCGGGCGCGCCGGCTGCTGCCGCGTTGCGACGGTCGAGCTTTTCGCGCTCGCGCATCCGGTGCACGCGCGCTTCGTCATGGACACGTGTCACCAGCGCGTCGTGACGATCCGGGTCGAGCAGCTGATCGATGGTCTCCAGGCCTTCGAACGCGTCCTTGCAGTAAAAGACTCCGGGCTCGTATGCGCGCTCCTGATCGATGTACAGGATGCGTCTTCCGAATCCGCGGTTGATCGCCGCACCCCCGATGATCAGCGGATAGCTGAGGCCGCGCTCGTCGAGCTCCTTGACACACGCGGGCATCTGCTTGCTGGTGCTCACCAGCAGAGCAGAGAGTCCAATGGCGTCGGCATCGACCTCGAGCGCTTTGTCGATGATGGTGTTGAGTGGCACCTGCTTGCCGAGGTCGAACACGGTGTAGCCGTTGTTGCTGAGGATGGTGTTGACGAGGTTCTTGCCGATGTCGTGGACATCGCCGTACACCGTCGCGAGCACGACCTTCCCCTTGGTGTATCCCTCACGCTTCTCGAGGTATTGCTCCAGGTGCGCGACGGCTCGCTTCATCACCTCGGCGCTCTGCAGCACGAAAGGGAGGATGAGCTCACCGGAACCGAATCGGTCACCGACATCCTTCATCGCCGGTAGGAGCACGGTGTTGAGAACCGTGACCGCATCGAGCTCACCCAAGGCGAGATCGATCTGCTCCTCGATGCCATCCTTGCGCCGGTGGAGGATCTGTGCATGGATACGCTCCACGGTGGACATTCCCTCATAGGGATCCGCGGTCTCCGGCAGGCCCGCGCCGCCCGACGAAGCACCGTCATCGAAATGCGCGATGAACCGCGTGAGCGCGTCGGGTGTGCTGTTGAAGACAAGTTCCTCGGCGAGGCGCCGAGCCTGCGGATCGATTTCTCCATACGGGACGACGTGCGTCGGGTTGATGATCGCGGCGTCGAGTCCGGCCTGGACGCAGTGGTGCAGGAAGACGCTGTTCAGCACCGGCCGCGTATGCGGCGCAAGGCCGAACGAGACGTTGGACACACCCAGGACGGTGAGCACACCGGGCAACTCGCGTTTGATGGCGCGGATGCCTTCGATCGTCTCGTGCGCCGAATCGATCCATTCGGCCTCGCCGGTCGCGAGAGTGAAGGTGAGCGCATCGAAGATCAACTGGTCGGGAGTCAGCCCAAAGTCGTCACGCGCCAGATCGTGAATCCGGCGTGCGACCTCGAGCTTGCGGTCCGCCGTGCGCGCCATACCCTGCTCGTCGATCGTCAACGCGATCACGCAGGCGCCGTGGTCGCGCACCGACGGCAGCACGGCATCGCAACGAACCCGGCCGTTCTCGAGGTTGACGCTGTTGATGATGCCGCGACCCGGATACACCTCGAGCGCCGCCTTGATGACGTCGGCGTCGGTGCTGTCGATGACCAGTGGCGCGTCGATGCTCATCTGCAGTGTCTTGACGATCGTCTGCATCTGCTCGGCCTCATCGCTGCGCTCGGTGACCGCGACGCACAGGTCGAGTGCATGCGCGCCGCCTTCCACCTGCGTGCGAGCGATGCCGAGGATGCCGTCGTAGTCGTCGGCCAGGAGGAGACGCTTGATCGCGCGCGATCCCTGAGCGTTGACCCGCTCACCGATGAGCAGCGGGGCGGGCTGCTGGCGCAGGTCGATGGCATGCATGCTGCTCGCCAGTCGGGGCTCGATGTCCGGCGTCACGTGCGCTCGCGACCCTGCGCCGACATGCGCGACCAGCTCGCGAATGTGTTCCGGTGTCGATCCGCAACAACCGCCGACGACGCTGACACCGTAGTCACTGACGAAGCTCGCGAGCTCGGTCGCCATCGGCTTCGGTTCGAGCGGGTAGTGCGCGCGACCCTCGACGTTGATCGGCAGTCCCGCGTTGGGAATGCAGGCGACGGGCAGCGCGGTGTGCGACGTGATGTAGCGGATGGGTTCGCGCATGTGCTCAGGACCCGTCGAGCAGTTGAAACCGATGACGTCGACGTGCAGCGCCTCCAGAATTGCGAGCACCGCCGCAGCGTCGGTTCCGAGCAGCATCCGGCCGGTGACGTCGAGCGATACGGTCGTCATGATCGGCACCGGGCGGCCGGCCGCCGCGGCTGCCGCACGCGCGCCGAAGATGGCGGCTTTCGTCTCGAGGATGTCCTGCTGCGTCTCGATGATCAGCACGTCCGCTCCGCCCTCGATGAGGGCTTCGGCTTGCTCCTGGTACACCGGCACCAGGTCTGCGAACCCGAGGCGGCTCATCGCCGGATCGCTCGACGCAGGAAGGAACCCGGTCGGACCCATGCTCCCGGCGACGAAGCGCGGCCGGCCGTCGGCAGCATATTCGTCAGCGATCGTCCGGGCAAGGCGCGCGGCCGACACATTCAGATCCCTGGTGATATCAGCCTGTCCCCACTCCTCGAGGCGGGGGCGCGTTGCCTGGAAGGTGCAGGTCTCGATGACGTCGCACCCAGCGTCGAGGAAGCTGCGATGCACGCGTTCCACGATCTGCGGCGCGTGGATGGCCAGGCCGTCCATCCAGCCTTCCAGCCGGACACCGCCGAAATCGTCGATACCCGGGTTTTCGGACTGCAGGCTGGTGCCCATCGCGCCGTCGAAAACGAGCACGCGCTCGCGCAACGCGTCGAGGAACGGAGATCGATCCTGGGCCACCATCGAGATGACGTTACCAGGGAACGGCTCCGTGATACGCTCGCCAACCGCCCGATCAGCTTCGAGGAGACCCTGTTTGGCACGACGCCCACCCCGTCCCGGCAGTACCCGCCGGCGCGGCCCCGTCCGTCGACGGGACGTCACCGACGGCACCGCCCAGGTCGACGTCAAGGAAGAGACCATCGAGATGGATGCAACGGTTGTCGAGCCGTTGCCCAACGCGATGTTCAAGGTGCGCTTGCAGACGGGTCAGGACGTGCTCGCGTACACCTCGGGGAAGATGCGCAAGTTCTACATCCGCATCCTCATCGGAGATCGGGTTCGGGTCGAGTTGAGCCCATACGATCTCTCGCGCGGGCGCATCACCTTCCGCTACAAGTAGCCGCCGGGGCCGGCTGTGACGGCGATCTACATCATCGCCGCGCTGGTTGTGGTGCTGTTCCTGTTCGGGGCCTACCGGATGATGGGATCCGGCGCGACCACTGAGGAGGACCCGCGCGCCGTGCTCGTGGCTGTGCTCGAGACCGCGACCGAGGCGGCGACGGCGCTCGATGGCACGCCCGGTTCGGGTGACGAGGCCAGTGCACCGCACGCTATCAGACGGCGGTTGGACGGGTGTGCTCAGGCGCTGGAGCGAATCGCCGGGATGCCGGTGGAACCTGCCCTGGACGATGCTCGGGCCGCGCTCGAGCTGAGCGTTGACGAGCTGATCTGGTCGGCGCGACTGGCGGAAGCACCCCGTTACGTAATCGATGACGCGCTCCGCGACGCCGGGACCGCCCTGCGCAGCAGAGGCTCAGCCCATCTGGCGCGTGCCCGCTCGCAGCTCGACGGCTAACTCGCCGTCCGGAAGTACTCGAGCGTGGACCGGACGCCCTCGTTGAAACCGATGGTCGCACTCCAGCCGAGACGCTCACGGGTGCCGGCGGTATCGAGGCATGATCGGCGCTGTTCACCGGGTTTCGCGGGACCGTGCCCGGCATCCGCGCGCACATCGGCTGCGTCAGCAAGCATCCGGTACAGGGTGTTCACGTCAGTCTCCACGCCGGTGCCGATGTTGTACACACCAGCCGGGCCGTGGACCGCTGCCAGGTTGGCGCGCACCACGTCGTGGACGTGCACGTAATCGCGAGTCTGCGTGCCATCGCCATTGATCACCACCGGCTCGCCGCGCACCAACCGGATCGCGAAGATGGCGACAACACCGGCTTCACCATGAGGGTCCTGACGTGGCCCGTAGACGTTGGCGTATCGGAGGGCGACGAACTCGAGGCCCGCCTGACGGCTGAAGGTGCCGCCGTACGCTTCCGCACACAGCTTCGCGGTGCCGTATGGTGACTCGGGGAGGCACGGCTGATCCTCGGGCGTCGGGATGACGTCCGCGTCGCCATAGATCGCCCCGCCACTCGAGGAGAACACGACCCGCCGCGCTCCGGCATCAACCGCCGCGCGAAGGACGTTCACGGTACCGACCACGTTGACGTCGGCATCGTGGAGTGGGTCGCGCACCGACGCCCGGACATCGATCTGTGCGGCCGCGTGAAACACCACCTCGGGGCGTGCATCGGCACACGCACTCCCGAGCCGGGGCGAGGTGATGTTCAGCTCGACGAACGTCGCGCTGTGATTCACCTGCTCACGCCTTCCACGCGAGAGGTCGTCGATGACGGTGACTTCATGACCGGCATCAATCAGCGCGTCGGTGATCTGCGAACCGATGAAGCCGGCGCCGCCGGTGACGAGCGCTCTCACGCCTGGGTTGCGACTCGGTGTGCTTTGGGAACGTGCACGTGGGTGAGTACGAAGATGACGAAGCCGATCACGATCAGGCTGCCGTAGCTGATGCTCCGGTCGAGGAGGGTGATCGACGCCGCGGCGGAGTTGGTGACGCCACCGACGGTGATGAGGACGCCGATCATGCCCGCTTCCACCAATCCCAGGCCGCCGGGGAGGAATGGAACGGTGGTGAGCAGCGCTGCGACCAGCGCGATGAGCAGGAACTGCGACGGGCCGAGATGGACACCGACGAGGTGCAGTGAGAACACGACGAGCCCGAGGCGCGCTCCCTCAGCCATCCAGACGAGGACGGTGAGGACGAGCAGGGTGGGGAGGCGCGCAAACGAGTCGACGGTACCGAGCCGGAGGCTCTCGTACCTGTGGAAGACCGCTTCCGGCAGGTGGCGAAGGAATCGCTGCCCGCGACCGGCCCGCATCACCAGGATGACTGCGACGCCGGCGAGGCAGACCACGACACCGACGACGACGTACGGGACGAGGATGCCCGGTGCCTTGGTTCGGAAGACGACCGCACCCGCCGCGAGGAGCAGCGACATGAGCACGATGAGGTCGATGATTCGCTCGGCGATGATGGTGCCGAGTGCCTTGCTGACCGGGACGTCCAGATTCTGTTTGGCCAGGTAGCCGCGATAGATGTCGCCCATCTTCGCCGGCACCACGCAGTTGACGAAGAACGATGTGATCACGATGCCGATGAGGGATCCGGATGGCCGCTTCTCCCCCGCATTCTCGAGGAGGACGTGCCAGCGGAGCGAACGGAGCACGAAGGATGCGTAGTAGACGGCGAGCGCCCCGAGGTACAGGAACGGATTGGCGTGACGGATGTTGTCCCAGGCCGCGCTCCAGTCGATGGGCGCGCGCCACAGTGCCACGCCGACGATGACGACGGCGATGCCGAGGGACGCGATCGTTTTGGGGGTGAGCAGGCGGCTTGTCAGCGAAGGGGGAGCATCGCTGACGTCGGGCTCGCCACGCACCAGCGTGGTGGTCACAGCGGGGACGGTACCACGAGGTCCTCGGCCGTTCAGGCGTGTCGACAGATGCGCGACAGGTCCGAGATCAGGCCGAACCGGGCGGGCGTCGCAACCGCGACAGCAGCGGGCGTCGCGTCGGTACGGTCCCGCCCCCGGCGATGGTGCGCTCGCGCTCCGCGAGGACACGGGCGAGCTGGTCGAGCTCGGCGTGTGGGTCGCGCTCGCTGGCGGGACGGCTGTCCCACTGGCGGATCTGATAGACGCCCTTGAGGGCTGCGTACGGGACTGCGATGGTGCGCAGCTCGGCTGAACCAGGCTCGACGATGCGCCAGACGCCACCATAACGGCCGAGATGCGCGTCGGACCGAATCGACGCGCGAATCACGAGCCCGTCGATGAAATGAAATGCGGCGCGATCCCAGGTGGCCACCTCGGCCTCCGGAGGAGCCGGTTCCGGGTCGCCCACGAGGATCTGCCGGATGGCGCTGACCGGAAAGAGCCCGCGCTCACTGTTCTGGTTGATCGACCGGAGCTCCGCGTCGAGGATCGCGAGATCAAAAGTGATCTCCGGGGTCTCGGCGAGAACGATCTCACCATCGATGAAATTGATGACGACGACGGGCACCTGAAAAGTGTCACATTTCATTCACAAGTCCCACCGAAGGCGGCCGTAGGATCCTCGCGGAGGTGACTTGCAGATCCGACGCGTCCTGGTAAAGCTGCTTGTGGGCACGTCGCTGTTCTCAGTCCTGTTCGCTTCCACGGACCTGTCGGCCGCTGGTATCCGGGCGGCGTCGAACGGCCGCAATGCCACCTTGTCTGCGTCCCAGGACAAGCGTGGTGACTCCGATCGCGATTGCAAGGACCGCCGGGCTGACGATCGCGATGGTGATCGAGACGAGGAACGGAGCCACGGTCGGGACGGGGATGACCGCCGCTGCGTTCCGTCGCCCTCAGCGCCGGCCGCGCCGGCGACCCTGGCGCCATCACCGCCGGCGCGACCTCAGGTTTCTCCTGGCGCCGCTCCACACGCCAAGGGCTCGTCGACGCCGGCGAAGCTGACGACGCCGGCTCCGCCTCCTGGTGAGGAGCCGGCTGCGGGACCGCGTCCGCCGGTACTCGCGCCGGCGGCGCTGACGATCCCGCCTGCCGGACGGCCCGTGAGTGCACCCGAAACCCTCCCGGGCGGTCTCTACACCGTCGCGCTGTCGTCGATGCTGGTGGCCGCGAGCATTGCGGTGGTCTCGCTCGTCCTGGTTCGTCGCTCGGACTGAGGAAGGTCGATGCGAGGGGTGCGCTGGTTTCGCGCCGTCTGGCGAGGGGCGTCGTTTTCGCTGAAGTTCGCCGCGGTGATCTTCGTCGCCGGAGCCACGATCGCCGTGGTGCCCCTCATGCTCGCCGCGGCGAGTGCGCGCGCCCAGGCTGAGACCAGCATCGCTCAGACCGTGTCGATCGCCTCGAACCTCATCGACGGCCAGCGGGCGTCGCTGGCGACGTTCATCGCCGACGTTGGCCGGCAGATCGCCGCGGGTGGCGACATCGGTTCCACCAGTGCGATTGAGGCCACGCTGGTCCAGGACACGTCGGTCATCGGCACAGACGATGTGCTCGGGGTTGTGGAGGATGACGGCGCTGTTGTCGCCGTGCGCGGATCGACCCGGCTCGGCGGTGCCTCGGCGGCGAGCCTGGCGAGCGCAGGGTTGTCGGGAGCGACCATCGCGATGACGTCGGGCGGCGGCGCGTGGATGGTGGCGGCATCGCAGGTTCCTGGAACCGCTGCGACCGCGTTTGTCGCCCGCCCGCTGACGACTGCCTTCATCGATGTCATCGATCGCAACATCGCGACGACCGCGGCTCCCGTCGGAGTCCTGCTCATCCGCGATGGCCGGACGCTCACCATCGCGGGAGGTGTGACGTCGCTGACCCCGGCGCTCGCCGGCGCGCTTCCCACGCAACCGGGAATCGTCTCGCTCGAATCGCACCAGTTCGCCGTTGCGGCGATCCCGATCGGAGCTGGGCTGACCCTTGCTGCAGCGGCCCCATTCTCGGGTCCGCCGGTGGGATGGCAGTCGATACTGCTGCTGCTTGCGGTGGTCCTCGTCGCGATGCTGTTCATCGTGGTGGTGGTGCAGGTCGATCTGCGCCGGCCGCTGCACCGACTCGACACTGCGGTGACAGCCCTGGGACGCGGCGATTTCGAGCGGCCGGTCCACACCGGGTCCATCGATGAGATCGGCAGGCTCGGAGCAAGTTTCGAAGCGATGCGCATGCAGGTGCGCTCGACCATGCGGATCACCGCGTGTCGAGCAACCGTCGCCATGGAGCTCAGCCTCGCGCAGCCCCTCGAAGCGGCGCTTGCCAACGTCTGCGCGGAAATGCGCCGATCGATGGATGTGGACATGGCGATGATCGTCGTCAACGGATCGGAGATGAGCGATCCGTTCGCGGTGTGTGATGGCGGCCGTCGCCTCACCGTCGACGGTTTCCTCGAGGGGCATGGACCACTTGGTGAGGGATATCGCCACCGCGGTCTCGGAGCCATCACGCTCGGGGCGACACCGGCCGCGCCCGAGGCGAGCCTTGAGGTCCGAGAGTTCTGTGTCGCGCCGCTCCGCCTCGGGCAGCACGTGTACGGGGTCCTTGCCGTCGCCGGTCAGGACAGCGCTTTCACCAGTGGCGACTCCGACCTCGTCGCATCGACTGCGGAGCAGATCTCGCTGGCGCTGGAGCGCTACCGATTTCTTGCGGTGGTGCAGCGCCAGGCGAGTGTCGATGACCTCACCGGTCTCTACAACCATCGCTTCCTCATCGACTCGCTCGGGCAACAGGCGGCGCTCGCCGAGCGGTTGGGAGCACCGCTCGCGATCCTCATGCTCGACATCGACCACTTCAAAGCGCTGAACGACACGCATGGCCATCACGCCGGCGACGTGGCACTGTCGACGTTCGCCCACACGGTCCTCGGCAACGTCCGTCGCGCGGATCTGAGCGCGCGCTATGGCGGCGAGGAGTTCGTGGTGCTGATGCCGAACACCTCGGCACGAGAGGCGTTCCTCGTCGCGGAGAAGATCCGCCGCGCAGTCGCGCACACCGACGTCCACCTTCCCGGCCGGCCGCCCGTGCGCCTGAGCGTCAGCGTCGGCGTGGCGGCGTATCCCGAGGACACCGACAGCGCGTCAGATCTGTTCGGCCTCGCCGACGAAGCGCTCTACGAGGCGAAGCGGTTGGGACGCGATCGGACCTGCATGGCCGCCGCCGTCCGAGGAGCCTCGTCGTCACGCGCCGTGCCGTCGATGCTTCACGATGCGCAGGTGACCCGCAACGAGAGCAATGCCGGCACCGGACACCGTCGACCTACGGAGTGACACGCTGACCGTTCCCGATGAGGGAATGCGTCAGGCCATGGCCCATGCCGAGGTCGGTGACGACGTGTGGGGCGAGGACCCCACCGTGCGCCACCTCGAGGAGGACATCGCGCGTAGGCTCGGCAAGGAAGCGGGTGTGTTCGTCCCGAGTGGCACGATGGGAAACCTAGCATGCGTGGCAGCTCAGACACGCCCGGGCGATGAGGTCATCGCCGACGCGGAGGCGCACCTCTTCATGTACGAGGTTGGTGGTGCGGCACTCATCGCCGGTGTCCAGCTCCGCGTTCTGGAGAGCGTCGACGGCATCCCCGACGCCGACTCCGTCGCAGCGGCGGTCCGGCAACCGGACGTTCATCAGCCCGTCACAACCCTCCTCTGCATCGAGAATACGCACAACCGTCGAGGGGGCGGCGCCATCGACACGACGCGGATTCACGCCGCAGCGAGCGAAGCGCACCGCTTGGGACTTCGGGTGCACTGCGACGGAGCACGGCTGTTCAACGCTGCCGCGGCGTTGAGTGTGACGCCGGCCGATCTTGTGGAGGAGTGCGACACAGTCACGGTATGCATCAGCAAGGGTCTGGGTGCACCGGTGGGGTCCGTGGTCTCAGGCGACACACTCACGATGGAGTCGGTCCGGCGCTGGCGCAAGCGTCTCGGCGGCGGCATGCGCCAGGCGGGAATCATCGCCGCGGCCGGTCTCTACGCCCTCGATCACAACCTCGCGCGGCTCGATCAGGATCACGTGAATGCGAGGATCATCGCCGAAGCCGTTGGCGGGACTCAAGGCGCGGCCTTGCGCCGTCCGGCCGTGCCGACGAACATCGTCACGTTCGATACAAAGGCACCCGCGGCGGAGCTTGTGTCTCGGATGCGCGAGCAGAACGTGCTGGTCAGCACGATGGGTCCGCGCACGATCCGCTGTGTGACTCATCTGAACGTGGACACCGCTCAAGCTGAGCGCGCCGCCGGCGTGGTGGCTCGCGTCCTTTCCACCTGAGGGTCTCATCGCGCGATCCCGCGTGAGCCAGGTGGGATGGCATGAAAAGGGCCCCCGGCACCGGCCGGAGGCCTTCTTCAACTACTCAAAAGGGTGACTGCCGAGGCTGTGCGCCTCAGCTCGGTGTCGTGGTGGCAGGTGCCGGCGCAGCTGGCGCGGCGACTGCCCGAACCACGCGACGGCGGGTCACCGGCTTGCGCGCAGTTGCCTTGCGAGCAGCTGCGGGCTTGCGCGCGGTGGTCTTACGGGCCGTGGTCTTACGCGCAGTGGTCTTGCGGGCCGTGGTCTTGCGCGCGGCGGCAGGCTTGCGGGCCGTGGTCTTGCGCGCGGTGGTCTTACGGGCCGTGGTCTTGCGCGCAGTGGTCTTGCGGGCCGTGGTCTTCTTTGCGCCGGCGCGCTTGGCGGTCGCGCGCTTGGCCGTCGCGCGCTTGGCGGTCGCGCGCTTGGCGGTCGCCCGCTTGGCGGTCGCCCGCTTGGCGGTCGCGCGCTTGGCCGTGGTGCGCTTCGCGGTCGCCCGCTTCGCGGTGCCGCGTTTTGCGGTTGCGCGTTTGGCAGTTGTGCGCTTGCTCCCGCGGACTGCGGTCGACGCACGCTTGGCTGCACCACGCAGGCTCACTTCGAGCCGCGCGACGGTCTTTTCAAGGCCCGCGAGTCGCTTCTCCAACTCGCCGACGGGCAACGCCTTCACGAGGTTCTGCACCGCCTTCACGAGATCGCCACCAGCGGCGGGTGCGCGACGGCGAGCGGTCGTCCCTACGCGCCTCACGGTGCGTTTGACGGCCTTCTCGACGCCGCCTCTCCTACGTCTGGTCCTGGCCATATCCTATGGGCCTCCTTGTTGTTTGTGACAGGGGGTGTCCAAAACCTCCTATCGTTCGCGCATAGCATGCTGGTTGTGATCGCGATTGTCAATGATTGCGCATCGCGTTGCTGCCAGGGCAGGCAACTACACGTCGTGTCGGAGTGCTAATCCGGGGCTGTGCGGACTGACCTAAACCACTGGCTTGTTGCGTATAGTGCGGCCTGCGCATGTCCGGGACCAATGAGCGCTCCGCCCTGAGCATTGCTCAGCGGCAGTTCGACGCCACCGCCGACGCCGTGGGGCTGGAAGACTCCCTGCGGGTGGTGCTGCGCGAAGTCAAACGCGAGCTGGTGGTGCATTTCCCAGTGGAGATGGACGACGGCTCATTCCGCGTCTTCACCGGCTTTCGCGTGCAGCACAACATCGCCCGCGGACCGGCAAAGGGCGGACTGCGCTTCCACCCGGCGATGACGCTGGACGACGCGCGAGCCCTGGCGATGTACATGACCTGGAAGACGGCGGTTGTCGACGTTCCGTTTGGCGGTGCGAAAGGCGGCGTGGTCTGCGATCCACATCTGCTGAGCCTCACCGAGCTGGAGCGGCTGACACGACGGTTCACGACGGAAATCTCCCTCATCGTCGGTCCGGATCGCGACATTCCCGCTCCTGACCTCGGCACGGGGCCGCAGGTGATGGCGTGGATCATGGACACGCTGTCGATGCACGCGGGATTCTCGGTACCCGCGTCGGTCACCGGGAAGCCTCAGGCGATCGGCGGTTCCGAAGGCCGCTTCACCGGGCCGGGGCGCGGACTCACGATGGTGACCGTGCTCGCGATGCGCGACGCCGGGATCGATCCGTCGGGTGCGCGCGTCGCAATCCAGGGCTTCGGCAAGGTCGGCGGGGTGTCCGCGGAACTGCTGTCCGCCGAGGGCATGACCGTCGTCGCGGTGTCGGACAGCACGTGCGGGCTCTACCGCGCCGACGGACTCGATTTGACCGCGTTGCGCCACCTGAAGGAAGAGGGCGGACATTTCACCGACTACGGCGGTGCGGAACAGATCGACCGCGAGGAACTGCTCACCCTCGACGTCGATGTGCTCGTCCCGGCTGCGCTCGAGGCTCAGATCGGCGAGCGCAATGCCCGCCACGTGCGCGCAAAGGTGATTGCGGAAGGCGCGAACGCTCCGCTCACCTATGAGGCGGACGCGGAACTGGAAGCCCGCGGCGTCCTGATCCTCCCGGACATCCTCGTCAATGCCGGTGGTGTGGTCGTGTCCTACTTCGAATGGGTGCAGGACATCCAGGCCTACTTCTGGGGCTCCGGCGAGGTGAACTCCCGCCTTCGCGAGGTCATGACTCGGAGTTATCAACAGGTGCGCGGTGAGGCGCTGTCCCATGGGATCACGCTTCGCGACGCCGCTTTTCGCATCGCGGTGACCAAGGTCGCCGAGGCGACGAAGGTTCGAGGGATCTACCCCTAGGTCGCCGGCGCCCTCGGCCTGCACCTCGCCCCGCCAAAGGGATGATGACCACCAGATGTGGTGGGTATCCTCGTTGAACTCCACAAGATGGTGCGATCCCAAGGCCGGAGGCACCCATCACTCCTGTAGAATCTCCAGATGGAGTTCGAGTTGGGCAGAGGCAAGCGTGCCCGGCGCGCGTATGGGTTCGATGAGGTTGCCCTTGTCCCTGGTCGCGTGACCGTGAACCCCGCGGAAATCGACGTCTCCTTTGCGGTCAACGGGACGACGCTGGAGATTCCGTTCCTCGCCGCCGCCATGGACGGCGTCGTGGACACCCGCTTCGCGGTGGAGATGGGCCATCTGGGTGGGCTTGCGGTGCTCAACCTCGACGGCGTGCAGACGCGGTATGAGGATCCGGCCGAAGTGCTGTCGGCAATCGCCGAGTCCCCGCCCGACCAGATCAACACACTGCTGCAGAAGATCTACACGGCGCCCGTGCAGGACGGGCTCATCGGCCAGCGAATCGAGGAGATCACGAGTGCCGGCGTGCCGTGCGCGGTCTCCACTGTTCCTGCGCACGCGGAACGCCGCGCGCCGATCGTCCAGGAGGCCGGAGCGCACATGCTGGTGGTGCAGGGGACCGTGCTCACAGCTCGCCACGTCAGCAAGTCGTACAAGCATCTGTCGTTCTCCGAGCTGACCCACTCAGTTGACATCCCGGTGGTTGCCGGCAACTGCGTCGACTACGCCACTGCGCTCGAGTTGATGGACACGGGCATCAAGGGATTGCTCGTCGGTGTCGGTCCGGGTGCCGCGTGCACCACCCGGGCGGTGCTCGGCGTGGGCGTGCCTCAGGTCACCGCCACCAGCGACTGCGCCGCGGCTCGCGACGACCATTTCCGCCGCAGTGGCGAGCGCGTCGCGATCATCACCGACGGCGGCATGCGTCTCGGTGGCGACGTCGCCAAGGCCTTTGCGAGCGGCGCTGACGCGGTGATGATCGGCTCGATTTTCGCGGCGTCGGCGGAAGCCGCGGGGCATGGCAACCATTGGGGCATGGCGACCCCGGATCCGAACCTGCCGCGTGGAACACGCATTCGCACCGGCATCAAGGGAACCCTCCGCGAGATCCTCTTCGGTCCGGCCCACGTCGACGACGGGAGCATGAACCTCGTCGGTGCGCTGAAGACGGCGATGGGTGTCTGCGGCGCGCGGAACATCGCCGAGTTCCAGGAGACCGAGATGGTGATCGCTCCCTCGATCAAGACCGAGGGAAAGGTGCAGCAGCGCGAACAGCGTGTCGGGATGGGGGTGTAGTGCCCGGAGTGGACGGACGGCGATGACGGTCGCGACTGACGCAGGCGCGGTGGCGCGCACGCCTGCGCAGATCGCTCAGGACACGATCCTCGTCCTTGACTTCGGAAGCCAGTACTCGCAGTTGATCGCGCGACGGGTGCGCGAGGCCAAGGTGTACTGCGAACTGGTGCCGGGCACGATCAGCGCTGACGAGATCCGCCACCGCAATCCGCGCGGCCTCATCTTCAGCGGAGGTCCGGCATCGGTGTTCGAAGCCGGTGCACCCCACCCCGACCCGGTGGTGTACGAGCTCGACATCCCGATTCTTGGCATCTGCTATGGGATGGATCTGCTCGCGGTCGACCTCGGTGGCGGGGTCGCTCCGGCAGAACGCCGCGAGTATGGACACGCGTCCGTGACCGTCGACGAGGCCGCCGGGCTCTTCGCGAAGCTGCCCGCGGAACTCGCGGTCTGGATGTCGCACGGTGACGTCGTCACCGCGCTCCCCCCGGGCTTCCGCCCGATCGCGCACTCCCTCAACTCCGCCTGTGCCGCCTTCATCGGTCCGGGCAAGCGCTACGGGATCCAGTTCCATCCCGAGGTCGCGCACACACCCCTGGGACGCGACATCCTGCGCAACTTCCTCTTTGACGTCTGCGCATGCGCAGGCACCTGGGAGGCCGCGTCCTTCATCGAGATGACGATCAAGGCGTTGCGACGCCAGATCGGCGACGGCAAGGTGATCTGCGCGCTCAGCGGCGGCGTGGACTCGGCGGTGGCTGCCACGCTCGTGCATCGCGCCGTCGGCGATCAGCTCACCTGTGTCTTCGTCGACAACGGGCTGCTCCGGCGTGGCGAGGGCGATCGCGTCATCGACGTCATGCGGACACAACGCCACATCCGTCTCGTCCACGTGGATGCCACCGACCAGTTTCTCGACGCGCTCGCCGGGGTGGTCGACCCCGAGGAGAAGCGCCGCCGCATAGGCGCCACGTTCATCCGCGTCTTCGAGGAGCAGGCGACGCGGTTGGGATCGATCGATTTCCTTGCCCAGGGGACGCTCTACCCCGACGTCATCGAGTCGACATCGCACGACACCAACAACGCCAACAAGATCAAGACCCACCACAACGTCGGCGGGCTCCCCGAGAATCTCCGGTTCGAGCTCGTCGAGCCGCTGCGATATCTGTTCAAGGACGAGGTGCGCAACGTCGGTCTCGCGCTCGGGCTTCCAGAGGACATGGTGTTCCGCCAGCCGTTTCCGGGTCCCGGTCTCGCCATCCGGATCATCGGGGCGGTGACCGCTGAACGCCTCGAGACCCTTCGCGCCGCCGACTGGCTGGTGATCGACGAGATCAAACGCAGCGGCCTGTACCGGAAGGTATGGCAGTCGTTCGCGATCCTGACGCCGATCTCATCCGTGGGTGTGATGGGCGACTTCCGCACCTACGGGAACGTCGTCGCGGTGCGAATCGTCGAGAGCGAGGACGGCATGACGGCGGACTGGGCGCGAGTCCCGTACGACGTGCTCGGACTGATCAGCCGGCGCATCGTCAACGAGGTCCCGGGCATCAACCGCGTCGTCTACGACATCTCGAGCAAACCGCCGTCGACGATCGAATGGGAGTAGGTCGGGTCCTCATCGTCGGATCCGGTGGACGCGAGCATGCGCTGGCCTGGGCCTGCCGTCGCGATGCGCCCGATGTCGCAGTGATCGTAGCGCCGGGCAACGGGGGCACCGCTGACCTTGCCGAGAACATCGCCGTCGATGCCACCGACGCGCCGGCGGTTGCCCGGCTGGCGACGGAACGCTCGGTGGACCTGGTGATCATCGGCCCCGACGCCGCGGCTGCGGCAGGCGTGGCCGACGAATGCATCGAGCGAGGCGTGCCCGTCTTCGGCCCGACCGCCGCAGCCGCGCGCATCGAGTCGTCCAAGACGTTTGCGAAACAGGTGATGGAATCGTCTGGGATTCCCACGGCGCGTTGGCGCGCGGGTGGGGCAGATGATCGCACCGAGCTCGCGGCCTTCGTCGCCGACCTTGGAGGGGCATGCGTGGTCAAGGCCGATGGACTCGCGCTCGGCAAGGGGGTCATGGTCTGCGCCAACCTCGAGGAGGCGCAGCGCGCGCTTGACGAATGTCTTGGCGAGATGCGCTTTGGTGAAGCGGGCCGTCGGGTGGTCGTCGAGGAATTGCTCAGCGGGCTCGAGGTGAGCGTCTTCGGACTCAGCGACGGTCGCAACGTGCGCACCCTGCTGCCCGCCCGCGATTACAAGCGCATCCACGACGGCGATCGCGGGCCCAACACCGGCGGCATGGGTGCGGTGGCGCCACCCGCAGACGTCACCTCGAGCGCCTTCCTTGAGGAGGTGACCCGCACGGTGCTCGAGCCCTGCATCGCCGCGCTCCACGAGCAGGGACATCCCTTTGTCGGCTGTCTCTACGCGGGCCTGATGCTCACGCGAGACGGGGTGCGCGTCCTCGAGTTCAACGCACGCTTCGGCGACCCGGAGACACAGGTGGTGTTACCTCTGCTCGATGAGTCGCTGCTCGACCTGCTGACGGCATGCGCGCACGGTGAGGTGACCGCGGGCATCGCCGCCGCCACAAGCGGGGCGGCAGTCGGCGTGGTCGCGGCGGCGGCGGGGTACCCCGGCGACGTGCGTCGCGGTGACGTCATCACCGGGATCGATGCGCTCGACGATGACGTGCTCTGTTTTCACGCGGGAACAGCGCGCGACCCGGACGGCGTGTTGCGGACCGCAGGCGGCCGCGTGCTCTGCGTGACCGCGATCGGCGCCGACGTCGAGGCCGCTCGGACACGCGCGTATGGCAATCTTGCGCGCGTGCATTTCGACGGCATGCAGGCGCGTACGGATATCGGACGACCGGTCACCGCCGGCGTGCAGTCGTGATCGAGCCGGTGCGGGTCGGAATCGTGGTCGGGAGCGAGTCCGATCTTTCCGTGATGAACACGTGCGGTGAGGTGCTCGACGGCTACGGAATCGGCTGGGAGATCGGTGTCATGTCGGCGCACCGAGCCGGTGACGTCGTGCGCGCGTATGCGCTCGCCGCGCCCGAGCGCGGGCTTCGAGTGCTCATCGCCGGTGCCGGAGCCGCAGCGCACCTCCCCGGCGTGCTGGCGTCGCTCACCACGCTGCCGGTGATCGGTGTCCCGCTCGCCGCGACGCCGCTCGCGGGTTTCGACTCGCTCCTCTCCATCGTGCAGATGCCTCCCGGCATCCCCGTTGCCACCGTCGCGGTCGGGCCGATGGGCGCTCGAAACGCCGGGCACCTGGCCGCCGAGATCATCGGTCTGTTCGACCCGGACGTCGCTGCTCGGATCAAGGAGGAGCGCGCCCGAATGCGCTCCAAAGTGCAACTCCCCGAAGGATTCCACTTCGAATAGAAGGGTGCTCGGGGCGTAGCCCTAGAATGGCCCGGCATGCCCCGCCTCGAGTTGGTGGAGACGTCGCTCCGCCATGGGCAGCAGTCGCTCATGGTCAGCAGACTGCGCCTCCGCCACGTTCTGCCGGTCGCCGAGACCCTCGATCACTGCGGCTTTGCCGCTCTCGATGTCTTCGGCGGTTCGACCTTCGAGGCGTCGCTGCGATTTCTCGCTGAGGACCCGTTCGAGCGCCTGCGCGCGATCAGGGCCGCTGCACCGATCACGCCGTTCCTGGCACTGATCGCCGGCCAGTCGCTGGTTGGACACCGCCAGGTCTCGGACGACCTTGTCGATGCTTTCATCGAGACGTCGGCCGAGGCGGGCGTCGACATCTTCCGTTGCTACGACCCGCTCAACGACGTCCGCAACCTGGAGCGATGCTCGATCGCGATCGCGGCGACGGGGAAGCAGGCCGAAGGGGTCATCGTCTACAACGAGGTTCCGGGACGTGGCCTCGAGGGACTGGGGATCGTTGCTCGAAGGCTCGTCGACGCCGGGTATCCGACCATCTGCCTGCACGACCCACTTGGCGTCCTCGGCGCTGCGGTGGCCGCAAGGGCGGTCAAGGTGATCCGCGAAGCTGCCGGGGTGCCGGTGGCGGTCTCGATCTCCGCGCAAACGGGGATGGCCGCGCTTGCCTGCCACTCCGCGGCACTCGCCGGCGCGTATCGAGCCGACTGCGCCCTGTCTCCACTCGCCGGCGGTGCTTCGATGCCGGGTGCCGAGGCGTTGATCGCCGGGTTCGCGGGGACCGAAGTCGACTGCGGCCTCGACCTCGAGCGTGTCGCCGCTGCCGCGCTGGTCCTCGAGCAGGAGCTCATCCATTACACCGACGTCATCGATCCGCTCGCGGCCCGGCTCGACACCTCGGCACTGCGTGGTTTGCTTCCGCCGTCGGCGATGGGACACGCGATTGCCGAGCTGCGCGAGCGCAACGCGCTCGGACGGCTTGCCGAGGTGGAGGCGGACGTCGTCCAGGTCCGCGCCGAGCTCGGCTACCCACCGCTCATCACCCCGCTCACCGAGATCATGGCCACACAGGCCGTGTACAACGTCGTCGAGGGTGACCGCTACGCGACCATCAGCCAGGAGATCAAGGACTACTGTCTCGGCCTCTATGGCGAGCCTCCTGAAAGGATCGACCCGGAAGTCCGGCGCCTGGTGAATGGCCGCGAAGAGCCGATCACCTGCCGCCCCGCCGACCTGCTCGAGCCGGTCATGGAGATGGCGCGCCGCGAGCTCATTCGCGAGGGATATGCGGAGCCCGACCTCGCTGCGATGGTCACGTATGCGCTGTTCCCGAATGCGTATCTGAACCTCGTGCGCGGCGATGCAGTCGCCGAACGGCTTGGGGACGAGCCGGATGTCGCCCTGGTTGCGGGCACGTCCGAACCGCCAACCGAGGTCGCGGTCGACCCGGGTGAGCCGCAGGCCGGCGAGCCACAGGCGCAGCCGGCTCGTGAGCTGACAGTGGAGGTCGACGGGCAGAGTTATGCGGTGCGCATCATCGGTGGCGTTGATACCGGTGGTGCTGCGGTCGCCGCGCCGGCACCACCTGCGGCGCCGGCGGTGCGAGAGGGGACGGTGGTATCGCCGATGCAGGGGTTGCTGCTCAAGGTGAACGTCAAGGTCGGCGACCACGTCGCACTGGGTGATGTCGTCTGCGTGCTCGAGGCGATGAAGATGCAGAACGACATCACGGCGACGCGTACGGGTACGGTCACCGAGGTGTACGTGACCGAAGGCGTCGTGGTCAGCCCGCGGACGCCGCTCATTCAAATCGACGCATGACCAGTATCCGGGCGGTTGCCTGATGTTCGACAAAGTCCTCATCGCCAATCGTGGTGAGATCGCGCTGCGGATCATCCGAGGGTGCCGCGACCTCGGGGTGCGAACCGTCGCGGTGCACAGCGATGCAGACCGCACCGCCGCATTCGTGCTGCTCGCCGACGAGGCGGTGGAGATTGGCCCGGCGCCTGCGGCACAGTCGTATCTCGTCATCGACCGGATCATCGATGCGGCTCGTTCCACCGGCGCTCAGGCGATTCATCCCGGCTACGGCTTTCTCAGTGAGAACCAGCAGCTCGCGCGTGCGTGCTCGGAGAACGGCATCGTCTTCGTCGGGCCGCCACCGGATGCCATGGCGGCGATGGGAGAGAAGGTGCCGGCTCGCGAGCGCATGCGCGAGTCAGGCGTCCCCGTGGTCCCGGGGACCGGTGCGCTCGGGGATCTCGATGAGACGGTTCAGGCAGCCGCGCAGATCGGCTACCCCGTCTTGATCAAGGCGAGCGCGGGTGGCGGTGGCATCGGGATGCGCGTCGCCCGCAACGAGGACGAGCTCCGCGCCGCATTCGACACTGCGAAGAGCACCGCGCAGCGCGCATTCGGCAACGACACGATCTTCCTCGAGCGCTATCTCGAGGAGCCACGTCACATCGAGATCCAGGTGCTTGCGGACACGCATGGCAACGTCATCCACCTCGGTGAGCGGGAGTGCTCCATCCAGCGCCGTCATCAGAAGATCGTCGAGGAGGCGCCCTCACCGGTCATCGATGCGGCGACACGCGCACGCATGGGACACGCTGCAGTCACTGCCGCAAAGGCGGTCGGATACGTCAATGCAGGCACCGTCGAATTCATCTACCGCGAGGGTGAGTTCTATTTCCTCGAGATGAACACCCGCCTGCAGGTCGAGCATCCTGTCACCGAGCTTGTCTACGGCATCGACCTCGTGGCAGAACAGCTGCGCATCGCAGCAGGGGAGCGACTGCTGCTGACCCAGGATGAGGTGGTGCCGCGCGGACATGCTGTCGAGTGCCGGATCAATGCGGAGAATTACGCCAAGGGCTTTCTTCCCTCGCCCGGGCAGGTGACCGGGTACCACGAGCCTGCCGGTCCGGGTGTGCGCGTCGACAGTTCCCTCGTGGGCGCAGGGCTCGTCTCCCCCAACTACGACCCGATGATCGCCAAGCTGATCACATACGCACCGACGCGTGACATGGCGCTCGACCGGATGCGCCGCGCGTTGCTGGAGTACGTCATCACCGGGATACGCACCAACATCGCGTACCACCTCGCCGTCATCGCAGATCCAGATTTTCGTGCCGGGACGTACAGCACAGCGTTCGTCGAGCAACATCCAGAACTGGTTGCGGCGGCTGATGCATGGGCGGAACGCCAGGAGCCGTTCCGGCGCGTGGTCCGCGACCCGGCGCGCGCCGCTGCCATCGCCGCCGCGATCACCGTCTCGGGCTGACCGGCGTGGGGCCGCGCTTCGGGCGGCGGTACACGAGCGCGGTGCTTCGGCCGCTCGCCGAGCAGGTGGTTGCCGTGCTCGGCGTGCAACCTGGTGAGACCGCGTGCGACCTCGTCTGCGACACCGGCGTTGGTGGGGTTGCGCTCGGCAGAGCAGTCGGGACTCAGGGACGCGTCGTGCTCGTCGACACTGATGCCGCACTGCTCGGAGACGCAGCGCGTGATGTCTCGGAGACTGGGTGTGTTGCATCGACGTTGCTCGCTGCTGGTGGCACCATCCCGCTGGGCGAGTCGTCATGCGACCGCGTCGCATCCCTCTGCACCTTCGGGTTCTGGGACGGCGAGCCGCTGCTCGACGCAGCGAGGCGTGCGACGCGTCCCCGCGGGCGCGCCGGCGTGCTGACGTGGGATGCGTCGCAACCACCGATGCACGAAGTCGCGCTCCTCGACGCGCTGCGCACCGTGATTGGGATTGACTCTCGGTTCCTGGCACGCGCGCTCGGCGGTCCACAATCCATGCGAGCGGCGCACTGGGAGTCGATGACGCTCAACGACGTGGTGCGCTTTGACGGTATCGCGGACTACTGGGCGGCGATGGTGGTCGAGAGGCCGATCGCTGAGGACCTGACCCGTGCATCCGAGCCGGCCATGCGCGAAGTTCGAGCGATGTGCCAGCGCGCCCTGGAGCGCTGTACGGCCGCTGATGGGACCATGCGCATCCCGGTTCGCGCAACGCTGTGGTGCACCACCCGGAGCCCAGCCCGCTAGGAGTTTGCCTGGACCTTGGTCTCGAAGCTGTGCGCGAGCGCCTGTCCCTCGAAGTCGGCAAGCGTGGTTGCGATATCGAGGGTCAACGTCCCGGACGGTGCGTTCTGGATCGTGACCGTGGCGGTGCGCGTGTTGGGGTTGTACACCGCCGTCGAGGCGAGGAGGTTGCCCGACGCCGAAAGGACGGCTATCGAGCCGGCGACGGTGCCAGGGTCGAGGTCACTGTCGAAGCTCACCTGGAGCGTGGTCACGCCGTTGGTGGTGATCGAGGTCACCTGGACCACGTGCGGTCCTGCCGACTCGTCACGAAGTGGCGACGTCTGCGCCTGCATCACGAGGTACCGGCCGCTGAGGTCCTGGGCGATGAGCAGCGTCTCGCTAGCGACGCGCGCAGTGGTGTGTGCGGAGTTGGGGTCGACGATCAGCTCGATGCTCGCTCCGACGCCACCCTGTGGCTCGAGGTAGGTGCTGATGACGTACGCCCGGCTGAGGTCCTGGGGCGTCATCGATGCGGCATCGACATTCGCGGCGCTGAGTGCCGCCAGCGCGCCGAGATCGGGCTGGCCGTCCTGGCCGACCTGCGCCTGCACGAATCGTTGCAGCGTGGCGTTGGCGCCGGCCGGAATCAGCGGGTGGTTCGCCCGGCTTCTGGTGCCCGGAACGGTGGCCTGTTCAATGGAGGCGCCGCCCGCGGTGTTCGAGACGAAAGCGACCTGATCACCACCGGGGGACAGCGTGAGCTGGGATGCATTCGCCGGCGATTGCACCGCGAGCACGGTGCCGCTCGGCAGCTGGACGATCGCGAGCTCCGCGACGCCGGAGGAATCGGTGCTGAGGAATGCCGCCTCATCGCCGTTCATGTCGAGGGTGACGTCGCTCGAGCTCGCCGATGAGTCGGGCATGGGAACCACGGCGGGAGCACTCTGATCGACCGCCTCGGTGAGCAGACGGGCGGGATGTGCCGACTCGTCGACCCAGGCAACAGTCTTACCGTCGCCGCTGAACGCGACGTCGGCCACCGCACCCGAGAGCACCTGCTCGGTTCCAGCGTGGATCTGAAGCAGCGACCCACCCGTGCCGCTCGAGGGCGCGACGTAGGCATACGCGCCGCCCGGGGCAAGCTCGGTGATCGTGCCTGCGCCCCCCGCGAGCGTGTACAGGGGCGTGTTCGCTTTGGTGAGGTCCACCGAGTCGATATTGGTCCCGTCCGTATAGATGATTCGGTCATTCGACGACCACGTCAGTGCGGTCACGGCAGCCGGCGAGTCGATGAGCCGCACCGAGCGGGTTCCGTCGCTCTGGCTGGTGACAATCGTCGAGCCTCCATCGGCATCCGGCACCGCGGTCGCCAGGTACCGGCCGTTGGGAGAGAATGCCGCGGCGCTGGGCGACGGTCCGAGCTGCTTTGAAACCCCCGCGACCGAGAATTGGACGAGCGCTCCAGGCACGTCGGGCGCACCCGTGATGCCACCCTCGGGGGTCGCCGTCGGGCTCGCCGAAGGCGAGGCTGCGGTGGGAGTCGCGGAAGGTGTCGCGGATGCCGTCCCCGACGTCGGAAGGAGACCGACGGTGCTGATGAGCGAACCGTCCGGGGCGTAGAACAGCGACCCACCGGTCCCGTTCGAACCAAGGGTCACCGGGTTGAGCGACGGCGGTGCCACCGGGCCGGGAGTCGGCGTCGGCCGCGTTCCGAAGGTGATGTTGATCGGGGCGGCAGCCGAAGCGCCCGATGCCGCGCGGATCGCCGTCTGCGCGATCGTGACGGTGTACGGCGTGTTCGCCGAAAGGTGATACGCGGGCGTGATCACCAGGTCGTTGTCCTTCCAGGCGAACGTCACCTTGATCGCCGGCTGAATATGGACGCCGGCCTCCACAGCCTGCTGATCCATCGGCTGGTTGAACGCGACGGTGATCACCTGCGTGGGGCTCACCGAGTGCTGCGCGGTGAGCTGCGAGAACGCGGTCACTGTCTTGTCCACGGGATGCGAGACGAACGTGAGCACCGTGGCGGTGATCAGTGCGGCCCCGACGAAGGCTCCACCCCATGCGAAGTGGCCCGGTCCGAGACGCCACCAGCGGCGCACCCCGCGCGCGCCGCGGCCCCGCGATGCTTCGGCGACCAGCTGGGCGCGAAGTCGATTCTGGAAGCGTGGGTCGGCATCGACCTGCGGGCGAGCCGCCCGAAGCCGTTGTGCCGTCTCGAGGAGTTCAGGCTCGTCGTGAAACAGGTCCTCGAGCTCGGGATCGAACCACCCGCCCATCCAGGCCATCAGCTCTGCTCCTCGACAGCAACGACGACACCGAGGCGCAGGCGGACGCCGATCATCCCGCGATGGATGAGCAGCTTGACCGCGCCCTCGCTCTTCCCGAGGATCTCTCCGATCTGGGCAAGCTTGAGGTCCTCACCGAGCTTGAGGGTCATGGCCGCCCTCTGTTGCGGCGGGAGGTCGTCGATGGCCGCCCAGACGCGCGCCGCCTCGGCGCTGTCCACGACTCGGTCGTCGACCGGGCGAGCCGGATCGGCGACAGCGATTGCGCTGTCGAGGCTCGACGTCGGTTTGCGGCTTCGGTAGTGATCATTGATTGCATTGACACTGATTTGATAGAGCCAGGCACTGAAGGGGTGGCCTGACGGTTTGTATCGCCCGATTGCACGGAGTGCCTTGAAGAAGACCTCTGAGGTAACGTCCTCGGCGGCCTCCTGGTCACGGAGGCGGCTGAACACGAACCGGTAAATCTGGCCGAAGTAGTGGTCGTACAGTTCCCCAAAGGCGTCGGCGTCCTGTTTGGCACGCTCGACAAGCTGGTCTTCATACGCCCGAGGTAGCGTCATCTCGGGATCACCGGGCGCACTCGATCATTCAACGCGGGCCGGCGTGGTCCGGTTACATGCGATGGCATCAAGTCGTCCTGCTCCCCGGGTGCCGGACCCCGGCGGCTCCTCGTCCCTTCCCCACTCACCCCGGACACCAGCTCGCGGCGGGTCTCGACCGCGAGGCCGGGCAGGTCAGTGATTATCCCCGCCACCCGCCCATCCGCGAGGTAAGCACGCAGACGCTGAGGACCGTCGACCGTCCAGACGATCATCGGGAACCCCCTGGCCTGCGCTTCGGCGAGCAAACCCGTGCCCGGAATCCGCCTGCTGCGACCTCGGACGGGCGCCAGCCACTGATGGACGGCGAGAAGATCTGCGCCGCAGCGCTCGGCGAGATCGAAGGGAAGCGCCTCGTACCGCTGGGCGCGCGTGCGCAGCCGGCCGGGCCCTAGCAGCAGGCCGCAGCGCGCGTCGGGAGCCAGACGCCGGACGGTGCTGATCGCCGACTCCTCGAAGGACGTGTACAGGAGCTGCCCGCGCGAGAACCGGCTCGAAGCCGCCTCGATCACCTCGGCCTCGTATCCGCCCTCTTTGATCTCGACGTCGAGGGCGATCCTCCCTGCACAGAGGTCCAGGACCGCATCGAACCGGGGCGGCTCGTAGCGGCTCAGACGCACCAGGCGCGAGTAGGTCAACATCGCGACCGGGACTCCCCGGCGGGACGCGTTGTGGTGCACCACCAGCACGCCGTCCGCGGTCCGGCGAACGTCGAGCTCCACTGCGTCCGCGCCCAGGGCGATTGCCGCCTCGAACGCCGCGATGGTGTTCTCCGGCGCGTCGCGTGAGGCGCCCCGGTGCGCGATCACCATGGGCAGGGAGGTGCCAGCGGCCACCCCGATAGAATGAACGTAGGTGATCCCCCGGTACGCCCCGCAGCAGATCGCGAAGATCTTCAGTGACGCATCGCGATTGCGACGCTGGCTGGATGTCGAGTTGCTCGCATGCGAAGGTTGGGCGGAAATCGGGCGGATTCCCGTCGAAGCGCTGACCACGCTTCAGGGGGCATCCATCGATGCCGAGCGCATCGCCGAGCTCGAGGCCGAGCAGGGCCACGACATGGCCGCGTTCGTCGCGGCGGTGCAGGAGACCGTCGGCGACGCCGGGCGGTACTTCCACCTCGGGCTGACCTCGTCCGATGTCGTCGACACGGCCCTCGCGACCCAGCTGCGCGACGCAGCGGCGGTCATCGACTCGGATGTTGAATCGTTGATCGGAGCGCTCGTCGAACAGGCAGAGCGCCACCGGCTCACTGTGATGATGGGACGGACCCATGGTGTCCATGCCGAGCCCCTGACCCTCGGCATCAAGCTCGCCAATTTCGTCGATGAGGTGCGCCGCGCGCGCTCGCGGCTCGCGGCGGCGACGGCCGAGATTGCGGTTGGTCAGATCACCGGCGCGGTCGGCACCCACGCGAGCGTTCCTCCCGAGGTCGAGGAACACGTGTGCGAGGGGCTCGGGCTCGCCACGGCGCCCGTGGCGACGCAGGTGCTCGCGCGTGATCGGCACGCGTCGTTCGTGACCGCACTGGCGCTGCTTGGGGCTGTGATCGAACGGCTCGCGACCACCATCCGGCTGCTCCAGATCACCGAGGTTGACGAGGTTGAGGAGCCGTTCGGGCAGCGCCAGAAGGGCTCGTCCGCCATGCCCCACAAGCGCAATCCCATTCTCTGCGAGCGCATCTGCGGGCTCGCGCGCGTGCTTCGTGGCTACGCGATGACGGCGATGGAAGACGTCGCACTGTGGCACGAGCGCGACATCTCCCACTCGTCGGCGGAGCGCGTGATCCTCCCCGACGCCTGTGCGCTTAGCGACTACATCGTGCGCCTCGCCACGCGAATCGTCGAAGGTCTTCGTGTCAAGCCCGAGAACATGGCCGCAAACATCGAGCTGCACGGCGGCATCGTGTTCTCGCAGCAGGTGCTCACCGCATTGATCGTCGAAGCCGAGTGGCCCCGAGAGCGTGCCTACCGGGCTGTTCAGGCGCTCGCCGCTCGCGCTCGTGACGGAGAAGGATCGTTCCGCGACCTGGTATCCACCGATGCCGACATCGCTGCTGCGCTTCCCGAGACGACCATCGCGCACTGCTTCGACGTCGAGCCGTACCTCGCGCATATCGATGAGACATACCGTCGCCTCGGGCTGTCGACGACAACACCAGAGCGAGCCACACCTGACGCGTTGGCGCCGGTGCTCGCAGTAGAGGCCGGCCTCGCCGGCGGGAGGATGAGTTGATGCAGGTGATGAGCGCCGCGGACGTCGGTGACCTCAATCTGTTCCGGCGCGGCAAGGTGCGGGATACGTTCCAGCTTGCCGACGGCACGCTGTTGATGATCGCGACCGACCGGTTGAGCGTCTTCGACGTCGTCCTGCCGACGCCGATTCCGGGAAAGGGCACCGTGCTGACCCAGATGTCGCGCTGGTGGTTCGCGCAGACCGCAGCCATCATGCCCAATCACCTGCTGCCCGACGACGAGGAGGCGATCCCTGAGGCGGTGCGCAGCGACTGGCTGCCGCGATCGATGCACGTCGCACGCGCGCAGCGCATCGACGTCGAGTGCGTGGTCCGCGGATTCATCAGTGGATCCGGCTGGAAGGAGTATCGCGACAAGGGAACCCTGGCGAGTGAGCCGCTCCAGGAAGGGCTTCTCGACTCCTCGCGCCTTCCCTCGCCTCGGTTCACCCCCGCGATCAAGAAGGATGACGGCCACGACGTCAACATCTCGCGCACCGAGTTGCGCGGGCTCGTCGGTCAGCCACTTGCGGACGAGCTGGAGTCCGCGTCGCTGCGGCTGTTCGATTACGCCACAGCGCGTTGCGAGAGCGTGGGCATCTACCTCGCCGACACCAAGTTCGAATTCGGTTTCATCAACGGGAAGCTGACACTCATCGACGAGATCTTCACCCCGGACTCCTCGCGTTTCTGGGAGATGTCAGAGTGGCGCGAGGGACAGCCCGCGGTCTCGTTCGACAAGCAGTTCGTTCGCGATTACGTCGAGACACTGGGCTGGGACAAGACCGATCCCGGTCCCGCGCTTCCCGACGGCGTGGTTCGCGGCACCACCAAGCGCTACATCGAGGCTGCCCGGCGCATCTGCGGTATCGAGATTCCAGGGGTCACTGCCGAATGACGTTTGCGGTCGAGGTCGTGGTCGTGTTGAAGCCGGTCGTCAACGATCCGCAGGGCCTCGTGGTGCGCGACGGACTGCGTCGGCTGGGATTCCCAGGCGTGCGCTCCGTGCGCGTCGGCAAGCACCTGGAACTCGAGGTCGAGGGCGATGACGAAGCGGCTGTGCGAGCGCAGGTCGAAGCCATGTGCGAGCAACTGCTGCGCAACACGGTGATCGAGGACTCGCGCATCGGGTCTGTACGGGTTCTCACCGAGACGGCTCTGTGACCTCTGCGTGTGCCCTCGGAGTGCCGTGATGCGCTTCGGCATCGCCGTCTTTCCCGGGACCTGGTCGGATCGCGATTGCAAGCATGCTGTGGAGCTCGCCGGGCATGACGCGGTGATGCTCTGGCACAAGGATCGCGAGTTGCAGAACGTCGACTGCGTGATCCTGCCTGGTGGCTTCTCGTATGGGGACTACTTGCGCGCTGGGGCTGTGGCTCGGTTTGCGCCGCTGATGGAGTCGGTCGCCGACTTTGCGGAGGCCGGTGGACTCGTTTGGGGGATCTGCAACGGTTTTCAGATTCTGTGCGAGGCGCATCTTCTGCCGGGGGCGCTGACGCGGAACAGCTCGCTGGAGTTTCGGTGCGCTCCCAGCTGGTTGAGAGTAGAGACGTCTGACACGGCTTATACGGCGGGATGCGAACGTGGGTCTGTGCTGCAGGTTCCGGTTTCGCATGGGGAG
>JBIOIZ010000002.1:0-100326 GCA_044450385.1 Candidatus Dormibacteria bacterium
CGCCCAGCCAGCAGATCCGTGCGGGCAGCCCCTGGAAGTGCACGCGCTCCTGTGCGAGGGCCAGCCAGCGATGCAGGTCGTCGTGGTCGGGGAAGAGCTCGAGCATCGCTGCGTCGGTGCGCGCGATGTCGGCCGGATCTCCGCTCAACGCCACCCACCGGAACGGCCCGCGTCCTTCGCAGAACTGATCGCGGATATACGCGGGGACGAATCCCGGGTATGCGAATGCGTCCGCAAATCCACCGAGCCGTGCCTGGTCACGCAGCGAGTTCCCGTAGTCGAACACCTCGGCGCCGCGCCGCTGATACTCGACCATCGCCTCGCAGTGACGCGCCATCGATTCACGGGAGCGGCGCATGTATGCATCGGGATCGGCCGCGCGGAGCGTCGCCGCCTCGTCCAGGGTGATCCCGGCGGGGATGTAGCCGTTCAACGGGTCGTGGGCGCTCGTCTGGTCGGTGACGACGTCGATCGCCAGTGACGATTCGAGCAACGCGGGCAGAGCCTCCGCTGCATTTGCGCAGACCGCGACCGACAGTGCTCGACCCTCCTCCCGCGCGACATCGCAGCGCCTGACGGCAGCGTCCAGCGTGGTCGCGATCTCATCGACGTAGCCCGTGTCGAGCCTGCGCTGGATGCGGGCGGGGTCGACGTCGATGCACAGCGCGACCCCGCCGCTCATGGTGACGGCGAGTGGTTGCGCACCTCCCATGCCGCCCAGCCCCGAGGTCACCACGAGCCGGCCGTTTAGGCTGCCGCCGAAGCGCTTGCGGGCGACCGCCTGAAACGTCTCGAACGTCCCCTGCAGGATGCCCTGGGTGCCGATGTAGATCCAGGAGCCGGCGGTCATCTGGCCGTACATCGTGAGTCCCATGCTCTCAAGGCGCCAGAACTCCTCCCAGGTCGCCCAGCGGGGGACCAGCAGCGAGTTGGCGATGAGGACGCGTGGTGCGAGCTCGTGGGTTCGAGCCACTCCCACAGGTTTCCCGGACTGTACGAGGAGCGTCTCGTCGTCGCGCAGTGACCGCAGCGTCGCCACGATGGCGTCGAAGCACTCCCACGATCGGGCTGCACGTCCGGTGCCGCCGTACACCACGAGCCGGTCCGGATCCTCGGCGACATCCGGGTCGAGATTGTTCATGAGACAGCGCAGGGGCGCTTCGGTCTGCCAGCTGCCACAGGTGAGTGCCGTCCCGTGAGGCGCACGAACCGGGCGAGGGCCGGCGGTCATCGCAGGGTGACCCCGGCGGCGGTTGCGAGCGCTTCGCGCCATTCACCGTCACGCGCCCAAGCCTCAGCAGCCTCGAGGTCACCGCTGAGGACCCGGTCTTCCGCGAGTGCCGGGATCCGGGCTCGCAGCGAGTCGATGACGCTGCCGGTCGCCGCCGCGGGGCGAAGTGGGTGGCGCATCTCGACCGCCTGTGATGCGCTGAGCACCTCGACGGCGAGCACCGAGCGCAGCAGTCCGACCGAACGCCGGGTGCGCAGCGCAGCCTCGTAGCCCATCGAGACATGGTCCTCCTGACCGGCGCTGGTGGCAGCGCTCTGCACCGCAAACGGCGTCGCCGCGTGGCGGAGCGTGGCAACCATTGCCGCGGCGGTGTACTGGGTGATCATCAAACCGCTGTTGAGCCCCGGCTCGGGGCTCAGGAATGCGGGCAGCCCCCGCGAGCGCGCGGGATCCAGGAGCCTGTCGACCCGGCGCTCGCTGATCGCGGCGACGTCAGCACATGCCGAGGCGAGCATGTCCGCCGCGTAGGCGAGCGCCTGTCCGTGGAAGTTGCCGGCACTCACCACGTCGTCGCCGAGGACCACCGGGTTATCGACAACACTGGCTAATTCATGCTCGACGGTCTGACGGCAGAAGGCGACGACGTCGCGCGCGGCGCCGTGCACCTGGGGCGCGCATCGCAGTGAGTAGGCGTCCTGGACCGCATGTCGCGATGGACGGTGCGACGCCACGATCGGGCTACCCTCGAGCAGCGCCCGCAGGTTCGCGGCCGACTCCGCCTGTCCCCGTGCCGGACGAAGCGCGACGACCCGCTCGTCGTACGCGACCGTGGTCCCGAGCAGCGCCTCGACGCTGAGCGCGCACGCGATGTCGGCGAGGCGGAGCAGGTCCTCGATGTCCTGCACCGCCAGCGCGAGCATCGCGGTCATCGCGTCGGTGCCGTTGATGAGCGCGAGACCCTCCTTGGGTTCGACCGCGATGGGAGCCAGTCCCTGGGCTCTGAGCGCAGCGGCTCCGTCGATCCGACTACCGGCGGCACCGGCGGCCCATCCCTGACCGAGGAGCACCGTGGCCACCGCCGCGAGCGGCGCAAGGTCTCCCGACGCCCCCAGCGAACCGTGCTCGGGAACCCACGGAACGATGCCCGCTTCAAGCAGCGCCAGCAGGGCCTCGACCAGCTCGACGCGCACGCCGGAGAGCCCCGCGGCAAGCGTGCGTGCGCGCAGCAGGATCATGCCGCGGACCACCTCGTCGTCCAGACGTGGCCCCGACCCGGCGGCATGGCTGAGCACGACCGATCGCTGGAGGAGGGCGCGGTCCGCCGGATCCACCGCCCGGTCGGCCAGCGCTCCGAAACCGGTGGTGACGCCGTAGACGGCCGCGCCTTCGCGGTCGAGACGGTCGACGACCTCGCGCGCCGGCCGCATCCGCGCGCGCACCCCGGGGTCGAGCGCGACGGGTTCGCCCCCCCGGGCGGAGCGCACCACGGCGTCGATGGTCAACGGGCCACCGTCGACAGTGATCATTGCGGCGAGCAGCCTACTCGACCATCGAGCCCCGCCACGCGATCGCCGCGAACCGCTACTGCGCGCACGTACGTTATGCAGACGTGGATCCCTACCCGCCGCCCCCAGCATCACCCGACGCGGCGATCGCCGCGGCCCGGCGCTGGCCGATCGTGCTCCTCGTCATCGCAGGACTGCTCGCAGCGGCGATCGGCGTCACAGTGGGCGCTGCGACAGGCACATCAGTGTCGGCGTCGATCGCGTCGCAGCTGGCATCTGACGGCTACTACGCCAACGCGGTCGCCGTGGATGAGGCGATCGCGCAGCGATCGGGGCCGCTGTTCTTCCTGGATGGCGGAGCGTCCGGTGCTGCCGGCACCGCCGCCGAGACGACCGTCCTGGAGTGGGCGGCGGCGCTTGGCAGGAAAGGGCAGGTGGATGCGGCAGTGGCGCTCTACCGGTCGGTGGCGTCGCCTCCATCGTTCCGGCGGAAGGCGGTCGACGCCATGGCGGCGCTCCTCCTGAAGACTGCAGCTGCGGATGCCGCCGCAGGCCACTACGTGAACGCAATTCAGCGCCTTGGCGAGGTCGCGACTCTCGCGCCCGCAACCCCTGCCGGCGTGCAGTCGGCGCGTGTGCTTCCCGTCGACCAGGCGGGTGAGGCGCGGCTTCTGGTGGCCGCAGGGCGCGCCAGCGACGCGGTGACGCTCCTGACCACCGTGCTGGCGGAGCACTCGGCGCCCGCGACCAGAATTGCCACAAGCCTGTTTCCGTCCGCCTTGCTCGCCGCCGGACAGGAGAACCTGATTCACGACTCGTACAAAGACGCCGTCGCGGCCCTGGACCAGTTGATGACGAGCTACCCGGCCACCGCCGAGGCATCGCAGGCAGAGGCGATGCTCGCGGCTCCCCAGATGGTGACCGGCACGCTGGTGACGCACAGCGGCTTGCCCGTGTCCGGAAGGGTCCGGCTCAGCTCCAACTACAAAGCGGAGCCGGGCGGCATGTACCAGACGAGCGCCCCCTTCTACTTCACGACGGCTGACGCTTCGGGTGATTTCAGCTTCCCCGCCGTGCCGGTCGGCGGGCCGTACGTCTTCGAGGTGCTGTCAGGCGGCAGCTGGACCACGCTGATCAACCCCGCGACGAATCAGCCGGTCAACCCGGTGACCGTGACCCCGCTGGTCCCGGTGGATCTCACCTTCGTGGTGCTTCCCTCGTGAGGGCCCCCCGCCCGGCTACGATAGGTCGGCTATGGGAGGGGATTTCGAGGGAGTGGTGCGTCCTCGACGCGTGCCACCAAGCCGAGGTGGTCAGGCGATCGTGGAGTTCGCCGTCGTGCTTCCGCTCTTCCTCTTCTGCCTGATCGGCGCGCTCGACGCAGGGCTCTGGGCCGTCCAGACATCGGCCGAGGTATCCGCTGTGGAGCAGGCCGCGATGATCGCTTCGTCGGCCGGGTCGAGCCCGGTGTCGGAGACCGCACCCGATGCCCGAGCGGTGACGGCGGCGATCTCCGGGCGGCTCCGCAGCGCGCTGTTCGGCACCGCGATCGCCAGCTGGTGCGCAACCGACGCGACCGGCGCCTGTGCGCCGGACAGCACCCAGCACTGCCCGACCACGCCCGCGGAGGTCCAGGCGAAGAAGGGACCGCGAGTGGTTGTGGTCTGTGTCAGCGAAGCCGACCCACCCGCATGCACGACTCCGCCGTCCGGGCTGACGGCGCCGTACCCACCCGGGTGCGCTGACTCGCCGATGATCACCGTGCGGGTCATCGGCTTTGTGGCGTCGTTCGTGCCGCCCGGCTTCGGGCCCGGGGCGGGCGCGTTCGAGCTCCCCACCGACATCTCCGCCACGACTCACACGCTTCGATTCGCTCCGTGACCCGGAGCGGGAGGCGCGCCGACAACGCTCAGGCAGTGCTCGAGACCGCGCTGGTCATTCCGATTCTGCTGTTCCTGGTCTGCAACTTCATCGCGCTGATGGTGGAGGTGACCGTGCAGGAGCAGCTGAACTCGGCCACCGCGCTCGCTGCACAGTCTCGGTTCCAGGCTCCGGAGAACGCGTTCGACGTGCCGGGAACGCGTTGCTGCGGCGCGCACGGCGTCACGCTCGTGACCTCCGGACTGCCGACCGGTTGTCGCTATGCCGCCGAGACGTTCTACGGCACCATGACGACATACACGGGCCTGCTCCACTGGCAGCCTGCAGCGCTGTGCACGTCGGGCGGCGACAGCGGAAACGCCGGCCATGCGCCGTCGCCGCCCGTCGCGTACGCGGGATCGCCATCCGCCGCCGAGGTGTCATGTGACATCGGATCGGTCAGGACCGGCGGCGGCGTCATTCCCGGCTATGTGGACCGAACGCTCAATCCCCCGTCCGGCCTCGACGTTGTCACCTGCAGTGCCTCGGTATCCCTCGACTTCGCCAACACGCCGCTGGCGTGGGGCGTGTTCTGGACGCCGACACTGCACGCGCAGGCAGAGGCATTGCCGCCTCCGTTCCGCCAGTGACGCCGCAGCGCGCAGGCCACAGACATGCGCGTCAGCGTGGCCAGACTCTGATCGTCTTCGCGCTGGGTTTCGCGCTGTTCCTCTTCAGTCTCACGTGTCTCGTCGCGGACTCCGCGTACCTCTACGTGTGGTCGGCGCGCGTCCAGGTGGCAGCCCAACTGGCTGCGCAGTCCGGCGCAGACGCTGTCGATCCCCGGTATCTGTACGGCGCAACGGGCTCCTGCCCGGCCGGCGGCGCGGGCGGCATCTGCCCGGCGCAGATCGTCGACATCAGCGCGCAGGATCGCGCCGGCTCGCTGTACGCGTTCCAGCGCTCGTGCATCCAAGCCGGCGACCAGTCCGGACAGATTCCCCGCGACAGCGCAGATCCGCTGGTGTTGAAGAGCGCCGACGACCCGCAGGTCCCCGACGGGACGCTGTGCGCCAGTGACGGATGCCGCGTGTATGCGGAGGTCTCGCGCGTGGTGCAGCTGCCGATACCGTTGCCCGGCTTTCCGGACGCGATCACTGTGCGCAGCATCGGGTACGCGGCGCCGGTCGTCGGCACCGACCACGCGATATCGACGTGCACGGGAACAGCGTGGGTTCCCGCACCACCGCCACGCTGAGCGCCGAACGGAGTCGCGTCGCCAAGGTCGGTCGGTGCTGATCCGCGAGCCCGCGCACTGGCGCGATATCCCTCATGGTGAGTACCGCCGAGATCATCCGCCCCGCCGGCCGGCCCGTGGCGCTCGCCACGGGCTCAGCCGCACTGCTCGGAGATCTGAGCGTCAGGCGATCTCCCGTTCGCCGCCGGTGATTCGCGGCCGGCGAGTGTCCGGGCCCTGCACGCGAACGCCGAGATCGCGCGCGATCTGGCGGCCATCAGGACTGCCCCACCCACTGGCCAGGTCCCAACCGCGCCCGGCACGGTACGGGCCGCCCGTGTCGCCAGAGGTGATGTCGTTGAACCCGCGCCCGCGCCGCGCGTAGAGAGCCGGATGAGGCAGTCCGATGCGGTGCCCCAACTGCGCGGACACGAGCGTCCAGAGCGCGGTGTACATCGGCGCAACCGCGCTGGTGCCGCCGGTCGAACGGAGACGTCGCATCGCGACCACATTCCAGCCGGTGAGAGGGTCGGCGTTGCCCGCGCCGTCGGGAAGTCCGCGGCCAAGGCTAGCGCCATCGGCGGAACGCGGCCGGATCCCGAGCGCCGCCTGGTACGACGGGACCGGGAACACGGTGCTGACCCCGCTCCCCGCGGCGCCGCCACCGCGCGAGAGCTCGTTCCAGACGGTCTCCGCCCGGATGCGGCCGCGAGCCGCGAGCAACGTCGTCCCGCCGCACGCCCATGCGTGTGGGCTCGACGCCGGGAACTCCGGATGCTGATAGCCGTCAACCTCCGCATTGGTCGACCCGGCATCGCCCGCCGCGGCGCTGAAGGTCACGCCGTGGAGCGCGCCCGTGGCGAATGCGGCATCGAGCCCGCGCATGCCCTGTGGCGACCAGTGATCCTCCGGTGCTCCCCAGCTGATCGACACGGCGGCCGGGTGGCGGATCGCATCGCTCGCCGCCGTCGCCACTGCGTCGATGAACCCGCGCTCGCTGTTCGGCGCGTTGTAGCTGACGATGGTGAGGTGCGCTTTCGGCGCCATTGCTGCCACGATGCTCCCGATCACCTGGTAGTCGAGCGCGACTTCGACGTCCGCGCCGTCGGGGTCTGGACTTGGGGTTGCACCGTCCAGCCACACGTTGGTGATGTCCGGCGCGTTCAGGCCAAGGCGTGCGAACGAGGCCGCCAGGTCGAAGGGATGGACGACGCCGCCGAGCTCGATCATGGCCGCGACGAGCTCGACGCCCTCACCGCCGTTGGGCAGACGCGGGAAGTCGTAGAGCGAGGCGATCTGCGGGGGGTCGTACGAGAACACCGCGGACCGGCCGTCGTCCAGTCCGCGCACGTGCGAACGTGCCAGGGGTCGGTCGTCGAGCCCGTAGACGCCTTCGACGATGCGATCGAGGTGGGCGGGGAGGCGCACCGGTCCGAGATGGCCGCGATATTCGACCGCGCGGCCATCCGGTCGCACCCAGCCGAAACGCTCCAGCTCGACCTCGAATGAGCGTGAGAGCTGCTCGGTGGTACCGCGCAGCATCACTCGTCGCGTGGGTGGGTCTTCACCCGTGACCTGCAGGCCGGCGGCCGTCGCCCATCGCACCACGCGATCCCGGTCGGCGGGGTCGAAGCCATGGCGCGCGCTCAGCTGGGGAAGGTCGAGGTGTCGGACGCTCGGGTCCGGGAGCGATTGCAGCCATGCGAGGCTCTCGGCTGTCGTCGGCCCGGTGGTGCGCTCACGCAGCATGAGCGTCACGCCGGCGTCGGCCCGCAGCTCCTCGGCGCTGAGCTTCCGGAGGTGTCGGTGGCCGGGGCGCGTGCCCCCGCCGGGGTGATAGGCGCTGCCGCGCAGCGGAACGGAGTCGGGCATGGTGGCCCCCCTCTCGAGGGCGTCGGGCGGGCGCCGCCGTTGCGACGGCGCTGCATCCCGACGCGGAGCCGCCCATCATCGAGCGCGCCTCCGGACAGCCCAGGGACGTCTGCGATACCTCGTCCCGGCGGGTCAGGCGGGAATGCGAGTCCGCCCGATGGCGTCGATGGCGCCGTGGTTCTCGAGCGATGAGAGATCGCCGGGATCCGTGCCAAGGTAGACGGAACGGACCACGCGGCGGAGCACCTTCGCGTTGCGCGTTTTGGGCAGTTCTGTCACGATCTCCACCGCGTGCGGAGCGAGCGCCTTGCCGAGGTCCTCGGCGACGCGCTGGGCCAGGGCGGTGCGCAGCTCGGCTGAGTCCGTGACACCGGGCTTGAGCACCACGAACACAACCAGTGCCTCGCCCTTGACCGGGTCGGGCACCCCGATGGCCGCGGCTTCGGCGACCGCCTGATGCGCGACCAGCGCCGACTCGACCTCGGCCGGCCCGAGCCGCTTGCCGGCAACCTTGATCGTGTCGTCGCTCCGCCCGCGCACGTACCAGAGACCGTCGCCGGCCACCTCGACCCAGTCACCGTGCACCCAGACGTCGGGCCAGCGCGACCAGTAGGTGTCGAGGTAGCGCTCACGATCCCGCCAGAACCCGCGGGTCATCCCGGGCCACGGCGCGCGAATCACGAGTTCTCCGACACGCCCGCGAACGCTGGCACCGTTCTCGTCGACGACGTCGGCGGCCATTCCGGGACACGGTCCCGCGAAGGCGCATGGTCGCAACGGTGTAAGCATGTTGCCCGCGAGGATCCCGCCTGAAATCTCGGTACCGCCCGAGTAGTTGATCACCGGCAGCCTTCCGCCGCCGATCTTCTGCTGGTACCACAGCCATGGGTCGGTGTTCCACGGCTCTCCCGTCGACCCGAGGACGCGCAGCGACGAAAGGTCGTGGGCGGCGACGGGCCCGTCGCCGTGGCGCATGAGCGCTCGAATCACCGTCGGCGCAATCCCGAGCACAGTGACGCGATGCCGCTCGACGACGGACCACAGGCGATCCGGACCCGGATGGTCCGGGACGCCGTCGAAGAGCACCAGAGTCGCGCCGATGGTGAGCGCACCGCAGATCGCCCACGGACCCATCATCCAACCGATGTCGGTGAACCAGAGCAGCCGGTCGTGCTCACCGATATCGAAGCAGTGGGCCATGTCCTGGGTCGCCTTCACGGGAAACCCGCCCTGGACATGGACGGTGCCCTTGGGCCGCCCGGTGGTGCCGCTCGTGTAGATGATCATGAAGGTCGAATCCGCGTCGGTATCCGCGATGGGCGGACCGTGTGCGAAGTCTTCGGGCATCGCGCCATAGATGACGTCGCGATCGGCCTGCATCGCCACGGACGTGCCGAGCTGCTGCACCACGAGGATGTGCTCGAGGCACGGCAGCTGGGCGGCAGCTCCATCGGCGACGGCCTTCATGTCGACGCTGCGGCCGCGTCGCGTGAATCCGTCAACAACGACAAGAATCTTGGCGTCGCAATCGAGGAGCCGGGAGACGATCGCCCCGGCGCCGTATCCGCTGAAGAGGGGAACCACGATAGCCCCGAGCCATGCGCATGCGAGGAACACCGCGACTGTCTCGGGGATCATCGGCAGGCAGATGCCCACGCTGTCCCCGGCCCGGATGCCGAGCGTGTGCAGCCGTGATGCGGCAAATGCGGTCTCGCGCTCGAGGCGCGCATACGTCCACTCCCGAGTGCTGCCGTCGTCGCCCTCCCACACGACCGCGGTGCGTTCTGGGGCGCGTCGCGCCCAGCGGGTGACCGCATTGCGTGCGAGGTTGAGCCTGCCCCCACGCCAGAAGCGGGTCCAGGGAAGCCCGGACGACGTGTCCATGGCGACATCGAAGCGCTGCGTCCACTCCACGCCGATGTCATCCGCCATCGCGGTCCAGAAACGTTGCGGATCGCCCCGTGCGATGCGCGCGATTCCGTCGAGATCGCCGGCGCCGAGGCTGTCGATGAAGTGCTTGATGCGCGAAGCGCCGGCCTGCTCGGTCGTCGGGACCCACGCGAAAGGCGAGTCGTTGCCGCTCATCTGGCGATGACCATAGCGCGTGGTCAGCGGTCGATCGCTGCCATGTCCCAATGGCGATCACCGCGAACGCTCTCAGGGGTGACCGCGGCCTCGAGTCGCCCAATGTCGGCTGCGTCGAGGACGATGCCGGCGGCGCCGGCGTTCTCCTCCAGACGTGCGCGTCGCTTGGTGCCTGGGATCGGGACGACGTCGGGGCCCTGGTGGAGCAGCCAGGCGAGTGCCAGCTGAGCGGCGGTCACGCCCTTCTCCGCAGCGATGTCCCCGATCCGCGAGGCGACCGCCACGTTGGCTTCGAAGTTGCCCTCGGCAAAACGAGGGAAGCGGCTGCGTCGGGTGTCCGTCGCCGCAAGGGTGTCGGGGTTCAGTGCGCCGGTGAGGATGCCCCGGCCCAGCGGGCTGTACGCGACAAAACCGATGCCGAGCTCGCGCATCGCCGGCAGGACGGAGTCCTCGACATCACGCGAGAACAGCGAGTACTCGGATTGCACAGCGGAGATCGGGTGGACCGCGTTGGCCCTGCGGATCGTCGCCGGACCGGCTTCGCTCAAGCCGAGGAAGCGCACCTTGCCCGCCTGGACCAGCTCGGCCATCGCGCCGATGGTCTCCTCGATGGGCACGGAACGATCGAGCCGGTGCTGGTAGTAGAGGTCGATGACGTCGATATCGAGGCGTTGGAGCGAAGCGTCGCACGCTCGATGCACGTGTTCGGGACGTCCGTTGATGGTCTGCGAACCGTCAGCCCCGCGCTCGAAACCGAACTTGGTGGCCACGGCGTATTGATCACGACGTCCGGTGAGGGCTCTGCCGACCAGCTCCTCGTTGGTGTACGGGCCGTACATGTCGGCAGTGTCGAGCAGGGTGATGCCCAGCTCCGCAGCGCGATCGATGGTTGCGATGGCTTCGCTTTCATCGCGTTCTTCGGCGGTGCCGTAGAAGTCCGACATGCCCATGCAGCCGAGCCCCAGCGCGGAAACCTCCAATCCCTGCGTCCCCAGCGCGCGCAGCTCCACGTTCCGTACCTCCTGATCCGTCGTCCCCAGACTGGAAGGATGAGCGAAGCGGGATTGCCTATGCCACCTGAGCGATGGTCGGCGTCGTTGCTCTGGCGGCCCGGCGGGTGTCGGCCCACCCATAGGTCGTGGCTGCGACCCCGATGACTCCGGCGACGAGGAACGCCAGCTGGGTGCCGCCGATCTCGGCGAGCCACCCGGCCAGGAGACCACCCACTGGGGCGGTGCCGAAGAAGACGTACCCGTAGATGCCGAGCACACGTCCGCGCATCTGATCCGTCACCGCGAGCTGGAGGCTCGCGTTGGCCTGCGATGAGTACAGCGTGAATGCGATGCCGGTCACCACCAACGCGAGACCGGCCGCCCACGCGACGTGCAGCGGAGCAAGAGCGATCTCCGACAGCGAGAACAGCGCGGCGCCGATGAGCATGGTGTGGCGGCTGGCCCTGCCGAGCGACGCGGAGAACAATGCGCCGACGAGCGCTCCGAATCCGAAGAGTGCGGAGAGGATGCCGAAGATCTCCGGCCCGCTGTTGAGCGTCCGCGACGCGAGGACGGGGAGGAGCACGTTGAAGTTCATGCTGATGGTCGCGATCATCAGCATCATGACGAGCACCGAGCGGATCACCGGCTTCCGCCATGCGAACTTCAGCCCTTCGAGCGATCCGCGCAGCACGTTGTGGTTGCGCTGATCCTTGCGAACCGGAAACAGCTGGTCGACGCGCATCGCCCAGAGTGCGGCGAGGACGGCGAGATAGCTGATCGCGTTGATCAGGAAGCAGATTCCGACGCCGGCGACGGCGATCAGACCACCGGCGATGGCGGGTCCGACGATGCGCGAGGCGTTGAAGAGGCTCGAATTCAAGGCCACGGCATTAGGGAGCTCGTCACGTCCGACCATCTGGATGGTGAACGCCTGGCGCACCGGCATGTCGAGCACCGTGATCAGTCCGGTGATGCCCGCGATGAGATACACCTCCCACACCGTCGCGTGTCCGGTAAGGGTGAGACCTGCGAGGAGCGCCGCGGTGACCATGAACGCTGTCTGCGTGCCGATGAGCACCTTGCGCTGATCGAGCTTGTCAGCAAACGCGCCGCCGAAGAGGCCGAAGAGCCCGTACGGGCCGAACTGGCACGCCGCAAGAAGCCCGACCGCGAGCGGCGAATGCGTGTTTTGCACGACGAACCACGCCTGCGCCACGCTCTGCATCCATGTGCCGCTGATGGAGACGACCTGCCCGAAGAAATACAGGCGGTAGTTGTAGTGGCGGCGCAGGCTCATGAAGGTGCGCGCCGTGGCGTTGCCGATGCCGAGGCTCATTCGGGCTGGGCCAGGAGCGTCTCGAGCGGCGCAATGGCCGCAGCGACGGCTGCGAGGTCGTTGTCGGCGAGCTTGCCGAGACGGGCTGACAACCAGGCGGTGCGCTTGGAGCGGATCACTTTGAGGACCCGCTGACCCTCGGGCGTGACCTCGAGGTCGACCCTCCGTCTGTCCCGTTCCGCCTGGCGCCGTGTGACCAGGCCGGACGCCTCGAGGCGATCGATGTGGGTGCATACGGAGGGCATCGACATGCCTTCACGGGTTGCGAGCTCCGCGACCCCGATGCTTGGATTGCCTTCGATCAGTCCGAGCAGTGAGAGCTGTCCGGGGGAGACGCCGGACATGTGCACCTCGCGGCGCAACTGCCGGTTGAGGTGGAGCAGCACAGGGCGCAGACGGTTGGCGACGTCGACCGGCTTGCTTGCAACTGCTGTCATGAGATGTGTTGATTATATAGCCTAACTAACTTTCTGGCAACCCCTCGCACCCACGGGAACCCTGCGACGACTCCCCGCGTCTCGTTGTCCACACGATGTGCCACCGCCTGGAGGGTCCCTGAGATGCGCAAGTTCCTGTTCGCCGGCTTCGGTGTCGCCGCGGCAGTTGTCCTGCAGGCCGGTCAGGCATTGGCCTGCGGAGGGCTGGTGGCGCCGGATGGCGACGTCCGGCTTGCCAAGGCGACAACATTCGTCGCCTGGTCAGGTGGCGTCGAGCACTACGTCACCAGCTTCGCCTACACGGGCGCGGTGACCGACGTGGGATGGATCGTGCCGCTGCCCGCGATCCCGACGTCCATCACCGAGGCGGGCGCCTGGACGCTGCAGCGATTGGAACGTGAATTCGCTCCTCCGGTGGCGTTTCCGGACTTCGAACTTGCAGCAACTGCGGGCGCGCCCGCCGTCGTCATCGAGCAGGTGCAGGTCGAGGCGCTCGACGTCACCGTCCTCAAGGGGAGTGGCCAGGCCGTCATCGACTGGTGCACGCACAACGGGTTCCTGGTGTCGCCCGAGATAGAAGCCCATCTGCTCCGCTACGCGGCATCCAGCCCCGTCTTCATGGCCGCGAAATACAACACGTCGCTCGCGCTCCAGCGTCATCAGCAGGCAGGCGACGGCGTGCCCCTGTTGATCACCATGCACACGCCGCACCTCTGGGTCCCGCTCGAGATCCTCGCCAACGCCGGAGCCCCCGTGAACGCGGACCTCTTCCTGCTCACCGACCAGCCCGTTCACACCGCGAATGGAGTGGCCGTGACATCGAGTCTCGCCGACGGCGCCACCCTGGACGGCGCAGCGGGATTCACGGTGGCGGGTGTCGAGCCGATGGGCGCGAGCCTGCACCACGATCTCTCCATCGACCGGAACATGTCGTGGGTGCCGTCGCGTGGTTACGTGACCTACCTCACGTTGAACGCTCCTGGAGCCACCGTCACCTACGACCTTCGGGTGGGGTCCGACGGCGCCATCCGGCTCGCATCGTTCGGATCGACGCTGGCGAATCTCGGTGGCACGGGCGCGATTTCGGTGACCTCCGATCAATCGGATCTGCTGTTCCCCGCGCTGCTCATCGCCGGGACCATCGCCATCGTGCTTCCGCTCTCGGTCTGGCAGCTGCGGCCTCGCCGCGTGTCAATCAGAGGTTGACGATCTCGACCGGTGTGATGTCCTCGTCAAGCCTCATGCCGGTCACCGTCGCAAAGAAGTACAGCTGCGCTTCGAGCGTCCGCGCGATGTTTGCAGCCCTCCCGGAAGCCGTGCTGCTCGCCCGGATATCCGATGTATGCACACGGAACTCCCGCACGCTGCAGGGCCGCGAGCATCATCTCCGCCTGGTTCGCCGGGACCACCGGGTCATCGAGACCCTGGAGCAGCAGCACTGCACCACGCGCCTGATCAAATGAAGTGCACCGGCGAGCGATCGTACGCCGTCCCTGGCGCGCAGGGTCATGCGGTCGGAACGACGACGAACTGCTCCGCGAGGCGACCAGGCTCCAGCCCGTTCGCCTTGGCTGTGGCTTCGAGCCAGCCGCGGACGCGCTCCTCGAGCGCATCCCAGTCGGTGTACTGGCTGCGGTGGCAGCGCAGCGCCGCCAGCTTGCGATCGGCGGTGTCGGTCACGTCGACGACCTTGACGTCGGAGCTCCCACCCGCAACGGCGCTCAGCCAGACCTCGGCCACGGAATAGGGTTCAAGCCCTTCGACCTCGAGCAGCTCAGGGTGCGCAAACGGGTTTCGCGAATCGGGATACACCGCGCACAGCGCGGCCTCGCCCGCAGCGAGGTGGTCGGGGTGGCTGGCGAAAATGCGCGTGAAGTTGCGCAGCGGTGATTGCGTGATCACGCGCTGCGGCTGCTTCACGCGGATCACCCGCGTGATGTCTCTGCGCAGCTCGATGCTCGAGGTGAGCCGCCCATCGGGGTATCCAAGGAACGTGAGGTCGGTGACACCGACGGCCGCCGCGGCCTCGGTCTGCTCGACTCGCCGGATGGCGGCCATTTCCTTGCGCGAGATGCTCCGGTCGGATCCGCCGGCGTCCCCGTCGGTGATGATGCAGTAGGACACCGTCACGCCGGCATCGGTCCATTTTGCGGTCGTCCCCGCGTTGCCGAAGTCGCAGTCGTCGGGATGGGCCACGACAACGAGGGCGCGTTCAATTTCGTCGATCTCTGACACGTCAAGGATGGTAGCCAAAGCGGACGCCGGAGCCCCTTCGACCCGTGCGACACTCGTTTGCATGCCTCCGAAGCCGTCCATCCATCCGGATCTGGGCCGCCTTGCCGACCTCCTCGGCGACTGGTACGGCGAGGGCGAGGGCCAGTGGGCTGCCGGTGAGCCCTTCCGGTACCACGAGTGGGTGAGCTTCGGACACAGCGGCAAGCCATTCCTCTCATATGCGCAGCGGACCACGGCCGCGGATGACGGGCGCCCGCTCCATGCGGAGACCGGCTACTGGCGAGCGCTTGCGGACGGCTCGGTGGAGGTGGCGATGAGCCACCCGATCGGGGTGATCGAGATCGAGACCGGCCGGTGGGAGGGAAACGCGCTGAAGTTGCGCACGGCGTCGGTGGAGTGCACGCCGACCGCCAAGACCGTGACGGGGTTGCAGCGTGACCTCGAGATCGACGGAGACCTCCTCAGCTACCGCCTGCGCATGGCGACCGACGGCGGCGAGCCGAGACCCCATCTCGCGGCCGCGTTGCGCCGCGTCATTCCGGCCGGTCACTGAACCATGCGTGCAATTCCGATCCCGAGATCGCTGCACCGCATTCTCTCCGGCCCGACCCCGTCCGCGCCGCGTCCGATGCCGATTCGCGACCCCACGCCGGACCCGGGACTCTTCGGCCCGGGGTCGGTCACCTGGGTCGTGATGCGCGAACCTCGCCTGCTGCTGGCCGCCGGTCGTGCCCTGCTCCTGCAGGCCGCGAACCCGCTGGTCGCCCAGGGCGCGATCGAGCACAGCACCTACAAGTCCGATCCCTACGGCAGGCTGGAGCGGACCGTCCGATGGGTGACGGTCGTGTGCTTCGGGACCACTCGCGAGGCCGAGCGGGTCTCGGGAGGTGTGAGCCGGCTGCACCAGCCGGTGACAGGAACCCTGCCGGAGGCCAATGGCACGCGCCGTGTCCCGGGTGGCACACCGTACTCCGCGGGGGATCCTGCCCTCCTGCGCTGGGTGCACGCCTCGTTCGTCGACACCATGCTGGCGGCACACGACGCTCTCGTGGGCGGCCTGAGCAGTGGCGAGCGCGACACCTTCGTCCGCGAATGGGATGCGGTCGCCCGGCTGATGGGCCTGGCCCCCACCCAGTCCTGGCCCGACGCCGCCGCGCTCCGGCGGTATGTGGACAGGGAGGTGCGTCGCGGCCAGGCCCTGCCGGGGGCCGGCTCCCGTGAGGTCGCCGAGACGGTGCTGCGTCCCCCGGTCGGGTCGCCACTCATGCGACCGGGCATGGACACGCTCGCCTTCATCGCGACAGGGTTGCTCCCCGCGGAGCTGCGTCGCGGCTATGGGCTGCGGTGGACCCCGGCCCACGTGGCCGCATTCGCAGGGCTGACCGGGTCGTTGCGGGCTGCCACGCCGGCGATGCCGAGGCGCCTGCGCGTCTCCCCGGTGTACGACCTCGCCCTGGCACGCGCAGAAGGCCGCTGGCCGGCCTCGAGGGCCGCCTGACCGGTCCCCCTCACTCAGCAGGGTGATTTTCGCGCGAAAGATGGCCTACCCATTGGTGAATCGGTACCCTACGACCTGCGTCCTGGGGTAGAGGTAATGCCCAGTGGACATTTGTCGTCACAAGGAGGCATACATGATCTTGAGAAGTTGGCGGGCTAAATCATTGCCCGCTGTCATCGGTCTCGGGGCGATCGTTCTCGCAGCGTGCGGGAGCACCAGCACTTCGACCGGGCCAACGGTCACCAAGACCACGGCGACATTCGCTGAGGGCCCCGGAGCGCAGCCGAACTACATCTTCCCGCTTGCCTCGCTGGCGTACTTCAGCGTCGCGAACCTCAGCCAGTTCCAGTTCCTCATGTACCGGCCGCTGTACTGGTTCGGCACCAACGGCCAGGTCCAGCTGAACACCAGCCTCAGCCTCGCCGACTCGCCTGTGTATTCCTCGGACGGCAAATCGGTGACCGTCACCCTCAAGGGCTGGAAGTGGTCGGACGGGACCCAGATCACCGCCCGTGACGTTCAGTTCTGGCAGAACATGGTCACCGCCAACGCGGCCAACTGGGCAGGCTCCTCGCCGGGCGAGTACCCCCAGAACGTCACCAGCACGACGATCAGCCCGACCAATCCGCTCCAGATCACCTTCAACCTCACCCAGGCCTACGGCTCGTACTGGTTCACCTACAACGAGCTGAGCCAGATCACCCCACTTCCCCAGCATCTCTGGGACAAGGAGTCGGCGACCGGCGCGGTCGGAAACTACGACCAGACCACGGCGGGTGCCGTTGCGGTCTACAAGTTCCTTGACGCTCAGTCCAAGTCGATCTCGACCTACGACACCAACCCGCTCTGGCAGGTCGTCTCAGGTCCGTGGAAGCTCAAGTCGATGGACACGGCGGGCAACATCTCGATGGTGCCGAACCCCGGCTACGGCGGACCGGTCAAGCCGACTCTGACCCAGTTCAACGAGGTGCCCTTCACCAAGGACACCGCCGAGTTCGATCAGCTCAAGGCTGCGACCTCGGTCAACAACGCCACGATTGACTGGGGCTACATCCCCGACGCAGATGTGCTTCAGAGGTCCACGTTGAGCAACATCTACAACTTCTCGACGTGGGCAGGCTGGCAGATCACCTACTTCCCGGAGAACTTCACCAACCCGACCAGTGGGCCGATCTTCAAGCAGCTCTACTTCAGACAGGCGATGCAGTACCTGGTCGACCAGAACACCTTCATCAGCAAGGCGTTCTTCGGGTATGGCTACCCGACCTACGGCCCGGTGCCGACCAAGCCGTCCTCGAACTTCGTCGACTCATTCGAGAGGTCCAATCCGTACCCGTACAGCCCGAGCAAGGCCGTGTCGCTGCTCCAGGCCAACGGGTGGACGGTCAACGCGGGCGGAGTGAGCACCTGCACGAGCCCGGGTACGGGCACCGGCCAGTGCGGCGCCGGCGTTCCCCAGGGAGCCAAGGCCTCGTTCAGCCTCCAGTACGTGAGTGGAACGCCCGCCCTCGACCAGGAGATGGCGCAGTTCAAGACGGATTACGCGCTGGCAGGCATTGCGATCAACCTCTCCACCGCCCCCTTCAACACGGTCATCGGCAATGCAACGCCCTGCAAGGCCGGCCAGCCATGCACCTGGGACATGGAGTTCTGGGGCGGCGGATGGATCTACGCACCTGACTACGAGCCCACCGGCGATGAGCTCTGGTCGTGCACGGGCACCGGCGCCAACGTGCAGTACGCGGGCTCGGACTCCGGCGGCTACTGCGACCCGCAGGCGCAGAGCCTGATCGTCAACACCGAGACGAGCAGCGCCATATCGGCCATGTACGCCTACGAGGACTACCTCACCAAGCAGCTTCCAGTCATCTGGATGCCCGTCAACTACGCCCAGCTGAACATGATCAACAAGAATCTGAAGGGCACCCAGCCGCTGGATCCGCTCCTCCAGATCTACCCGGAGAACTGGCGCTGGTCCTGAGCCAGGCGCTCTAGGTAACCCTCACCGCATCAATCGGGGGATGCCGGCAAGTGCCGGCATCCCCCCGTCCGTTCCGCTACTCTTTTGGCAAATGGGCGTCAGGGCGAGGTAGGAAGGAGCAAATGCTCGGCTACATCATCCGGCGGGTGCTTCAGGCAATCCTGATCACGATCGGCGTGACGCTGATCGTCTTCATCCTCCTGCATGTGATCCCCGGTGGCGGGGTGGCGAGGAACATCCTCGGCCCGCGTGCCAGCCAGGCACAGATCGATGCGTTCAACCACGACAACGGCCTCGACCAGCCCCTTCCCCTGCAGTACCTGACCTACCTCTGGCAGTTGATGCACGGGAACTTCGGCTTCTCGTACAAGCTCAATCAGACGGTCTCCTCGATTCTGCTTCAGTACCTTCCCAAGACCCTGCTGCTTCTCGGCCTGTCCTACGTCGTCGCGATCGTCATCGCGATCCCGCTCGGCATCTACCAGGCCGTGCGGCGCAACAAGGTCGACGACTACATCTTCACCGGAGCGTCGTTCGTCCTCTACTCGATGCCGGTGTTCTGGCTCGGCATCATCCTCATCGTCCTCTTCAGCTTCGTGCTCCACTGGTTTCCAGCCGAAGGACCTCAGGGGGCCTTCGTCACCGATGATCTCAACCAGCTGAGCTCACTGATCCTGCCGGTGGCGACGCTCTCGCTGGTGACCATCGCATCATTCAGCCGGTACATGCGCTCGTCGACGCTGGAGAATATGGTCCAGGACTACACGCGAACAGCTCGAGCCAAGGGCGCGTCGAATTCGCGAGTGCTGTTTGTTCATGTGCTGCGTAACGCCATGATCCCGATACTCACGCTGATCGGGCTTTCCGTTGGCTACGTCTTCAGCGGTGCACTGATCACCGAAGCGCTCTTCAACTACCCGGGTATCGGCTACATCTTCTGGAACGCAACGTTGACAACTGACTATCCGATCATCCTCGGCGTGATCGTCGTGACCGGCTTCGCGACCGTCCTCGGTTCGCTCATGGCCGACGTCATGTACGCGATCGCCGATCCGCGCGTGAGGTACCGCCGAGCATGAGCACGTTGGATCAACCGCAAAGCATCTCGTTCCCGGTTCCGGGAGGGGTAACCCAGGAGAAACCGGCAGAGGTCCAGGACATCGTCCCAGCCTTCGAGACCCAGGGTGTCTGGCGGTTGGCATTCAACGTCTTTGTCCAGAATCGCCTCGCCGTGGTCGGCGTCGGGATCGTGGTATTCATGGTCCTGTTCTGCTTTGTGGGGCCGGTCTTCTACCACACCAATCAAAACGACACGAACCTGGCGAACGAGTTCCTGGCGCCATCGTCGGCGCATCTGCTCGGTACCGATCAGGACGGCTTCGACATCATCGGGCGGCTGATGATCGGTGGCCAGACGTCGCTCGAGATCGGCATCGCCGCCGCCCTCATCGCCACGGTGTTCGGTGTGCTCTGGGGTGCCGTGTCAGGCTTCTTCGGTGGCTGGCTTGACAACCTGCTGATGCGCTTCGTCGACATCATGCTCGCGATCCCCGCGCTGTTTCTCCTCCTCTTCCTCGCCGTCGCCTTCCCGCGCAACGTGCTGACCCTGATCCTCGTGGTCTCGGTCACGGCGTGGCTCATCCCGGCTCGTCTCGTGCGTGCCGAGGCGCTCACGCTGCGGACCCGTGAGTACGTCCAGGCGGTCACCATGATGGGCGGGGGCGGTTGGCGGATCGTGCTCCGCCACATCATTCCGAATTCCGTCGGGACCATCATGGTCAACGCGACCTTCCAGGTCGCCGATGCGATCCTCCTCGTCGCTGCGGTCAACTATCTCGGTCTCGGGATCGCCCCGCCGGCGACCAACTGGGGCGCGATGCTCTCCGACGGCACGACATATATCGCCAACGGGTGGTGGTGGTTGATCTATCCCGCTGGGCTCGCCATCGTGCTGACGGTGGTCGCGTTCAATTTCATCGGGGATGCGCTTCGGGATGCGCTCGAGGTGCGGCTCCAGAAGCGCTGAGGCGCATCGCGCTCGGGCCTGCGCTCCGCGCTCTCGTCCGGGGCCTGTCGAAGCGGGGACGGGCTAGGCCGCTGACTCCAGCGGTGCACGCAAGGGGAAATGGCACGCGGCCATGTGGTGCTCACCAAAAGCCCTGAGCGGGGGCTCCTGCTCGGCGCAGAGTTGCTGCGCCCGGGGGCAGCGGGTGCGGAAACGACAGCCCGACGGTGGGTTGATGGCCGAGGGAATCTCGCCCTTGGGTGCGTCCATGTCCTTGGTGCGCTCGATGTCGGGATCGGGAATCGGAATCGCGCTGACCAGCCCCTTGGTGTACGGGTGGGCGGGCTCCGAGTAGAGCTCGGCTCCGGACCCGATCTCGACCATCTTGCCGAGGTACATCACGCCGATCCGGTCGGACATGTACTTCACGACCGAGAGGTCGTGGGAGATGATCACGTAGGTCAGGCCGTACTTCTCCTGCAGGGCGTTCATCATGTTGAGAATCTGCGAGCGGATGGAGACGTCCAGGGCCGACACCGGCTCGTCGGCGACGATCAGATTCGGGTTCAGGGCAAGCGCTCTCGCGAGTCCGATGCGCTGACGTTGACCGCCGCTGAACTCGTGGGGATACCGGTCGAGCGCACCGCGCGCGAGGCCGACGTCATTGAGCAGCTCAGCGCAACGCTCAATCTGCTGCGACTTGTTCCCGATGCCCTGGATCGCGAGGGGTTCACGAAGGATCGTCACGACGCGCATACGCGGGTCGAGTGACGCGTATGGGTCCTGGAACATCATCTGCATATCACGGCGCTTGGTGCGCAGCTTCCCGTGTCCCATCTTGGCGATGTCCTCGCCGTTGATGACGATGGAACCGGATGTGGGAGGCTCGAGCGCGACGATCATCCGTCCGGTCGTGGTCTTGCCGCATCCCGACTCGCCGACGAGACCGAATGTCTCTCCGGGGAGCACTTCGAACGAGACATCGGAGACCGCATGCACCGCGCCGACCTGTCGCTGCAGGACCGCGCCCTTGGTGACCGGAAACTCCTTGACGAGATGCTTGACCACGAGAAATGGCTTACCGCCATTGGACGGAATGGGCGTCGCCGTCGGAGTCGCGGGCGTGACGGTCATCTGGCCGGAACGGTCTGGGCGACAACGGGGCTGTCGACGCCGGCAGGGTGATGACATGCGTAGTAGTGCGCCAGCTCGTGCTCGATGAGCAACGGCTCCTCCGAGTGGCACACGGCTGTGTCGTACCTGCAGCGCGCTGCGAAGCGGCATGCGGGCGGAGGAGCGGTGAGGTCCGGCGGCAGACCCGGAATGCTGTACAGCCCGGTCGCAGCGTCCTGGTCGAGCCTCGGAATCGCCTCGACAAGTGCTTCGGTATACCGATGACGCATTCCCTTGAAGAGCCTGCGTGTCTCGGATGTCTCGACGATCTTCCCCGCGTACATCACCGCGACGCGGTCCGCGCGACCGGCGATGACCCCCATGTCGTGGGTGATCAGGAGGACCGCCATGTGCAGACGCCGGCGAAGATCGTCGAGCAGGTCGAGGATCTGCGCCTGGATGGTGACGTCGAGCGCCGTTGTCGGCTCGTCCGCGATGAGCAGCTTCGGGTCACACACCAATGCCATGGCAATCATCACGCGCTGGCGGAGACCGCCGGACAGCTGGTGGGGGTAGTCACTGAGACGTTCTCGCGGGCGGGGCATTCCAACCAGGCCGAGAACTTCGGCGCAGCGCTCGCGAGTCTCGTCGTCGCTGGTATCCCGGTGGATATGCAGCACCTCGCCGATCTGGTCACCGATCGTCATTGTCGGGTTGAGCGACGTCATCGGGTCCTGGAAGATCACGGCGACCTCGTTGCCTCGGATGTCACGCATCGCCTTCTCGTCCAGTGGCACGACATCGCGGCCATTGAGCTTGATACTGCCGGAGACGATGCTGCCGCCCGAGGGCAGCAGTTTCATGATCGACATCCCGGTGATGCTCTTGCCGCATCCGGATTCGCCCACCAGCCCCAGCGTTTCACCGGGGGCGATGTGCAAGGAGATGCCGTCCACCGCGCGGACCGTGGTTCGAGACAGCCGGATATGGGTCTTCAGACCCTCGATCTCGAGTACGTTGGTCGCGTTATCCATGGCGAACTGAGCAATACCTCCTCACGCCGCAGTGTATCAGCGCCACAGTGCCGGTTTGGGTATTGTCGAGAGGCGGCGGATTGGCTAGGCTCCTCGCAGTGAAGGTGATGGAGGGCGACCCGGGAGTACAGGTCGAGGAGGACACATTCGTCGGCGTCCGCGGCCTCCGCATACACGTCAGGACGTGGCTCCCCGCAGGCGCGCCAACCGGCGTGGTGGTCGTCGCCCACGGATTCGCAGAACACGCCGGCCGATATGCGGCCGTGGCGAAGCGGCTGGTCGCAGATGGGCTGGCCGTTCGCGCCGCCGACCATCGCGGTCATGGGCAGAGCGAGGGCAAGCGCACCAGCGTCGTGCGCTTCGGTGACTACGTCGACGACTTGAACGCGGTGATCGCGCAGGCACGGACTCGCTGGCCGTCACAGCCCCTCGTCCTGCTCGGGCACAGCATGGGTGGCCTGATCGCTCTCGACCTCGCGGTGCGGTCCAGCGACGCACTCGATGGGCTCGTCCTCTCGGCACCGGCGGCGTGCCCCCGCGACGTGTCGAGATTGCAGCTCGCGATCGGACGGGTTCTGTCCCGCGTGGCGCCCGACACGGGCGTTCTGCGGCTCCCGCTCGACCGGATCAGCCGAGATCCCGCGGTCGTCGATGCCTACAACAACGACCCGCTCGTGTTCCGCGCACCGATGCGCGCGCGGCTCGGCGCGGAGATGCTGGATGCGATGGACCGTGTCGACGCAGGACTGCCGTCACTGAGCGTTCCGTTGCTGGTGATGCAGGGAACGGCCGACGGTCTGGTGGATCCGGGGTGTGGACCGCACGTCTACGAGCGCGCGGGCTCGTCTGACAAGACCCTGAAGATGTACGACGGGCTGTGGCACGAGATCTTCAACGAGCCGGAGCGGGATCACGTGCTCGGCGATCTGATCGCATGGTTGCGGACGCGTCTCGCCGCCTCACGCACCTGAGGGTTAGAGTGCATCAGCGATGCGTGCAGCGTGGGCCGTCAAACCGGGATCCAAGGTCGACGTTTCGACACTTGACCCCGCTGACACGCGCGCTCTCAAGGGCGGGCACAGAGCCGCCGACGCAGCACTCAAGGCTGACAGGGCTGCGCTGATCGAATGGCAGACTCGGCTGTGGGCCGAGAGCAAGCGCTCGTTGCTGCTGATCGTTCAGGGCACCGATGCATCGGGGAAGGACGGCACGATTGCCCACGTGTTCAGCGGTGTCAATCCGCAGGGCACCAACGTCACCGCATTCAAAGTCCCGACGGCGGAAGAGCTCGCGCACGACTTCCTCTGGCGCGTTCATCGGGTGGTGCCGCGTGCGGGGGAGATCGGTATCTTCAATCGATCCCAGTACGAGGACGTCCTGGTGGCACGAGTGCGCAAGCTCGTCCCAAAACAGGTGTGGAAGCGGCGCTACGACGACATCAATGACTTCGAATCGCTGCTCACCACGGGCGGCACGACCATCATCAAGTGCTGCCTGCTCATCTCCAAGGACGAGCAGCGCCGGAGGTTTGAAGAGCGCCTGAGAGATCCACAGAAACGCTGGAAGTTTCAGCGCGGTGACCTCGAGGACCGAGCGCTCTGGAAGGAGTACCAGGCCGCATACTCCGAAGCGATCGAACGCACGTCAACGAAGGCTGCGCCGTGGTATGTGATTCCCGCGGATCTCAAGTGGTATCGCAACTGGGCGGTGAGCCGGATCCTCATCGAAACGCTCAGCGAGATGGATCCGAAGTACCCCGATCCCCCGGACCTCGCAGGACTGACGATCACCTGAACCGTTGCACCTGACCCGTTGCGTCATGCGGGTCGGTCGGCGATCCAGACCATGTGACATCCGGTGCTCGCCGGCGAATCTGCCGCGGCGGCTACGACGCGGTCGAGCCGGAATCCGAGCGTTCGGGGGACGGCCGCGCTCGCGATGTTGCCTTCGTCGCAATGGATTTCGACCCGATGCACGCCGGGAAGCGCGAATGCGGCATCGGTGAGCAGGCGCGACGCGGCCGAGGCGATGCCACGACGCTGGTATCGGGCGTGTACCCAGTACCCGATCTCCAGCGCTCCCGGACCGATGCGCGGCATCAGGCCACAGCCGCCGACGAAGAGACCGGAGTCGCGCAGCGTGATCGCGTAGTTGGCGGCTGCAGCACCGCCGAATTGCGCCACGGAAGGCCCGAGAAATGCCATGACGGACGCATCGGTCGGAGCTGACTGAGCCCATGGCATCCACTGCCGGAGGCTGTCGAGGCTCGCCGCAATTGCGTCCTTGACGGCTGCGCCGTCGGTCAATCGATACCGGCGCAGCACCACGGTGTCATCGTGCAACTCTTCCGGAGGATGGAACTCCATGCGGGAGAGATTCTCTCGTTCCAGCGGCACGTGGCGACCCCGATCGGATTCGAACCGACGATCTCCACCTTGACAGGGTGGCGTGTTAGGCCAGGCTACACCACGGGGCCGCGAAGCACCCGATCATAGCAATCATGCCCCGCCGGCCCATGCGCCCCAACGAGATCTCGTCCGGAGGCGTTGTGGTGCGGCGATGCGTGGGCGGCTATGAGGTCTGCCTTGTGAACGACGCAAGATACTGGGGATTCCCCAAAGGCCACGTCGAGCCGGGAGAAACGCCAGAGGCGGCGGCGCTGCGCGAGGTCTCCGAGGAGACGGGCATCCCACTCCAATCGCTGGTTCTTCGTGCTTCGTTACCCGCAACTGAGTACGTGTACCGCCGGCCGAACCACGGTCCTCTGGTGTTCAAGCGCGTCCATCACTTCATCATCGAGGCGCCGGCTGACGTGGAGCTCCATCCCGATCCGGCCGAGATTGCTGAGGCTGCTTGGCTTGGGTTCGATGACGCGAGAGCCCGGCTCAGCTTCAAGAGCAGCGTCGAGATCCTCGACGCGGCGAGGAGCGTCCTCGAGGCGGAACCCCCAGTGGGGACGCGGTCGAGCGCGCCGTAGAATCGGGCCGCATGCAATTGTTCGACACCGCTCGCCAGGAGGTGGTGCCCTTCGAGCCGCGGGGCGGACGGGTCGGCATCTACGTCTGCGGCATCACGCCATACGATTCGGCGCACCTTGGCCACGCCTTCGTCTACCACGTGTTCGACGTCCTGCATCGCCGGTTTCGTGCGGCAGGGCTTGCAGTGCGAAGCGTCCGCAACATCACCGACGTCGACGACGACATCCTGCGGGTCGCACGTGAGCGCGGCATGGACTTCCGAGAGCTCGCCAGCGAGCAGGTGCGGATGTTCGATCACGATATGGCTGAGATCGGCCTCCTCCCCGTCGACGCAGCGCCGCGCGCAACCGAACACGTGGAGGAGATGGTCGACTGGATCGCTCGGCTCGTCGACGGCGGCTATGCGTATGCCGTCGACGGCTGGGTCTTCTTCGAGTCCGGCGTCTATCCCGACTACGGGCGGCTCAGCCACCTCGACCACGCCACCATGGTTGCCCTGAGCCGAGAGCGCGGCGCCGATCCCGACGACCCGCGCAAACGCCATCCCCTTGACTTCGTTCTCTGGCAGTCGTCGGCCCCGTCCGAGCCGAGCTGGCCGAGCCCGTGGGGCCCGGGCCGCCCCGGCTGGCATATCGAGTGCACCGTGATGGCCACCGGCGCGCTGGGACACCCCATCGATATCCACGGCGGGGGCGATGATCTGATCTATCCGCACCACGAGTCGGAGATCGCCCAGGCCGAGGCAGCCGGGGTCGCGCCGTACGTGCGGCAGTGGACCCACGTGGCCATGGTCAACCTCGACGGCGTGAAGATGAGCAAGTCGCTCGGCAACCTCGTCTTTGTGCGCGACCTGGTCCGCCGCGTGCCGGGCCCCGCGGTGCGTCTGCTGCTCGCGGCGCATCACTACCGGCAGTCCTGGTCGTACGCGGACAGCGAGGTCGATGCCGCGGCAGCGCGCCACCGCCGGTATCTCGCCGCGATGCAGAGTGGCGGCGCACTCAGCCACGAGGAAGCGGATCAGCACGAGCGCCGCTTCTTCGAACGCCTCGACGACGACCTCGACACACCCGGGGCGCTCAACGAGCTCGACGCCGTCGCAGACAAGCTCTCCCGCGCCGGCATCGCGGCTGCACCCGGTACGGAAGGTCAGCAGCTGCTCGGCAGGCTGCTGGGAGTCCTCGGCGCCGAGACCGAAGCCGTTCCCGCCTGAGCGGTCAGCGGCCCCAGGGCGCGCGGTCGCCGCGAGCCCGGAAACGCAGCACCGCTGAAGAGATGTTCTCCTCGAGGAACCGGTAGAAGAGCTGCCGCTGCGACACGTCGATCGCGGCCTCGACCTCCTGACCTTCGCGACGCCGCGCGATCCACGGTGGGACGCCGTCCGCGACCATCTCGGTACCGACGCGGACATGCACGAGCGAATCGTTGTCCTCGCTCACATGCACCGTGACCTTGAGGACGAGGCCCGTGTGTTCGACGATCCGCCAGCTCCGTTCCCAGCGAGCCTTGCGAGCCGGGTCATGAGCCAGACGGACGGATTCGTCGACGATGACGCTCTCGCCGCTCCGGGCTGCTCGGCCGAGGAGCCGCCGGATGCTCTGATCGAGATCTCGAGCGATCCAGTTGACGAGCGACGGGGCGCGATCACTGAGGTCAGGAAACCCGTTCGGGTCCTTGGCCAGCTCGCCGATGGCCTGCACGGTGCCGGCATGACGGCGGCAGTAGGTGATGCCCGAGAAGGCCACGCTGTGTACGGGGCAGAACGACGCCGGACACTTCCGCCCGCGCCGGTCGCGGTACGCGCAGAGCTGGGCGTTGCTGTTGGTGCATCCGCGCAGGTCGCAGGGTCGCGCCGTGGACACGGAAACGCCGTTGCCGGTGTTGTGCGGGCTGGGTTGGTACAGGGTGGTCATCGGCGGAACTCCACGCGACGATCCTACCCCCCGCTTGCCGCTCTCACAGGTGACGGAGCTGTTGCGACCTGTCGATCCAGTGCGACGGCCAGGCGGCGAATCGATCCCATCAGCTCCGCGAACGCCGCGGGCGTCAGCGATTGCGCGCCATCGCTCAGCGCCCTCTCGGGATCGGGATGGACCTCGATCATCAGGCCGTCGGCGCCTGCGGCGAACGCCGCACGCGCCATCGGGGGGACGAGAGGGCGGTGGCCGGTGGCGTGGGAAGGATCGACGATCACGGGCAGGTGCGAGAGCGACTTCACCACCGGCACGGCGCTCAGGTCAAGCGTGTTCCGCGTCGCCGCCTCGAACGTGCGGATGCCGCGCTCGCAGAGCACCACGTTTGCGTTGCCGTGGGCGACCACATACTCGGCGGCGAGCAGCCATTCCTCGATGGTGTTGCTCAGTCCTCGCTTGAGCAGGACCGGCCGGCGTGCGCCTCCCACAGCCTCGAGCAATGCGAAGTTCTGCGCGTTCCGCGTCCCGACCTGGAGCATGTCCGCATATTCGGAAACGAGGTCGACGTCCGCCGGCGTCAGCACCTCGGTCACCACCGGCAGCCCCGTCGCCTCACGAGCGTCGGCGAGATGGCGCAGGCCGTCGAGCCCGAGGCCTCGGAATGAGTACGGGGACGACCGCGGCTTGAATGCGCCACCGCGGAACATCGTCGCGCCGGCCTCGGCGACGGCGCGCGCCGTCGCGAGCACCTGATCGCGGTTCTCGACAGCACATGGACCCGCGATGACAACGAGTGACCCGTCGCCAAAACGTACGCCGGAGACATCGACCACGGTCGGGTCCGGGTGCCACTCCCGGGTCACCTGCTTGTAGGGCTTGCTCACCGGGATCGCGTCGACGACACCGGGGAGATCGCAGATGGCGTCTCGTATCGATCCTGGATTGCTGCCGAGAACGCCGATGGCGAGGCGATCGGCCCCGGGCAGCTCGATGGGCTCGAAGCCACGTTCACGCACGTGCTTGATGACGTTGGCAACCTGCTCGGGCGTTGCCTGCACGTTCATGACGACCAGCATCGCCTGATCCTACGAGAACGAAGGCTCACCCCCACGTCCAGCCGTTCAGGATTTCCTGCAGGCCCGCGCCGTCCTGGCTGAACGTGGCCTGGGGCGCGGTGAGAGCAATCTCGTAGGTGTTGCCCGCCTGGTTCACCACCATGTCCTCGTGCTCCTGCGCCACGCCGCCGGGAGTTCCGCCCGCCGGGATTCCGCTGACAAAGGTCACCAGCACGCCGGAAACACCGGCGATGTCGACGGGTTCCGGCTGGCTCACACTCGTCGATCCGGGTGGGATCACGCTGGTCAGGTACTGCGACAACTGATCGTCGGCAACCGGCGTCGGCGCCGTCCTGGCAACCACGACGCCATGGTCCGGTGCGGTGAGGATCATGAGGAGAGTGCCGCCGCCGCTCGATGCGGCGACGGCGCTCTGATTCATGGTCTCGTCCTGCCATCCCAAAGGGATGTTGGTGCGAAATCCCGCTCCGGAAAACGGAGTCGGCGCCACCGTGGGGGTCGATCCCGTCGATGTGCTCGAGCTGGGGGTCACCGTCGCCGTGGTCCCACCGCATGCGCTCAGCAGCAGGATCGCAGCGAACGCGCCCGCCGTGAGGGCGTGCGTGGAGGGGGAGGGCACAGTCACGTCTCCGAGGATAGCCGAGCGATCCCGCCTGAGCAGGTGTCGATGCGAGGAGAATCCCACGCATGGCAACGAGCTCAGCCCTCCGCGTCACGCGGCTCGGACCGGCACACGCGCACCAGCTCGCCGCGCTCATCGACCGCGAGCCGGTGACCAACGTCTACCTGCGCAGCGAGCTCCGGCTTGGTTTCGAGGCGGGCGACTGGTGGGGCGCATTCGACGACGACGCGCTCACGTCGGTGGTGCTCGGCTGGTCATTGGTTGTGCCGTACATCCCGGATCCCGGCGCCGCACCGGCGCTCGCGCAGGCGCTCACCACCAGCGCGCAGCCACGCATGGTCGTGGGCCACAGATCGTCCGTCATGGCTCTGCACAAGGCGTTTCGACCGCCGCGCCCCGCGCGCGAACTGCGCGATCCGCAACCGCTCATGGTCCTCGATCGCGGCGATCTCAGCGGCACGCCCTCCGACGAGGTGCGGCTCTCCACACCGAGCGACCTCGAGGCGCTCATCGTCGCAGCGGCGCGGATGCACCGTGAGGAGATGGGCATCGACCCGCTCGTGGTCGATGCGCCGGCGTGGCGAATGCGCATGCTCAGCCTCATTGAGCGACGCTGGAGCTGGATCTGGACGCGCGACCACGAGGTGCTGTTCAAAGCCGAGCTGTCGGCGTGGACGCCCGATGTGGTGCAGATTCAGGGCGTGTACACCGCACCGAAGTATCGCGGCCAGGGAGTCGCACGTGCCGGCCTTGCCGCGGTCTGCGCGCACGTCTTCGAGGACGTACCTCGCTGCAGCCTCTACGTGAATGAGTACAACGTGATCGCGCAACGCGTGTACCAGCGGCTGGGATTCAAATCCGCGGACGTGTTCGCCACAGTGATGTACTAGGCAGTAGAGCTTCCATGATCGAGACACACGCTGACGTCACCTTGCCCGTCACCCCCGAAGAGGCCTTCGCGGTCGTGGCTGACATCGAGCACGCTGACTGGCTCCCCGCCGTCCGCCGGCTTCGACACATCGGCGGCCCGTCCGGCGGCGTTGGTGCCCGGTACGAGGTCGAGGCGGGGCTCGTCGGCCGCCACCTGCGCGGGGTGCTGGTGTGCACGGAGCTGACGCCGCCGAAAGAAATGGTGCTGAACCTCGAGGAGGGTTTGGATTTGACCCTCGAGGTCACCATCCGCAAGGTGACAGGCGGTTGCTCGGTTGTGATGGCGGCGCGATACTCGGTGAGCGGCCGACCATTTGCGGGCGCGGTTGAGCTCGCCTCCCAGGGTGCCGCGCGACGCGAGACCGCCCGTGCCTGCGAGCAGCTGGCAGCGCGGTTCGGACGCAAGAGCGGCAACGTCGGGAGCGTCGCACGGTGATCGGATGACCAGGAGCGAGCTGACCGACCGCGAGATCCTGGACGCCAAGGTGCGCACGCTGCCGCCTCTGACCGAGACCGCCACAGCGGCGCTCCTCGCCGAGGTCCGCACCAAGGGTCGTGGCCCGGCGCTCGATGAGCTGGTCGAGCACCAGCTCGCAGCAATCATCGAGCTCGCCGAGGCCCGGCGTGGCAAGGGCGTCGAGGTCGGCGACCTGACCCAGGAGGGGACGATTGCCGGCGTGGTCGCGGTCATGGAGTACGCGGGTCAGGGTGGCCCGGCCTCCGGGCTGGAGCGGTTCGTCAGCCGGTTGGTCGCTTCCCATATGGACGACACGGTCGAGCTCGCCGCGATCGAGCGGGCGAGTGACGAGGCGTTCGTCCGCGACACCGAGATCTACGAGACCGCGGAGGTCCGCGCTCGTCACGAACTCGGCCGCACCCCGACGGTGCTCGAGCTCGCCGCGGAGCTGGGTTGGCCCGAAGAGCGCGTGGCCATCGTCGGCACGATCCTCAACGAGGCGAGAGCCCGCTACGACAGCGAGATCGTCGAATACCTGGACGACGTCGAGGAAGAGTAGGCGCCGGTGGCGTCAGTGCGTGCCCTGGGCATCGACCGCACTCTGACTCAACGGCGGAGGTCGTCGCCGCGCCAGTCCAGGTCGTGCAGGCCTTCGCCGGCGCCGCGACGGATTGCGCCCTGTCCGAAACGTTCGCGCAGCCGGTCGAGCGTGTGATCAATGCGGTCGTTCGCGGGCCGGTCGAAGAGGTCCAGCTGGGGCGCCTCGGCGAGCCCACTCACACCGACGCCGAGCAGGCGGACTGCGTCGCCGGACCACGCGGCGTCGAGCAGGCTGAGCGCCGCGTCGCGGACGGTCGTATCGGTCGACGTCGATGACGCCAGGGTCTCCTGCCGCGTGATCGTCGTGAAGTCCGAGTAGCGAAGCTTCAGCGTCACCGTTCGCGCTGTCCAGCCGCCCGTCCGGAGGCGCGCGCCGACGTCGCCGGCGAGCTCGGCGACGCGCATGTGCAGCGCATCAAGCTGCGCGACGTCACGCGCGAATGTCTCTTCGCGAGACACGCTCCGTGGAGCCCCGGGGACGCTGACCGGCGCGGAGTCGATTCCCTGTGCGCGTTCCCACAGTGATCCACCGGACGCGCGCCCGACTCGGCGCTGCACGGTGTCTGCCGGAAGCGCCGCCAGCTGCCCGAGCGTGGAGATTCCCAAGGCGCTCAACGCTCGTTCGGCGGCGGGACCCAGGCCCGGCAATCGCCGGAGCGGCAACGGCGCCAGAAAGGCAGCCTCGTCACCGGGTTCCACGACCACGAACCCGCGTGGCTTGCGAAGGTCGGAAGCAACCTTGGCGACGGTCTTGCAGGTCGCCACCCCGAAGGAGGCGTGGAGCCCGCTGGTCGCCAGTATCCGGTCGCGGATCTCGGCAGCAATATGCTCCGCGGTGCCGAAGCGGCGGGTCGAACCGGTGACGTCGAGGAATGCCTCGTCGAGGGAGAGCGGCTCGATCACCGGTGTGTAGTCCCGAGCGATGTCGAACACGGTTTTGGAAGCGTCGCGGTAGGCGCGAAAGTCGACCGGTACCACGACCGCCCGGGGGCACATCCGGAGCGCCGTGCGAAGCGGCATCGCCGAGTGGACTCCGAAAACCCGCGCTTCATATGAAGCGGCACTGACCACTCCTCGATTCAGCTGTGCGGTCCCATCACCGGATGGCGCTCCGCCGACGATGACGGGGAGCCCTTGCAACTCCGGCCGGCGCAGCTGCTCGACGGATGCGTAGAACGCGTCCAGGTCGAGATGGATGATCGCGCGGTGCGTCATGACCGCACGCCACACAGCCCCACGTCAGGTGCCGGTGTGCTGCCTCCACTCATCGATGTCCGCCTCACGCACGTAGCCTGCGCGAATCATCAGCTCCATGTACGGAACGGCCAGATGCGGTGCAGCTCGACGCAGCACCCACGGCGGGGGATTGTCCTTGTTCTTGTTGACGCTCTGGTAGAAGTAAATCTGATTCAGATCGCACAGAAGGGCAAGCCGATGTAAGGAAATCCCCCTCTCCGCGCACCGTTCTTTGACGTACTCCTTGAACTCCACGCTCAGTCCAAGTATATGCCCATGTTCCGAAGCGCACCCGGCAATTCGCGAAGCGCTGCAATCACCGCATCGGCAACGCCGGATCCGCGTTCACCGTTCCTGCGCAGCAGCACGGCGCGCATGCCGGTTGCGTGTGCGCCCGCGATGTCGGCGGACTCACTGTCGCCGACCATGACGGTATTGCCCGCGTGCGTCCCGAGGGCCACCATCGCCGCCTCGAAGATGCGGGGCGAGGGCTTGCGCCACCCGACCTCCGCGGAGAAGGTGATCGAGTCGAGGTGGCCGGCGAGCCCGACAAAGCCAAGTTGTGCATGCAGCGACGCAACCCGGTAGGGTGCGTTCGAACAGAGGCCGACGCGAATTCCCCGGCTGCGCAGGACTTCGAGGAGTGGAATCGCCTCATGGTCGAGGCGCGCGCCGTGCCACCAGGCCTCCTGTTCGATCCGCAGCAGCTCGTCGAGGAGGGCGCCGCCGATGCTGACGCCCGCCGCCGTGTAGGCGCGGAGCGATGAGTCCGCAGGGTCCATCTCCTCGAGGGCGCCGCCGCGTTGATACTCGGCGACCTCCTTCTCCACACGGTCGAGAACTCCTCGGAGCGCGGTCGGTGACGGGGCTTCCTGGCCCGATGCCGCCAGCACGTCGAGGATCCGGCGCTCCGCCTCGGCGAGCGCAGCATCGGGACGTGAGAATTCGACCAGGGTTTCGCCATAGTCGAAGAGAATCCCGCCCAACGGGCGTCGTGGCACTTCCGCGGCGCGGGTCACCCGGGAGCGACACCTCCGGCACCACCACCGTCACCGCCACCGCCACGCCCGCCCCTGCCGCGGCGCTTGCGACCCCCCTGCCAGCGCCGCTTGGGGCGTTTGCCGGTGCTCCGCGGCGCAGGCGACAGTTTCTCCAGGTATGCCTCGCCAGGGCTTGGCTCCTTGGGCCGACCGGCACGGGCACCCGGTGCTGAGGCAACCCGAGCCTCGTATTCGGCGAGCAGTGCCTCGAGCGGTCGTTTGTCACTCGCCGGCGGCGCAGCCGTTTCCGCCCATGGCTGAGACTTGGGACTCGCCTCGGCGGCGAGCATGTCGCCGCCCGGAATCTCGGGGACGGCATCGAGCACCGATTCAATGGCCCTGGCGATGAGACGGTCGGCCTCGAGGGGGTCGCGAAGCGGTCGATCAGCCGTCATTGGGGTTGGTGCTCCAGCCGGCGAGCCCCAGGCCCGCGATTGTCTTGACGTCCACCTCGCCACGGCGGACAAGCTCGTCGACGCCTGCGCGATCGAATCGCTGGACGTCCATCCGTTCATCGGCATCACGATTCGTCGGCCCGTCAGTCAGGTCGACGGCCACAAAGAAGTGCATCACCTCTGTGGAGTAGCCCGGAGTCAATGGGGCCGAGGCCAGAGGCGTGATCTGCGCAGTGCGCAGCCCGGTCTCCTCGGCGAGCTCGCGCTCGGCGGTTCGAGCCGGCGCCTCGCCGGCATCGCGCGTGCCCGCCGGCAGCTCCCACAGCGCGCGCCCGATGGCGTGGCGCCACTGGCGCACCAGGACCACCTTCTCATCGTCATCGATTGCCACGATCGCGACCGCGCCGGGGTGAGCCACCACCTCGCGTTGCGCCATCGTGCCGTCCGCGAGCCGGACATCGTCCTCGTAGAAGGTCAGCAGTCGCCCCGGGTGGATGATCCTCCGGGATACCGGCGTCTCCCGAAGGTGTTCCGTGGCCTCGAGGTCCTCGGGGCCGGCATCAGTGCCAGTGCTCACCCGCTGAGTTTGAGCCCCTAGCAGCGATTCAGGCGCAGGACCACTCGTGGGACTGGCCATGAGCAAACATCTTCGCCGCGATGTTCGCCTGGGCCACGGGATCCCAGATCGAGGCAGCGGTTCCGCCGTTGGCGATGAAGGTCGACATCAGGAACTGAAAGACCCCGATATAGGGGCCGCTCGGGTTGACCGAATTCCAGTGAAAGTGCGATTCGCAGTTTGCGGTTTGCAGCATCCATGCGACGTTCACGCCCCAGTGCTGAGCGGCGGCGGTGATGTCGGCAACCACCTGCGCCTGGCTGACCGACAGGCCACTCGGGATCACGAAACCCGGGTGCGAGACGCGGGGGCGTCGCGGCGCCACGCGCTTCGGCGCCGGCAGCGCGACGCTGACGAGCATCGCCGAGCGAACCCGAAGCATCATCGGATGCGTCGTCACGTTGGTGAGGCGGTCGATTTCCCCGATCGACGATCGAACGAGGGATGCAGACGCAACGGGCGTCTGCGCCGGCGCGGTGATGAGCACAGCGGTCGCTGGCCCGCCCACCAACATGAGGCACCCGAGGACCAGTCCACGTGCCCGTTTGGGTAAATGCAAGGCGGATCACTCCTATCTGGTCGGGCTCCGGTCTCTCTCCCCTGACCGGGCTTTGAAAGCGGCTCGACCTCCCGCTGCCCTCTGGAGACGTCTCGTCTCGACGACAGCGTGGCGACCTGAGCCGGGCCGACCCTACCACACCTGCTACTTGTGCCTGCAACCCGCCCAAACGCAGCGAACGCTTCCTACCAACCGGTGGACGCCCCGAGGGCACAGGAGGACGGCGCGGCGTTGAGCACGACGGGGACGTCGGCGGCAAGGCTGGACCCCGCCTGCCAGATGAATTGCTCCGAGCCCCCACCCACAATCACGCCGGCGCCGTTCTTGCAGACTGCGAAGGCCACCACCGCGACGCCGGCGGAGATCGCCGTGGATGGTGTGAGGCTCCCTTTGACATCGCCATACCCGTGTCCTGAATGGCATGGCTGGCAGGCATAGGCGCCGGACGCGGTCAGGAAGACGGGTCCGACGCTCGTCGGCCAGGAGCCGACGGTGACGCTCACGCTCACGCCCGTGGCCGCGTTGCACGCGTCGGTGCAGTCCGCAGTCACCGCCAGGACCTCGCCCGGCGCGAGGTTGACGGGCACCGCGTCGAGCGAGCCGAGGGTCCTACCGGCGCGACGCGTGACGAAATGCACCACCACCGAGGCGGCGGCATGATACCTCGCCTCGTTCTTGAGGCTGGCGACGGGGAACGCCGCGAGATCGAAGGTACCGATGCCGATCTCGAGCACGGCAACGCTCTGCGTATCGGGCGGCAGTGGCGTCGCGGACGGAGAGGGTGTAGCGGTCGCCGACCTGCTCGGCGCCGGCGTGGGCGCGCCCGAGCAGGCTGAGAGCATCACCACGGCGATGCCGGCGAGCCAGAGAACGGCGGACGGAGGCTGAGGCATCGTCTTCATCCTAGGGTCCTTTCCGCCGCAATCAGCGCGTGACAGAATTGACATCGACGTCAGTAGCTCCGCCCAGGGAGGCATTTGCTCGTGCGGTTCACGGCTGAGCACGACGCGCTCCGGGAGTCGGTACGCGATTTCGTCGCCAGGGAATTGCGTCCCCACGCCGATGAGTGGGAAACGGCTGAGGGATTTCCTGACAGCGTCTTCCGGCGGATGGGTGAGCTCGGGCTCCTCGGCCTCCGCTACCCGGAGCAGTACGGCGGTCAGGGCGGCGACTATTTCAGCGCCATCGTCCTCGCCGAGGAGATGGCGCGCTGCGGTTCCGGCGGCGTGGGGATGGCCATCAGCGTGCACACCGAGATGGCCACGCCCCCCATCCTCAAATGGGGTACGGAAGAGCAGAAGCAGCGCTATCTCGTGCCTGCGATCAGAGGGGAGAAGATCGCCGCGCTCGGGATCACGGAACCGGACGCGGGGAGCGACGTGGCGAGCATCCGCACTCGCGCCGATCGGGTCGATGGGCACTGGCGGATCAACGGCAGCAAGCTCTACATCACCAATGGGGTGCGCTGCGACTTCATCCTGCTGGTCGCGCGCACCGGCGCACAGGCGGACGGCGCGCACGGGATCACCCTCTTCCTCGTCGACAAGAGCCTCGCGGGCTTCACCGTCTCGCGGAAGCTGAAGAAGCTGGGCATGCACTCCAGTGACACGGCCGAGCTGTCCTTCAAGGATGTCGAGGTGGGCGACGACGCCGTGCTCGGCGAGGTGGGCCAGGGCTTCTACAACCTCATGTGGGAGCTGCAGGGTGAGCGTCTGATCGGCTCCGCGGGCTCCATCGCCGGCGCCGAGGTCGCCTTCGAGGAGACCCTGAGATGGTGCAAGGAACGTGAGGCGTTCGGCCGGCCGATCGCGAACTTCCAGGTGAACCGGCACAAGCTCGTCGACCTCTACACGGAGATCACGGTCGCCAAGAACTTCGTGTACAGCATCGCCGAGCGTTGGGATCGCGACGAGTACCCGGTGACCGAGATCTCGATGGCGAAGCTCGTCGTCGGACGTGTGTCGACGCTCGTGGCCGACACCTGCCTGCAGCTGCACGGAGGTATGGGCTACATGGCGGAGTCGGGCATCTCCCGATACTTTCGCGACTCGCGACTCATCCGGATCGGCGGCGGCACCGATGAGGTGATGAAGGAGATCATCGCCGAGACTGCGCTGGGGCTCTAGGGTTGAACTCAGTTGAGACGATTGTCAGAGTGATTATTGGGGCGCGTTTTCACGGGTGCCCCAATAAACACCACCACTGTTGTGGGACAGAGCATCGGCGTGGGCTCATATGAAATGAGGCTGACGAACGATTGCTACCTGATCACCCTGCACGTCGGTAATGGCGTCGAGCACTACTACCGCGACGGTGCAACCTGGGTCAAGGAAAGCACTCGGAACCGGAAGTTCAAAGCCACGGCTGAACAGGTGTTGAACCATTTGCTGCCGGCTCTCGCGGGGGTCAAGCCAAACGTGTCGGTGTCCGTGGACCACCGAGATCTGGACAACGGAGCCGATAAGACGTTGGAGGCCCTGCGGGCACATCCGTCCGAAGAAAGTGGTTGAAGGAGATCATCGCCGAGACCGCGCTGGGGCTTTGAAATAGCGCTACGGCTGCTTGGTGTACGTTGCGGCGCAGTACGTGTCCGCCAGATGGACCGCGGTCCACCGTTCGGATCCGATGCTCACCCCGTCGGGTTCGGACTGTGCGATCCCTTGGGCATTTGTTGTGGCTGTGCCAATCTGCTTCCCGCCCACCGAGAAATCAATCTTGATGTCCGGAAGTGGCGCCCTGGTTTCGCTGGTTACCGTGGCGATGAGCTGCTTGGGTGGGGTCCGAAAGCAATCGGACCAGCGTCAAGAAAGGGCGCAGCGACACTTTTATCGGTGAACAGCCGACCGTTGGACTTGAGTTCGACGGTTGCGTTGAGCCGCAGGCAGCCAGCACCCCAGAAACCAGCAGAAGGGGTAGTCGGCTCATGGTCTTCAGACGCATTTGATGCAAGCTAGGTGATCGGATCGGGGGGCCTCTGCTTGCTCGGCGAGAGTGGTGACCATGGCTCGGATCCAGGCACGGAACGCGTCGGCGGCATGGTCCACGAGACCATCGGCGGGCGCTTCGGTTGAGGCGGCGATGAAGGCGCAGCCGTTGAAGTCGGGTTGCTCGAAGAGCTCTGTCCGGGCAGCGAAGACGGCCAGGATCTTCTGGTGCGGATCGTTGAACCTCTCGATCGCTTCGGCGAGCCGCGCATCCAAGCGCGCAGCGCCCGGATAGACTCCGCATGACACCGACAGCTCGGAGGACTACCTGATGCAGGACCGGATCATCGGCACCACCATGCCCGTGCTCGAGATCACGCTCGACCCGGGCGAGGCAATCTTCTCCGAGTCCGGAGAGCTCTCCTGGATGACGCAGTCGATCGTCATGCAGACCTCAACCCAGATGGGCGGCGGCGGTGGCGTCGGCGGGGTGTTCAAGCGCGCGCTGGGTGGGAGCTCGATCTTCATGAGCGAGTACTCCGCGCAGGGCGCCCCCGGCATGGTCGCGTTTGCAGCACGCCTCCCCGGCATGATCTTTCCGCTCGACGTCGCGCCGCAACCGGGCATGGGGTTTCTCGGACACCGGCACTCGTTCGTCTGTGGTGTGCACGGCGTGCAGCTGTCGGTGGGATTCCAGCAGCACCTCGGCGCCGGATTGTTCGGTGGCGATGGGTTCCGGCTCGAGAAGATCTCCGGTCAGGGACGCGCCTGGTGCGAGCTCAGTGGCGAGGTGCTGACGTACGACCTGAAGCCGGGCGAGAGCCTTCGCGTCCACCCTGCCCATGTGGGCCTGTTCCAGGACACGGTGCAATTCAGCATCACCACCATCAAGGGCATCAAGAACAAGATCTTCGGCGGCGACGGCATCTTCCTCGCGCTGCTCACCGGACCGGGTCGCGTTTGGCTCCAGTCGCTCCCGCTGCAGAAGCTCGCGCAGGCGCTCGGTGAGTTCTCGCCGGGTCAGGCTGCCGAGGCCGGGGTTGCGGGCGGCGTTGCTGGCGGCGCCGCGAGCGGTGTCATGCGGGGGATTTTCGGGGGCTGAACTCGCTGCGCTGAAACAGCGCGTGCAGCGTGATCCCCGCCGCCTCGAGGGCTTCGCGTCCGCCCTCTTCTCGGTCGACGACGCACAGCGCCCCGGCGATCGCCGCGCCAGTGGCGGCAACCGCCTCCTGCGCCTGCAGGAACGTGCCACCTGTGGTCATCGTGTCGTCGACAAGAAGCACGCGCATCCCTGGTTGCAGGTTCGGTCCCTCGATGGGCCGGCCGGTGCCGTGCGACTTGACCTCCTTGCGGACGATGAACGCGGTGATCGGATGGTTTGTGTCCCCGCTGAGCGCCGCGGTGGCCGCGGCGATCGGATCCGCTCCCAGCGTCAACCCGCCAACTGCGTCGATGCCGTTGTCGCGGCAGTGTTCGAGCGTGAATCGCGCAACCAGGTACAACCCGCGCCCGTCGAGTGTCACCTGCTTGCCGTCGACGTAGTAGTCACTGGTGCGCCCACTGGTGAGCGTGAACGTGCCGTACTTGAAGGCGCGCACCGCGACAAGCTCGCGGAGCTCCTCCCGAAGGTCGGTATCGATCGCGGTGGTCACGGCGACCATCGCAGGATGGGGTGACGCGCGGCACGCACCTCATCCACGCGGCTCACCGGGGTTTCGTGGGGCGCGTTCTGCACAAATGCCAGTTCGCGTTCCGCCTCGTCAACGATCTCCGCGCAGATACCGGCGAAAGCGTCGAGACTCTGCTTCGACTCCGTCTCGGTGGGCTCGAACATCAGCGCCTCGGGAACGGTCAGCGGGAAGTACACCGTCGGTGCGTAGACCCCATAGTCCAGCAGCCGTTTGGCGACGTCCATCGCGCGCAACCCTTCGACACGGCCGCCCTTGGTGCTGGCCACGAACTCGTGCATGCACGGTGTCTGGACCGCCATCACGAACAGACCGGTGAGCTTTGACTGCAGGTAGCGTGCGTTGAGAACGGCATCGCGCGCGACCCAGGAGAGATGGTCGCCGTAGGCACGGATGTACGCGTACGCGCGCACCAGCATCCCGAAGTTTCCATAGTACGAGCGCACCTTGCCGACGCTCTTCGGGCGCGCGCCGTCGAGAAAGAAACGGTCGCCGTCTCGCTCGACGGTCGGTGTTGGAAGGAAGTCGACGAGCCGGTCGCCCACACCGACCGGGCCCGCCCCCGGGCCGCCACCGCCGTGTGGCGTCGAGAACGTCTTGTGCAGATTGAGGTGAACGACGTCGAACCCCATGTCACCGGGTCGCGCGATCCCGACCAGCGCGTTGAGGTTGGCGCCGTCGTAATAGACGAGCGCGCCGGCGTCGTGCGCCAGCCTGGCGATCTCCACGATGTCCTTCTCGAACACGCCGAGCGTGTTGGGGTTGGTGAGCATGACGGCAGCCACGGTGGCGTCGAGGTGGCTCGAGAAATCCTCGACGTCGACGGTGCCGTCGTGGTTGCTCTTCACGGTCACGACGTCGAGTCCGCACGCGGCGGCGGACGCGGGGTTGGTGCCGTGCGCCGAATCGGGAATGAGCACGCGGGTGCGAGCCGTGTCGCCGCGGTCGGCATGGTAGGCCTGGATCATGCGCAGACCCGTCCATTCCCCGTGCGCGCCCGCTGCAGGCTGAAGCGACATGCGCGCCATTCCCGTGATCGATGCGAGCATGCGGTCGAGCTCCCACATCAACTCCAGGGCGCCCTGCGTGTCCTCCTCGTCCTGGTATGGATGCAGCTGCGCGAAGCCGTCGAGCCATGCGAGCTGCTCGTCGACCACCGGGTTGTACTTCATCGTGCACGAGCCGAGCGGATACATCCCCTCGTGGAGATTGTGATTGCGGCGCGCGAGGCGGCCGAAGTGGCGCGCAAGCACCGCCTCCGGAACCGCGGGCACGGTGGGCGGCGCCTTGCGCAGCAGCGACTCGGGAACCGAAGCGTCGCCGCCGGTGACCGGAACGCCGGCTGCGGTCACCGCGGGTCCGCTCGTGTAGTTGGTGCTCAGCTCGAACACGAGCGGTTCGTCCACCGACCACTTGGCCTCGCGGGTCACATCGGGGATGCCGTTCATGCGTGCGCCATCGCAACGCTGCGCTCCGACGCGACCACCTCAGCCGCCGCGGCTGCGTAGCGGTCGATCGCCTGCGGTGAGGTGAGCTCGGTGCAGCAGACCAGGAGCTCGCCGTCTCGCGTTGCGTCTATCCGACCAAGTGGCAGCCCGGCCACGATGCCTCGGTTGCGCAGCGCCTTCGCGAACGCGGTTGCGCTGCCTGGGGTTCGCAGCACGAACTCCCAGAGAAATGGCGTTGCCGCGTACGTCAACGAGAGCCCGTCGATCGCCGTGAGCCGGTCCGCCAGGTGATGCGCGCGCTTGGCGCTCACCTCGGCAACAGCGCGCATCCCACCGGCTCCCATGTGCGCCATGTACACGGTCGCGGCGAGCGCGATCAGCGCGTGGTTGGTGCAGATGTTGGACGTCGCATGCTCGCGGCGGATGTGCTGCTCGCGGGCCTGCAGGGTCAGCGTGTACGCGCGCCGCTCGTCGTGGTCCAGGGTCATCCCGACGAGGCGGCCGGGTATGCGCCGCATCTGGGCTTGCGCCACCGACATGAAGCCGACATGCGGTCCACCGAACGACGCAGGGATGCCGAGTGGCTGACCGTCGCCGACGGCGACATCGAAACCGCACTCACCGGGGGACGTCAGCAACGCGCACGCGTGCAGGTCGGTGGCGCAGATTGCCAGACCACCGGCGTCGTGAGCGGCCTGCGCAAGTGGCGCGAGGTCCTGGATCGTTCCCGCAAAACTGGGGTACTGCACGAGCAGCGCAGCGTGGTCGGCCGTCAGTGCCGAGCGCACCGTGTCGAGCCTGAGGATGCCGTCGCCGGTCGGGATGACATCGATGGTGATGCGCCGCCCTTCGCCGAAGGTCCGCAGCACCGCGATCGTTTCCGGATGCACGGTGTCCGCGACGGCGATCCGGGCGCGGCCGGTTGCCTGCACGGCAATGACCATCGCCTCGGCTGCCGCGGTTGCCCCGTCGTAGAGCGATGCGTTTGCCACGTCGAGGCCGGTCAGCGCGCAGATCATCGTCTGGAACTCGAAGATCGTCTGCAGGGTCCCCTGCGAAGCCTCGGCCTGGTAGGGCGTGTACGCGGTGTAGAACTCGGGCCGGGAGATGGTGCCGCGAACGATGGCGGGACTGAAGCGCCGGTAGACACCGGCGCCGAGAAAGCTGTCGTACGTGCTCAATGACCGGTTTCGCGATGCAAGTCCCTCGAGGTTCGCGACCAGGTCCTGCTCGGGCAGCGGCGGTGGGAGGTCGATCTGAGGATCGCGGAGGGCGGCCGGAATCGTGGTGAACAGGTCCGTTTCCGACGCCGCTCCCACAGCATCGAGCATCTCGCGACGTTCGGCATCGGAGTTTGGGAGATACGCCATCCTCAAAGTATGCCGGGCGGTGGGAGGCGCCCGGGAGCCCGCCGCCGTGAGTGGGCGGATCCCCGCCAGGAGGTTTGCTCAGCCGAACCGTTGGTAGACTGCAAGTGATGTCCAAGCGCGCCTCCACCGTTTCCATCGAGGATCTCGTCGCGGCGATCGAGACCGCCCGCGACAAGGTGATGGCTGATGAGGTCAAGAGCCTCGTCAAGCTGGGCCTCCCCAAGACCGTCGCGTACAAGATGGTCGCCGACCGCTATCGCCAGCGGGCCGAGGGTGACGACGGAGAAGCAGACTCCGCGAGCCCCTGGCCGGACATGTCCTGACCCGGCGCTAGGCGCCGGAGCTTGGGGTTGGCGCGTCGCGCCTGCGCCCCCGCAGGTACCAGACCACCACCACCACCACGACGACCATGGCGATGACGATCGCGGCCGTCCCGATCGGGCCGGAAACCCTGGTGTAGTTGGCCCCCACCTCGTATCCGAGTATCGAGAGGAACGTCACCCAGACGGTCGAGCCGAGGAGGGAGAGGCCGGCGAACCACAGGGGCTGCATCTTCGCGAGACCCGCCGGGAACGAGATGTAGGTGTGGATGACGGGGAGCATCCTGCCGAAGAAGACCGCTGCCAGCCCGTAGCGGTGGATCCAATGGTCGGCGGAGTCGAGGTGCCGCTCGGAGATCCCGACGCGCCGTCCCGGACCGAGGAGCAACGGGCGGCCGAAGCGCCGAGCGAGCGCATAGGCGAGGAGTGCGCCGAGCCAGTTGCCGGCAACCCCGGCGATGATCACGACCACGATGTTGTAGTGGCCGGCAGCGGCGAGGAGGCCGGCCACAGGCATGATGACCTCGCTCGGGATGGGCACGCCGCAGCTGTTGACGAGCATCAGCACAAGCACGATGAAGAGGCCCCCGCTGGTCACCCATTGGCCGATCACACCGCCCATCGCCGGGATTGTGGCCTACGCTGCCGCGAACATGCGCCGCACGCTCCGGCCAACCTCGATACCGCCGTGGCCCGTGCCCTTCGATTCCAGCGCGGAGCTGGACTGGGGACGCCCCGAATACGCGCGCCGTCTGCTGCGCGAGCATCTCGACCAGGCGCACGATGGTGCGAGCCGGCGGGGCACGGTGATCGCCGGGCAGGTGCGCAGGCTCGCCCGGCTCCTTCCGAAACCGCCGGCTCGCGTTCTCGACGCGGGGTGTGGCCCCGGCCTCTACGCGGTTCCGCTCGCGCAACTCGGCCATGAGGTCACCGGTGTCGACCTGAGCGCCGCGGCTCTCAGGCATGCTCGTGCCCTCGCGCGGGACGCCCACATGTCCGGCAGGGCTCGCTTCGTGAAGGGGGACCTTCGTGACGCACCTCTCGCCGGGCCTTTCGATGCGGCGCTCCTCGTGTATTTCGTCCTCGAGGCCTTCTCACGCGCCGAACAATCGAAGGTGCTCGGGCGTATTGCCGCGTCACTCGCGCCAGATGGTGTGCTCATCGCCGAGTTGCGGCTCCGGCCCGATCAGCCCCCCGGGCGCATCGACTGGTGGGACGTGGTGCCGAACTCGCTGCTCGCGGACCGGCGCCACCTGCTCCTGGGTGACGCGGTCTATGACGAGCGCCGCCATACCTACGTGCTACGCGAGGTCGCGATCTTCGATGACGGCTCGGTGTCGGTGCAGCAGACCAGCGGATGGCTCTGTCCCTTCGGATCGATACCGCGGCTCTTCGCTCGAGCCGGGCTGTCCGAGGTCACGACATTCGACGGGTGGAGTGGCGCCCCGGCGCACGCGCTCTCCGAGACGGTCCTCGTCGTTGCGCGCCGCCGGCAGTCCTGAGGCGCCAAGACCCACGGTGCGAGCGGCTACCATGCGTTCTTCGGTCCGGGAGTCCTGTCTGGAGTTGATTCACCATGCCGACGCCCACCCCTGATCACATCCGCACGGTCGCCGTCGTGGGACACAGCCACGACGGGAAGACGACACTGTGCGAGGCGTTGCTGCACACCGCCGGAGCAACCCAGCGCATGGGCTCGACGGAGCAGGCGACATCGCTCTTCGACCATGAGCCCGAAGAGCAACGCCACTCGATGAGCATCGGGCTTTCCGTCGCGCACTGCGACTGGGACGGGTATCGCGTGAATCTCATCGACGCACCGGGATTCCAGGACTTCGCAGGCGAGGTTGTCGAAGGCCTCGCCGTCGCCGACGCGGCGGTCCTCGTGATCGCGGCCACCGGGACCGTACCGGTCGGTGCCGAGATGGCCTGGGAGATGATCCAGGCCGCCGGTGTTCCCGCCCTGATCGTCGTGAACCGCATGGACAAGGAGAACGCAGCGTACGAGGCGACCGTTGATGCGCTTCGGGAGGCCTTCTCGCGCAAGCCCATTGCTGTCGCGGTACCGATCGGAGCCGCCGACGGGTTCCGCGGGTACGTCGACCTGGTGGACGACCGTGCGCACGCCTTCGACGAGCACGGCCGCGCCACCGACACCGCATTGCCCGATGAGATGAGTGCGGAGATCGAACGCGCGCATGCCGCGCTTGTCGATGCCGCTGCGGAGAGCGACGATGCGCTGCTCGAGAAGTACCTCGAGGGCACTGAGCTCACCGACGAGGAGGTGCGCACCGCGCTCCACGCGGCGACCGCACGGGGGTCGCTGATACCGATCGTGTGTGCATCGGCGGCCATGGAGAATGGCGCGGGGCTGGTGCTCGACAGCATCGTTCGGTATCTTCCGGGGCCGACCGAACGGACTCGCGCGGGTCTCGATCCGAAGGGCAACGACGCAACTCTCACATGCGATCCGGACGGGAAGCTGTGCGCCTTCGTCTTCAAGACGACCGTCGACACCTTCGGCAAGGTCTCGTTCTTCAAGGTTTTGCGCGGCACGATGCGCGGCGACAGCCATCCGATCAACCCGCGGCTTGGTCAGGACGAGCGATTCGCGCAGCTCGGGCAGCCCAACGGCAAGGCGATCGTGACCGCCACCGAGGTGGTCGCCGGCGACATCGGGGTCGTCACCAAGCTCACCCACACGCAGACCGGCGACACGCTCTGCGCGAAGGAGGCCCCGGTGCTGATGCCGCCATTGCCGTGGCCCTCGCCGAGCGCGTCCGCCGCGATCGTCGCTCGCACCAAGGGCGACGAGGACAAGATCATGAGCGGCCTTGCGCGTCTTGCCGAAGAAGACAGGACGTTCTCGACGGATCGAGACCCGGTCACCAACGAGGTGCTCGTCCATGGCCTGGGTGACGTCCATCTCGACGTCGCCCTCGAGCGCATGAAGCGGAAGTTCGGCGTCGATGCCGAATTGCACCCGCCCAAGATTCCGTACCGCGAGACCATCACCGGCACCGCGCGTGTGGGCCACAAGTACAAGAAGCAGTCGGGCGGCTCCGGTCTGTACGGCGACGCGACGATCGAGATCGAGCCACTACCGCGCGGCGGCGGCTTCGAGTGGGAGGACAAGATCTTCGGCGGTTCGATCCCACATCAGTTCCGCCCATCGGTGGAGAAGGGTGTCCGCCAGACGATGGAGCAGGGAGCCGTCACCGGCAACCCCATCGTCGACATCAAGGTTCGTCTCGTCGACGGGTCGACACACAGCGTCGACGGCAAGGACATCGCGTTTCAGATCGCCGGCGCCATGGCGATGAGGGAGGCGGTGCAGAAGGCATCGCCGGTGATCCTCGAGCCAATCGTGAACGTCAGTGTCGTCGTCCCCGAGCGCTTCACCGGCGACATCATGGGACTGCTGAACTCGAAGCGTGGTCACGTCGGCGGGGTGAACCCGCTCGGAGACGGCCGCGCCGAGGTCAACGCGCATGTACCCCAGGCCGAGATGTACACGTTCCCCGTCGAGTTGCGTGCCATGACCCAGGGTCGCGGCCGGTATTCGATGGCGTTCGCGAGCTACGAGGAGGTGCCGGCGCACGTCGCTCAGAAGCTCATTGATGCACACAGCAACGAGCATCCGGCAGCATGACGCGTGCCGGCAGGCACGGCCGCCTGCACTGACCTGCTGACGGCACCGAATTGAATCCAGTGAAGGAGCAAACCATGGGCGAGACGGTCGAATTTCCCAGCAATGGACATACATGTGGCGGATATCTCGCGACGCCACCGAGCGGCAGGGGCCCGGGGGTCGTGGTCATCCAGGAGTGGTGGGGCGTCAACGCGCACATCCGCGACCTCTGTGACCGCTTCGCCACCGACGGATTCGTGGCGCTCGCTCCCGACCTGTATCACGGCAAGGAGACCAAGGAGCCCGACGAGGCCGGGAAGCTGCTCATGGAACTCGATCTCGCCGGAGCCGCACGCGACATGCTCGGTGCGGGCAAGTGGCTTGCTCAGAGCGAGCGCACGGCCGGGGACCGGGTCGGCATCGTCGGCTTCTGCATGGGCGGTGCCCTCGCCCTTTACGCTGCAACCTTGAGCGATGTGTTCGCTGCAGTCGTGCCCTTCTACCCGTACATGGGGGTGACCGCGGCGGCCAAGCCAGACGTCACCAAGATCAAAGGCGCGGTCCTCGGCCATTTCGCGGAGAAGGACGGAGCGTACACGCCCGAGCAGGTGAAGCAGCTCGAAGCCGAGATGCGTGGTGCCGGCGTCGACGTCGAGTTCTTCTGGTACCAGGGGGCCGACCATGCGTTCTTCAACGACACGCGCCCGGAGGTCTACGACCCTGACGCGGCACGGCTGGCATGGGACCGCACCAGGGCGTTCTTCCGGACCCACCTGGCGACCACGGTCGCCCCTGTCTGACCACGTCTGAGGGAGCGTGCGCGTCGCGGGCGGGCTCGTTCTGGCTGCTCCTTCGGAGCCCTTTTGACCGCCCCCGCCCGGACCCCGGCCTGAATTCGGCTCCAATTCAGGCCAGATGTGTCTAGAATGCCCGCAACCTGCCTCCGAGCAGTCGCAGATCCACCCCCCACCCACCGGAGGAGCACATGGCCACTGGCTATTGCCTCAAATGCAAGGAACAGCGCGAGATCAAGGGCGCTGAGGCGATCACGATGAAGAACGGCAAACCGGCCACCACCGGCACCTGCCCCGTCTGCGGTACCAAGATCTTCAAGATCGGCAAGGCCGCCTAACGTTCCTCCGCCAGGCGCCGCTCGTCAGCGTCCGGCCCTGGCGCACATCGACTGGTGACGGGGTGCTTGTGCGCCCCCAAACCAACCTCTCAACTTCCAGGACCCACCGCTCGGCGCGGGTTGGGTCAGGTCGCTCTGAGCAACTCCTGCTGGAGAAGATCGAGCGGCATCGACCCCAGGTTCAGCGCATCCATGTGGAATCGCTTGAGATCGAACCCCGATCCGAGCCGAGTCATGAGCTGACCGCGGATGTCGAGCCAGGCTCGCTCTCCGACCTTGTAGCTGATCGCCTGGGCGGGCATCCCGCAATATCGCTCGAGCTCGCTGCGTGCGAAGCCCAGTCCCACAAAGCCGCAGTACCGGGTGACGAACGGGAGCGCCGTGTCCCAGTCCCAGATGCGGCCGGGGTTGTATGCCTCGGTCTCGGGGATCGCGAGCTGGAGGTGAAGGCCGATGTCGACGACGACCCGCATGGCACGAAACGCCTGGGATGCGAGCATCCCGAAGCGGTAGTCGGGCTTCTCCAGATAGCCGAGCTCGTCCATCAACCGCTCGGCATAGAGCGCCCAGCCCTCCGCGTGGCCTGAGTAGGTTCCCAGCTGTCGCTGAAAGGTGCTGAGGCGCTCCTGGAACGTCATGCAGAGCCCGATCTGCAGATGGTGGCCGGGCACCCCCTCGTGATACGCCACCGTGATCTCGGACCAGAGCGGAAACCGCGTCCGGGCCTTGGCGGGATACCAGGTGCGTCCAGGGCGGCTGAAGTCCGCTGAGGGTGCGGTGTAGTACATCGCAGCCGCAGTCCCGGGAGGCGCCTCACAACACTCGATCCGGCGTATCTGATCCGGGATGTCGAAGTGAGTCCCGTCGAGATCGGCGATGGTCCGATCGGTCAATTCCTGCAGATGGGCAAGCAGCTTGTCGATGCCTTCGATGCTCCGCGCAGGGTCACCCTGGAGCACTACCATGGCGCCGTCGATACCCGCGCCGGGTGCGATCTGGTCGGCGGTTGCGGCCATCTCGGCTTCGATCCGATGCAACTCATCCCAGCCCCAGGCATAGATCTCCTCAGGATCGCGGTCCATGCCGAGCCACCTGCGAATCCCGATGGCGTACAGCTCGCGGCCGACCGCGTCCGTTTCGGGGGCCTGCGGCGCGTACTCGTCGCGCAGGAAGCGAGCCATGGCGGCGTACGCATCGGTCGCGGCCTGGGCGCCCTTGCGGAGCCGCTCGCCGAGCGCATCGTCGTGCGCTGTCTGAGCTGCGATGCGCGCGAAGTACGGCGTCTCACCGTCGCCGAGACCGGCCAGGGTCGCAGCTTGTTCGGCGCAGACCAGCGCCTGGCGGCGAGGAGCGATCTGTCCGGTCGCCAGACCGTACCGGAGCGACGTCCTGAAGCCGTCAAGCGAGTCGGGAACCCGACTCATCCGGGTGCCGATCCGTTCCCAGTCGTCCGGAGTCTCGCGAGGACCGAGGTCGAACGCCATCCGGATGAACGAGAGGGGCGAGTCGAAGTTCGACAGCTGCCGCCACGGCGCGCCGGCCCGATACCCCTCGAGCCCGGCATCGATGCGGTCACGCATGACGGCCGCGGCGATCCGATCGGCCTCGTTCTCGACGGCAGCGCTGTCGAGGTCGCGGAGGGTCCGGCGGGCGAGGTCGACCATCGAATCCACGCCGTCCGGCGAGAAGTCGGTGACCTCGTCATCGTGTCCCGGTATCCCCAGATCGGTGGCCATGAACGGGTCGAGTGAGCAGAGCTCGTCGACGTACGAGTCGGCGAGACGGAAGACCTCGGTCACGCCTCGAGGGCAACCACCGCGCCCACCCCGGCGATCGACGCGACGCGGTCTCCATCATCGAGCCGCATGATGATCACGCCCCTGGTCTGGCGCCCGGAGATCCGGACCTGGTCGAGCGGGATGCGGATCACCTGTCCCGACGTGGAGATCACCATGAGCTCCTCGGACAGATCTTCGACGACGCGCATGCCGACGATCTCGCCGATCTTCGGAATCGCGGTCTGGTCGACGGTGTAGACGCCCTGGATGTTGCGGCTCTTGACCGGGTAATCACTCATCGGCGTCAGCTTGCCGAAGCCGTTCTCAGTGATCACGAGCACGTGACCCTCCGGATTGACGATGTCGAAGCCGGCGACCTCATCGCCCTTGCGCAACCGGATCGCCCCGACACCCATCGTGTCACGGCCCATCGGGCGCACTTCCTTCTCGGTGAATCGCGAGCCCTTGCCCCTGCGAGTCACGACCAGGACCTCGTCACCGCCCGACGAGCGGCGCACCCAGTTGAGCTCATCGTCGTCTTGGAGATTGATCGCGATGAGACCGTTGCGTCGAACCGCAGCGTAGGCGGCAGCCGGGGTCTTCTTGATCTGACCGAGCTTGGTCACCATCACCAGGTACTGCTCGTCGCTGAAGACCTCCATGTCGATGAGCGCGGTGACCTTCTCGCCCTGGTCGACCTCGATGAGGTTGATGATCGGGATGCCCTTGGCCTGGCGCTTGACGTCGGGAATCTCATGGGTGCGCAGACGGAAGACGCGACCTCGATTGGTGAAGAACAGCATGTCGCTGTGCGTGCTCGCTGTGGTCGAGTGCTCGATGTAATCCTCGTCGGTCGAGCGCCGCGCACCGACGACTCCCTTGCCGCCGCGATGCTGCGCACGGTAGTTGTCGAGCGACATGCGCTTGATGTAGCCGCGATGCGTGAGCGTCACGAAGACCTGCTCCTGGGGGATGAGGTCTTCCTCATTCATCTCGAGCTCGTCGTGACGGATCTCGCTGCGTCTCGGATCAGCGAAGCGCCGGCGGAGGTTGGTGACCTCGTCCTTGATCACGGCGTCGATGAGCCGCGGATTGGCGAGAAGGTCCTCGAGCTGCGCGATCTTCTTGATGAGCTCTTCGTACTCCTCGCGGAGCTTGCCGCTCTCGAGCCGCGTAAGGCGCCCAAGGCGGAGGTCGACGATCGCTTTCGACTGGCGCTCGGTGAGACTGAACCGCTGTTCCAGGGCGGTCTGCGCGGACTTCTCGTCCTGCGCCCCGCGGATGATCGCTATCGTCTCGTCGAGGTTGTCGAGGACGATCGTCAGGCCTTCGAGGATGTGCGCCCGTTCGCGGGCGGTGGTGAGCTCGTGGCGGGTGCGCCGAGTCACCACGTCGCGCCGATGCGTGATGTAGTGCTGCAGCATTGCCTTGAGGCTCAGCACCTGTGGGCGTCCGTCGACGATGGCGAGCATCAGCGCTCCGAAGGTCATCTGCAGCTGGGTGTGCTTGTAGAGGTTGTTCAGCACCGTGTGCGGCCGCGCATTCGACTTCAACTCGATGACGATGCGCACCTTGTCCTCACGCCCCGACTCGTCGTGCAGGTCGGCGATGCCCTCGATCTTGCGGTCGTTGACGAGCTCGGCGATCGTCTGCATCAACCTGGATTTGTTCACCTGGTACGGCAGTTCACGGACGATGATCTGTTCTCGCCCCGACTTCGACTCCTCGAAATCGACCTGCGCGCGCATCACGATCCGGCCGCGTCCGGTGCCATACACGTTGGCGATGTCGCGGGTGTAGATGATGCCGCCGGTCGGGAAGTCAGGCCCTTTGACGATGCGGATGAGATCCTCGGTCGTGGTCTCCGGAGCGTCGATCAAACGGACCACCGCGTCGCAGATCTCGCCCAGGTTGTGGGGTGGGATGTTGGTTGCCATGCCGACCGCGATGCCGCTCGCGCCGTTGACCAGGAGGTTGGGGAGCAGCGACGGCATGACCGACGGCTCGCGCACGCCGGGGACGTTCGCAAAGTTTGGGCCGAAGTCGACAGTATCCTTCTCGATGTCGTCGACGAGGCTCATGGCCACGGCGGTCATGCGCGCCTCGGTGTACCGGTATGCGGCGGGGGGATCGCCGTCGACGGATCCGAAGTTTCCCTGCCCGTCGATGAGCGGATAGCGCATCACCCATGGCTGCGCGAGCCGGACTAGGGTGTCGTATACGGCCGAGTCACCATGGGGGTGATACTTGCCCAGCACTTCGCCGACGACCGCGGCGCACTTCTGGTAGCGCGCCCCGGCGGTCATGCCGGTGTCCAGCATCGCCCAGAGGATGCGGCGCTGCGCCGGCTTCAGCCCATCGCGGATGTCCGGGAGCGCGCGGCTGATGATGACGCTCATCGCGTAGTCCATGTAGGACGCGCGCATCTCCGCCTCGAGTTCGATGGGATGAATCTGTCCGGGCTCGAACACCGCCATTACGCAGTCACCTCCGCCGGGCTGCGTACGGCACCCGCGATCACCTTGCTGACACCCTGATCTGCCGCGCGCGCAGCCACGCGAATCGCATTCATGGTTGCCTCGGCATCCGACCGGCCATGGGCGATCACGACCTCGCCGGCAACACCGAGCAACAGCGCTCCACCAGTCTTCCTGTAATCGACCCGATCCCTGAGAGGACGCAGCTTTGGCTTGAGGAGCGCTCCCCCGACCTTGCCGCCGATGCTCTTGCGAGCCTCACGGGCAATGCTCGCAAAGAGAAAATCGCCGATGCCCTCGGCAACCTTGAGCACGACGTTGCCGGTGAATCCATCAGTGACCACGACGTCGCAGCCGCCGCGGAAGATGTCCTTGCCCTCGACGTTACCGGCAAAGTTGATCGGGAGCGCGGCGATCAGTGGATGCGCCGCCTGGACCAGCTCCGATCCCTTTTCCGACTCCTCGCCGTTGCTGAGCAATCCGACCCGGGGGCGCTCGATACCAAGCATGGTCCGGGCGTACACGTCGCCCATCACAGCGAACTGAGCAAGCCACTCCGGCTTGCAGTCGGTGTTGGCGCCCACGTCGAGGATGAACGTCTGGCCGCCCTCACTGGGGAAGGACGCGCCGATCGCGGGCCTGGAGATGCCGGGAATGCGTTTGATGGTGAACAGCGCCGCGGCCAGCATCGCGCCGCTGTTGCCCGCGCTCACCACGCCGCGCGCCAGGCCATCAGCGACCAGCGCGCAGCTGCGCACCAGCGACGAGTCCTGTTTGGCACGGACTGCGTTCGCCGGATGCTCGTGCATCTCCACGACCTCGCGCGCATCGACGATGTCGAGCCGATCGCCGATCGCCGCTCCGGCGTCCCCGAGCTCTGCTTCAATCGTCTCACGCTTGCCCACCAGCGTCACCGTGATGCCATGCTCGCTGGCGGCGCGCACTGCACCGCGCACGATCTCTGCGGGGGCCTGGTCGCCGCCCATCGCGTCGACCGCTATCGGAAGCGGCATCAGATATCGAGGTTGCGCACGCTCGTGGCGTGGGTCTGGATGAAACGCTTGCGAGGCTCGACGTCCGAGCCCATCAGGCGATCGAAGATGTCGTCCGCCTTGAGTGCGTCCGCAACACCGACCTGCAGCAGGACTCTGCGGTCGGGATCCATCGTCGTTGCCCAGAGCTCCTCGGACATCATCTCGCCGAGTCCCTTGTACCGGGACACTTCGGTATCGCGTCCCATGGACTTGACCTTGTCGTCACGCTGGTCATCGCTGAAGGCGTACTCGGTCTGGCGGTTCTTACCCCTGCCCTTCTCGAGCTTGTACAGCGGCGGCTGCGCGAGATAGAGGAAGCCCCCGTCGACGAGCGGACGCAGGTGGCGCCAGAAGAACGTGAGCAGCAAGGTGCGGATATGGGATCCGTCGACGTCCGCGTCCGCCATGAGCACGATGCGGTGATAGCGGAGCTTGTCCACGCTGAACGTCTCGCCGAAGCCTCCCCCGAGCGCCATGATCAGGTCCTTGATCTGCTCGTTGCCCAGAATCTTGTCGGCCCGCGCCTTCTCGACGTTGAGGATCTTGCCGCGAAGCGGAAGGATTGCCTGGTTGCGGCGTTCGCGCGCCTCCTTGGCTGTGCCGCCTGCCGACAGACCCTCGACGATGAAGATCTCGCAGTGCGCCGGGTCGCGCTCGCTGCAGTCAACCAGCTTTCCCGGCAGCGTCGCCGACTCGAGCAGTGACTTGCGCTGTACCAGGTCGCGAGCCTTCGCGGCGGCCTGGCGTGCACGCGCAGCCGTCAGCGACTGATCGATGATCCTGCGCCCGTCGGCCGGGTTCTCCTCGAGGTACTGCATGAGTGCCTCGCTCAGCACCGTCGAGACCTGACCCGCCACTTCGCTGTTTCCCAGCTTGGTCTTGGTCTGACCCTCGAACTGCGGCTCACGCAACTTGACGCTGATCACGGCTGTCAACCCGTCGCGCACGTCGTCGCCACTGAGGTTGGGGTCCTGCTCCTTGAGGATCGCAGCCTTGCGCGCGTACTTGTTGAGCGTTGCGGTCAGTGCGCTGCGGAACCCGGTGACATGCGCGCCACCCTCCTCGGTGTGCACGTTGTTGGCAAACGCGAGAACGTGCTCGGTGAAGACCGTGTTCTGATACTGAAGCGCGATCTCGACGACGTTGCCGTCGATCTCCCGTTCCACGTACATCGGCTTCTGGTTGATGACGTTGCGGTTCGCGTTGAGATACCTGACGAAGGACTGAATGCCGCCCTCGAAATGGAAGGTGTATTCCTGTTCGTCGCGCTCATCCGCGAGCTGAATCGTGATGCCCTTGTTGAGAAAGGCATAGCTGCGCAGCGACGTGGACACCGTCTCCCACGAGAACTCGATCTCCTGGAATATCTCCGGGTCGGGCCAGAAGCGCACGAAGGTCCCGCGGCGGTCGGTCGTGCCGATGACCGTCACAGGTCCGTCGGGCACTCCTCGCGTGTACTCCTGGTGATGCGTCTCGCCGTCGCCGTACACCTCGACCACCAGACGCTCACTGAGCGCGTTGACGACCGAGAGACCGACTCCGTGCAGTCCACCCGAGACCTTGTAGCCCCCGCCACCGAACTTTCCACCAGCATGGAGCGTGGTGAGCACCACCTCGAGTGCGGACTTCCTGGCGGTCGGATGCATGCCCACGGGGATGCCGCGGCCATTGTCCAGCACGGACACCGACTTGTCCGCATGGAGGACGATCTTGATGGTGTCGCACCAGCCGGCGAGCGCCTCGTCGATGCTGTTGTCGACGAGCTCGACGACGAGATGGTGCAGACCCCGAAGATCTGTGGAGCCGATGTACATCCCGGGCCGTCGGCGAACCGGCTCGAGGCCCTCCAGGATCTGAATCTGATCGGCCGAGTACGCGTCCTTGCCCACCCGCCCGGCGCCTTCCGGACGCGGGTCCGGACTGCCGTCTGAATGGGTCGTTGCGGGTCTCGTCTCTGTCTCGATCGCTGCCTCATCGGGGCGTTCGGGGCGTGCGGTGTCGGTTATTTGTGCTGCTCCGGTTGTGACGTGAGTGATGGAGAGTGGGCCAGGGGTGAAACCGCTCGATTGTTCCAGCGGGGACCGCTCAAATCGGCCGTTCCACGTACCCCTATTCTACCAGCCGGACGGCCCACTTGGCTCTTTTCGAGTGGTTCGCTGCACTAGCATCAAGGGCGTGAAGGACACCGTCCGTTGTGCGCCGGTCCGGCCTGGTCGAGGGCGTCGATAAAGGTGGCCACATCCACTCTTGAAGAGTACCGCCGCAAGCGCGATTTCAATCAGACCCCGGAGCCCAGCGGCGACCCGATCCCGCAGTCCGGTACAGAGACTTCGGCGTGGGAGCACCTGCCCCATGGAAAGCGCTTCTGTGTCCAGAAACACCGGGCTACACGAATGCATTTCGATTTTCGCCTGGAGCACGACGGCGTGCTGCTCTCGTGGGCGATTCCGAGGGGTCCAAGCCTCGATCCGGCCAGGAAGCGCCTGGCAGTGCAGACCGAGGACCATCCGATCGACTATGGCGAATTCGAGGGCGTCATCCCCTCAGGGTACGGCGCCGGCACGGTCATGCTCTGGGACATCGGGACGTACGAGTGGATCAAGGAAACCGCCGAGGATTTCGAGCGTTCGCTGCAGAGAGGAGATCTCAAGTTCCGCCTCGATGGCACCAAGCTCTCGGGCGAGTTCGCACTGGTTCGCATCGGTGACCGTGGACGCCAGTACGGCGGCAGCAACGACGGAAACAAGAACTGGCTGTTGATCAAGAAGCGCGATGCCTCCGTGGTCGAGGGATACGAGGCAGGCGACTACGACGTTTCAGTCAAAACCGGCAGAAGCCTGGCTCAGATCGCTCAGGACGGAGGTGGTGATCCTCGCGAGATGCGCCGTGCCGCTCGTGTCCGTGGTGCTGCCGCAGCGGCGCAGCCCACAGTGTCCTCCCCGCTGCTCGCTCAGGCGCCCCCGCCGATGCTCGCCACGCCGGTCGAGCAGCCGTTTTCGCGGGACGGATGGCTGTTCGAGCTGAAATACGACGGCATTCGCGCCATGGTGAGCGTCGCCGGTGACCTGATACGCATCACCGGCCGGCGCGGCGGCGATGAGACGGCGCGCTACCCGGAGGCAGCGGCGATTCGTGCTGGAATCCGGGCCGGGCAGGCGATCGTCGACGGCGAGCTTGTCGTGCTCGACGCCGAGGGCCGTCCATCGTTCGAGCGGATCCAGCAGCGAATCGGCGTCAGCCGCGAGCCCGATGTCCGCCGAGTCGCGGGCGAACACCCCGTGACGTTCATAGCGTTCGACCTGCTCGAGGTGGACGGCCGCGACCTGCTCAACACCGAGCTGCGCATTCGCAAGAAGACTCTTCGCGAGACCATCGTCGACTCGCCACACATCTTGTTCGCTGAACACGTCGAGCGCGATGGCATATCGCTCTTCGAGGTGGCTCGCTCGTCGGGCATCGAGGGCATCGTCGGCAAGCGCGCCGATTCCCTGTACCGGCCAGGAATCCGCAGCCCCGACTGGGTGAAGATCAAGTCCTGGCTCAGCCAGTCGTGCGTCATCGTGGGCTATACCGCCGGACGCGGACGCCGTTCAAACCAGCTGGGCGCACTCATCCTGGCGGTGCTCGACGGAGGGCGTCTCGTCCATTGCGGACAGGTCGGCACCGGCTTCGATGACAAGACCCTAAACGACCTGAAGGACCGGCTCCGACCCCTCGAGGTGAAGACCTGCCCACTCGACGTCACGCCGAAGACGGCAGAACCGGCGACCTGGGTCAAACCCGAGCTCGTCTGCGAAGTCCGCTTCGCCGGATGGACCCGCGACGGCATCCTCCGCCACCCCGCCTTTCGCACCCTCCGTCTCGACCAGAGACCCGAAGACTGCTACCGGGAAGTCTTCCTGAAGACCGCGCCGGCCCAAACGCCACGGCCTCCAAGGGAGCGGCCTGCGGCCACCCCCCGCGCGAGGCGCAGAGCAGAGAGCGTGCAGACGCCCGCTCATGACTCGCGACAGAACCCGGAGGACTTGCAAGCACTGGCGCAGCTGAGAACGCTGACAGGCAATGCGCATTGGGAAATCGCAGGTCGCAGACTTCCACTCACGAATCTCGATAAGGTGCTCTGGCCGGCGGACGGCATCACGAAACGGGACATGATCGAGCACTACGTCCGGATGGCACCGTACATGCTGCCCTACCTGCGCGACCGCCCGTTATCGATGCAGGTATTCCCCGACGGTATTGACGGAAAGTCCTTCTGGCGCAAGGACAAACCCACGCATGCTCCGGCTTGGATCGAGGCGTGGACGTATCACGGTGAGAAGACCAAGACGTACATAGTGGTCAACGAGGTTGCCACGCTCGCGTGGGTTGCCAACGCCGGTGTCATCGATCTGCATCCGTGGCACTCGCGCATCGATGCTCCGGAGCAGCCGGACTGGGCGGTATTCGACCTGGATCCATTCGAACCGGCAACGTTCCAGGATGTCATCGATATCGCCAAGCTCGTCAAGGCGGCGCTGGATCATTACGGCATGCATGGCGTGGTCAAGACGAGCGGCCAGACCGGGTTGCAGATCTACGTGCCCATTCGCCGTGGCCCCGACTACTCGGCGGTGCGCCACTGGGTGGAGGAGGTGGGCAGAGCGATCGATCAGGCGGCGCCCGGTCGCGTGAGCTGGGAGTGGTCGGTTGCGAAGCGGACGGGCCGGATCCGGATCGACTACACGCAGAACATCATCAACAAGACCCTTGCGGCGCCTTACTCACTCCGCCCTGCGCCCGGAGCTCCGGTATCGACACCGATCACATGGGCAGAGCTCGACGACCCGGAGCTCAGACCTGATCGATGGAACATCGCAACCATCGCGAAGCGCGTCGCGGAGAAGGGGGACCTCTTCGCGCCGGTCCTGCAGGCGGACCAGGACCTTCCGCGCCATTCGTAGCGTGGAGCGCGGATTGCGGGTACCCTGCGACGCGATGCGACGGGTGTTCCTTCCGGCTGTGCTCGTGGCGGCCGCGACCGCGATCGGGTGCGGATCGGCGTCCCCAACGGTCACGAGCACGGAGCCGACGCCCTTCAGCGTAACCCCGACGCCGGTTCAGAGCCAGACGCCCCTGGCGACACCCACCGCCATCCCGACCGCCACCCCGACGGTGACAGCAACTGGGCCGTGCATGCCGGGCCAGTTCCAGATCGCCATCCTGAACACCCAGGGCGCCGCGGGCACCATCTACGCGACGTTCGAGGTTCGCAACGCTTCGACCGCCGACTGCTCCGAGAACGGCTACGCCAAGCTGCAGCTGCTCACCTCCGGGGGCGGTCTGCTGAACACGAGCTGGTCGAACGACAACTCAATGGCCAGTCCGAGCCCGGTCGACCTGCCTGCGGGCACCCAACCGCTGGGAGCCACCGGCGCGACGGGACACGGCTATTTCCTGGTCTCGTGGACCGATGCGACCTGCTCCGCGGCCCAGGCAGAGATGCCGAAGTTCTGGCGGGTCATCCTGCCGACATCGCGGTTCCAGACGAATGTGGCCGATATCGATTCGAGCATGGTGTGCGCGGGTGCGATCAAGGTCGGCCCGATCAAGTCAGCTCCCTACGTCTGACCGACGCCAGGATGCTCGCTTCCCAATAGAATTCGGGCCATGGCAGTGCTGCTGCTCAACGCCTCGATGCAACCGCTCAACGTGATCAGTCACCGCCGGCTGGTGGTGCTCCTGACCAAGGAGCGAGTCGCGTTCGTGGATGAGGCGGCTGAACGAGCTGCTGCAGAGGCACTCGCGGGGCGCAGGTTGCCAGAAGGCGTCGTCATCGTGCGCCTGCTCCGGACCATCCACGTACCGCGCCGGTTGCTTCGACCCAACCGCCGCAATCTTCTGCTCCGCGACGATCATACGTGCCAGTACTGCGGGCGCCTCGGTACCGCCGCCGAGCTCACCGTCGACCACGTGATCCCGGTCTCTCGAGGGGGCGCTCCGGATCGCTGGGACAACGTAGTGATCGCATGCAGGAAGTGCAACTGGCGAAAGGCGAATCACCGTCCCGAAGAGGTCGGACTCGTTCTCCGGCGCAGGCCCGTACCGCTGACGCAGGAATACGCGCACATCATCTTTCTGCGCTACCCGGAGCTCAAGGCCGCCTACGACAGGATGCTCGCCGCGGCCTGAATCGCGCCTCGCGCGTCAGACCCTCGTCCAAGCCGATCCCGCGCCTCTATACTCGAGGAGCCATGCCTCGATCCATGTGGCGCGGCGCCATCAGCTTCGGCATGGTGGCGATCCCCGTGCGGCTGTACCTGGCGACCGAATCGAAGAGCGTTTCGTTCCGGCTGCTGTGTCCAACTGATCACACGCCCGTCCGCAACAAGCGCTGGTGCCCGGAGGAGGATCGCGAGATCGGCTGGAGCGAAGCGGTTCGCGGGTATGAGGTGGGCAAGGACGAGTACGTGGTCATCACGGACCAGGATCTCGACGACCTGCCGCTGACCACGACGCACACCATCGACATCGTCGAGTTCTGCCCGGATTCCGAGATCGAGGCGGGCGTCTACCTCAAGAGCGCCTATTACCTGGAACCCGAGGCCGTCGGCGTCAAGCCCTACGCGTTGCTCCGGGAGGCACTCGAGAAGACCGGCACCGTCGCCATCGGCAAGATCGCACTCCGTGATCGCGAGCACCTCTGCCGCCTGGCACTGCATGAGCAGGGGCTGCTGCTCAACACGCTGCACTGGCCGGACGAGATCCGCTCCGCGGCCGAGCTGGCGATTCCCGAGCAGGCTCCTGACGTCGCCAAGAAGGAGCTGGACATGGCGGTGATGCTCGTCGAGAACATGAGCGCCCACTTCGACCCGGCGCGCTATCACGACAACTACCGCGAGGCGCTGATCCAGGTTGTCGAGGCAAAGCTGGCCAACACGCCGATCGAGCGCCCGCAGGTGCAGGAACCCGGCAAGGTCACCGACCTCATGGCTGCGCTCAAGGCCTCGGTCGAGGCGGCGAAAACGCGGCGGTCTGAAGGCGGCGCAGCAGAGGAATCCGAGGCCGACGACGCCGAGTCTCTGGAACCGGCCCGCCGGAGCCGGGCGTCCTGAGGCTTCACGGGTCACGCGTGGCTGGGAGAGCAAGCCTGTCTCGTGCCGCCCCGGAGTCCCAGAGCGAACCTTTGCCCTTTCGATCACCGGTGCCGCCTCAGCTCCCGGGCTACATCCCGTTTGAGATATCAGTCCCCTGCGCGGAGGCGTTCGATGACCCCGACTGGCTGTTCAGCGTCGACTGGGACGGGGCACGCGCGCTGCTCTTCATCGACTCGGGCGGCTCCGTGCGCATCCAGGGCGAACTGGCTCGTGATCTCGCGCGGCGCTTCCCTGATATCTCGACCGCCGTGGCCATCCCGAACGGCCGGGGCGCTGTCCTCGACGGTGTCATCGCCGTGCTCGACCGGGAAGGCCGTCCAGACCTGACCGGCTTCGGCCGTCGCCTCGCCGCCGGGCCGGCCGCAGCCGCTGAGCTTCCAGCGGTGTACCTCTGCTGTGACGTCCTGCACCTCGACGGGCGCGCGACGGTGGGTTGGGCCCTGGATCGTCGCCTCGATGCTCTCAGCGACCTGACCCGCCGCAACGATGTCCTCCAGGCGCCGGACCACGTGCGCGGACGAGGAGTCGCGCTCGCCGCCGCGGCGGCTGGACGGGGCCTGCCGGCGTTGCTCGCCCGGCGGGCCGCGGCTCGCTATCGGCCAGGCGTCGCCTCCCCTGATCGTCTGCGCATCGGGCTCTCGGATCAGACGACTTGCGTCATCGCGGGCGTGGTTTCGCGCCGGGCTGGCACGAGGCTCATTCTCGGAGAGCATGTCGACGGTCGCCTGACCTTCGCGGGACACGTCGACGGGCCGCGTGATCCGCTCGTCGCCGCGTGGCTTGCGCGGCACATCGCCGACCTGAGGGTCAACACCGCGCCACTCGAAGGGGTGCAACCCGTCAACGCGACCTGGCTGCGACCTGCGCTCACGGCGACCGTCCGGCACCACGGCCGCAGCGCTGCCGGAGCACTCCTGCGACCGGCGCTCCTGGCGGTGCGCGACGACGTCGATCCATGCTGGTGCGTGCAACGACCCGCGGTCGCCGGGCCGGTCGAGCTGCACGCGGGGACCCGCTTCTCGCCGACACTGCTGATGCCGCTTCCTCTGGGCGACCTTTCAGGGACACCCCAGGCGACTCGATGACCACGTCGGTCCTGATGTGCCGGCCCGATCACTTCGGGATCGAGTACGAGATCAACCCGTGGATGCACGTTGCGGTCGAGGTTGACCACGCGCGGGCGACGTCGCAGTGGGATGCGCTGTACCGGACGTACCTCGACCTCGGGGTGGTCGTGGAATTGGCGACACCCGTCGCGGGTCTGCCTGACATGGTCTTCACGGCCAATGCGGCAGTGCTCTGGGATGACCGTGCCGTGCTGAGCAACTTCCATCATGCCGAGCGGCAGGGTGAGGAGAAGCACTGGCGCGAGGAGCTCGAGCGCCTCGGCTTCGATGTTCACGAACTGCCGCGATCGCTTTCGTTCGAGGGCGCCGGGGACGCCCTCTTCGTCGGTGATCGCCTGTTCTGCGGTTACGGGTTCCGGACCGACCGCGAGGCACACCATCCGGTGGCGCGCATCCTCGAGGTCGAGGTCGTCTCACTCCAGCTGGTCGACCCGCGCTTCTATCACCTGGACACCTGCTTCTGCCCGCTCGACGCCACCAATGTCCTCGCGGCGCCCGCCGCGTTCGCCCCGGAGTCGATGCGGTTGATTCGCGAGCTGGTGCCGAATCTGATCGAGGTGCCCGTCGAGGTGGCGGCCGGGTTTGCGTGCAACGCGATGCCGCTCGGGCAGCAGGTGCTCTCTTCGCTGACGATCTCGCAGATGGAGGCTCCGCTCCGGGCGGCCGGATACACCCCGATTCCGCTCCCCATGGGGGAGTTCCTCAAAGCCGGTGGTGGGGTCCGCTGCCTCTCACTGCCACTCGGCGAGCGAGGTCGCGGCCGCACCCGGGATGCCGCACAAGGCTGAGGGTAGATCCAACAACCTCTGAGCGTTTTCCCAGACTTCCGCGCGAAGATGGTCCGGTGACCACACCAACCCCTGGAGAGCCGAACCGAGTTCTCGTCGTTGACGATGAGCATGCCATCACCGATCTTGTGGCGATGGCCCTCAAGTACGAGGGTTTCTCGGTGCAGACCGCCGGCACCGCAAAGCAGGCCCGTCACGCGGTGATGGACTTCCGCCCGGACCTGATGATCCTGGACGTCGGACTGCCGGACGACGACGGCTTCACGCTCGTGCAGCGTCTGATCACCGACGGCATCAAGGTCCCGGTGATCTTCCTCACCGCCCGGGACGCCACCGAGGAAAAGGTCCACGGGCTGACCATCGGTGGCGACGACTACGTGACCAAGCCCTTCAGCATCGAGGAGCTGGTCGCGCGGATCCGTGTCGTGCTCCGTCGCCACAATCCAGACGGCGCGGCGGCGAACGGCAAGCTCGTCCTCCACGACCTGGAGCTGGATGACGAGACGCATGAGGTCTTCCGCGCCGGGGAGCCGGTGGAATTGACGCGCACCGAGTTCCGACTGCTGCGCTATTTGATGATGAACACGGGCCGCGTGCTGTCGCGCTCGCAGATCCTCGATCACGTCTGGGACTACGACTTCGGTGGCGACGCCAGCGTGCTCGAGACGTACATCAGCTACCTCCGCCGCAAGGTCGACAACGTCGACCCGCCGCTCATTCACACGGTCCGCGGGATCGGCTACGTCATTCGCGTACCGCGCACCGCATCGGCGCATGCGTAAGCGGCGCGGGCGATGTTCTCAGGACGATAGATGTCTCTCCGACTCCGGCTGCTGCTGACCCTGGCGCCGCTGTTCATCCTCGGACTCGCGGCCGCCGACGCCGGGACGTACGTGGCGTTGCAGAGTTCGCTGCTTCAGAACGTCGACAATCAGCTGGTCGCACTCCACGACGGTGCGGAGAACGCCCTCGGGCACTCGGGGCCACCTGGGCAGTTCGACAACGGCGGAGGCAGCGGCCAACTACCCCCAGGCACATATGGCGAGCTCGTCAGCGCATCCGGGGCTCTGAGCGGCGGCGGCCTGTACGGCGGCTACGTCCAGCCAACGCCATCGCATCCTGTGTTGCCCGCAACGATCTACAAAGACGCGAGCACGACGCTGCTGACGGTTCCCGGAGTCGGAACGTGGGATTCGTACCGAGTCCTCGTCACCCCGGACTCGACTCAGCCCGGCACTGATGTGGTGGTCGCGATCCCGCTCGACGGCGTCAACACCACCCTGGGCACGCTCCTGCTCTTCGAGATCGCCATCAGCGGCGGCATCACGATTGTCGTCCTGGTCGTCACGTGGTTGCTGGTTCGTCGAGGGATGCGTCCGCTCGAACGCATGGGTGCCACCGCGCGGTCGATCGCCGCAGGCAACCTCGGTCGTCGGGTATCGCCGTCCAATGAGCGCACTGAAGTCGGCCAGCTCGGCCTCGCCCTGAACGGAATGTTGAGCCAGATCGAGCGAGCGTTCGCCGAGCGCGACGTCACCGAGCAGAAGTTGCGCCACTTCGTCTCCGATGCCTCACACGAGTTGCGCACGCCGCTCACGTCGATGCGCGGCTACGCGGAGCTGCTGCAACGAAACCCGGACATGACCCGTGACGATGTCCTGCTCGCGGTCCGTCGCATCGAGGACGAGACCCGGCGCATGGGGCTGCTGGTCGACGACCTGCTCCTGCTCGCGAGACTGGACCAGGGACGTCCCCTGGACCGGGCACCGGTCGATCTCACCTCGATGGTCAACGACGCCGTGAGTGACGCCCGCGCCGCCGACCCGGGGCGCTCTGTCAGCGCCCGGATCGAGGCGCCGATCGTGGTCACCGGCGACGACCTGCGCCTTCGCCAGGCTGTGGCCAACCTCGTCCGAAACGCGCTGGTGCACACGCCCGCAGGGAGTCCGGTGGAAGTTGCTCTGCATCCGGAGAACGAGCACGTTGAGATCGATGTCATCGACCACGGTCCGGGGGTGCCAACCGCGCAGCGCGAGCGGATCTTCGAGCGATTTCATCGTGCGGATCCGCTGCGCAGTCGCGACCAGGGCGGCAGCGGGCTGGGCCTGAGCATTGCGACGGCGGTCGTCACCGCGCATGGCGGAAGGATCAGCGTCACCGACACACCCGGCGGGGGCGCCACCTTCCGGATCGAGCTTCCGGCGGCGTGAGGACGGTCGCCGATGTCTGATCAACTGCTCTGGTACACGACTCGCGGCGCGGGCGCTGTCAGTCTCGTGCTGCTGAGCGTGGTCGTCGTCCTCGGGCTGCTCGCACGCGTGCGCTTCGAGACGCGTGGCTGGCCGCGGTTTCTCAGTGCGGCTGTCCACCGTGATCTGGCGCTGATGACGCTCGTGTTCCTGCTCCTGCACATCGTCACGGCGGTGGTCGACCCGTTCACCCATCTTGGCCTCGTGGCCGCGCTCGTCCCCTTCGGCTCGTACTACCGCACGTTCTGGCTCGGCCTCGGGACGATCGCCTTTGAGCTACTCATCGCGATCGTCGCCACCAGCCTGCTCCGGAAGTACATCGGTGCTCGTGTGTGGCGGGCGATCCACTGGCTCGCCTATGCGAGCTGGCCGGTTGCTGTGGTGCACGGCATCGGCACCGGCACCGACCGGACGGCTCTGTGGATGCTGGCCATCGATGCGGTGTGCGTCACCGCAGTTGGGGCGGCGCTCGTGTGGCGCCTGGTTGCGGCTCCCCTGGATCCGCTCGCCGACGAGCGCCGCCTTGCCGCGGAGCGCGCGTCATTCGGCACCGGTCGATGAGCATCGCGCTGCTGGCCGGCAAGCCCGCTGTCGAGGGGATGGAGCATCTCGCCGAGCACCGGCAACGTCTCGGCGCACTCCCGCCCCCGTCGTCCGCACTCATCGATGCGATCGAGCGAAGCACCCTGCGTGGCAAGGGCGGTGCCGGATTCCCGGTAGCCACCAAGTGGCGATCGGTTGCGTCGCAGCGGACGGGCACCCCGGTGGTCCTCGCCAACGGCGGCGAGGGCGAGCCCTTGAGCCAGAAGGACCGCATGCTCATGGCGCAGCGGCCGCACCTCGTCATCGACGGCGCACTGCTGGGTGCCCATGCCGTCGGGGCGGACGAGGTCATCCTGTACATCGGCGCGGACCACGCCGGCGCGGTCCAGGCGATGCACCGGGCGGTCGGGGAACGTCCGGCCTCCGAGCGTGCCCGGCTTCGCCTTGTGAGTGCCCCGGTTCGCTACGTCTCCGGAGAGGAGACAGCGGCGGTGCATTTCGTCAATGACGGGATCGCGCTCCCCACGTCGATCCCACCCCGTCCGTTCGAACGCGGAGTCGACGGCCGCCCCACACTCGTGCAGAACGTCGAGACGCTCGCGCACGTCGCGTTGATCGCTCGCTTCGGCGATGAGTGGTTTCGCTCACTCGGCGAGGGCAAGGCGTCGGGGACCACGCTGGTCACCGTGGGTGGCGCTGTTCCGCAGAGCGTGCTGATCGAGATTCCACAGGGCATCGCCCTTGCCGATGCCGTCAACGCGGCCGGTGGCCTCACGTCCGACAGCGATGCGGTGCTCCTCGGCGGTTATTTCGGAGGGTGGGTCGACTCGGGCACCGCCTGGGGACTCCCTCTGGACGCCGATCCGTTGCGGCAGCGCGGCTACTCGCTCGGCTGCGGGGTGATCGCCGTGCTTCCGTCGACCCGATGCGGTGTCATCGAGACCGCAAGAATCGTGTCGTATCTTGCGCACGAGAGCGCGCGACAGTGCGGACCGTGCACCTTCGGCTTGCGTGCCATCTCGGCGGCCACTGGCCGCATCGCCGGGCTCGCGCCGACCGCCGGTGACCTCGAGCATGTGCAGCGCTGGGCGGGACTGCTCGCCGGGCGCGGTGCGTGCCGGCACCCGGACGGGGCCGCTGGGCTGCTCGCCTCCGCACTGCGCGTCTTCGCGGACGAATTCCTGCTCCACGATGGCGAGCGGCGCTGCACAGTTGCGAGCGTCGCGGCGGCAGCGTCATGAGCGATCGCGTCGCGCTCGCCATCGATCGCATCAAGTGCGATGGTCATGGTGTGTGCGCCGATCTGGTCCCAGAGCTCATCGAGCTTGATGACTGGGGATACCCGATCATCCGTGCGGGTGCGATCCCGCCGTCGGTCGTGCCCCATGCGCGCCGGGCTGTCTCAGGCTGCCCAACGCTTGCTTTGCGCCTCCAGGCACTGGGCAATTCGCGCCGCTGACGTACGCCGCGTCAGCCGTGCTTCAGAAAGAGATCGAACTCCATCGTGGCCGTGTTGTCGACGGTGACGAAACCCCCGACGTTCGGCGCCTGCATGTTGAAGTCGCTCCAGGGAAACGAGGTCGACCCGGCCACCTCGATCTGCGAGCCTGAGAGCCGCGCTTTCACGGGAATCGTGACCGCCCTGGCCGTCCCATGGATGGTCAGCTTGCCCATCAACGACACCTGTATCTGAGCCCCTGACGTCGCTGTCGCGGGCAGGGTCACCGGCGATGACAGCACGAACGACGCTGTGGGGAATTGCGCGCTCTCGATGCCGAGGGTCTGGAGATGGCTGTCGCGCATCGACTGATCACTGGTCAGCGATTGCACGTCGACAGTGAACGATGCTGCACTGACCGTCAGTGCCGTCCCCGACCCCGTGATGGTCACGCGTCCAGTGATCTGCGAGGTCCGCCCCACGGCATCGCTTGGTGCCGAAAGAAACGCGAGCTGCTCGCGAACACGGTATCCGGCGACCGACTTCGAGGCAACGCTCCAGGTTCCCGGAATCGCAGTCGACGTGAGCGCCGGCGATTGCGTCGTGGCCGCCGGCGACGTCAGGGCCAGCGGCGCCGGCGCGGAATGGCTGAACAGCACGAAGTAGACGAACAGCACGCCCGCGGCCCCGACTGCGACCACAGCCCCGAGTCCGGTGAGAAGCCAGGCGCGCACGCTTCGCGGACGATGGAATGAACGGGATTGGGTCTGGGGCATCGGACCTCCTTGCCTCGGAACGGTAGTGGCGCCCGCTCAGAGACCAGCCCGAGATCCCTGTGAGTCCGCTCAGAGATCGCCGTGACCTCACAGCCGCCTCCCAGCATCCTCAGGGCTGGTGTCAAGGAGCGGCCTGCAGGCTTTGATCTCATGAACGATCTTCGCGGAACCGAGACCACACCGGTCCTGGATATCGCACTTCCCGTGTACAACGAGGAGCGAGTCCTGGAGCGGAGCGTGCTCCAGCTGCACAACCACCTTCGCGCGGAGATCCCGTTCGCAGCGACGATCACCATCATCGACAACGCGAGCGAGGACGGAACGCGCTTGATCGGCATGCGGCTCGCGAACGCACTTGACGGCGTGCGCTTCGTCCACCTGCCCCGGAAGGGCCGCGGCCGGGCACTGCGCAACGCGTGGACGGAGAGCGATGCGCGCGTTGTCGCGTACATGGATGTCGACCTCTCGACGCGACTCGGTGCGCTGACAACGCTGATCGCCCCGATTCTCTCGGGCAGCTGTGACATTGCCATCGGCAGCCGGCTCACGACAGGCGCGCGCGTGGTTCGGAGTCCGCGACGTGAATTCATCTCGCGCGGGTACAACCTTCTCCTCCGTACGCTGCTGCACACCCGCTTTCGCGACGCCCAGTGCGGGTTCAAGGCGATGCGGGCGCAGGTCGCGCACGAACTGCTGCCGATCGTCCGGGATGAGGGGTGGTTCTTCGACACCGAACTGCTCGTCGCCGCGCAGCGTGCCGGCATGCGCATCCAGGAGGTTCCGGTGGAGTGGGTCGAGGACCCGGACTCGCGGGTCGACATACCGCGAACCATGCTGACCGATCTTCGCGGCGTGCTGCGGCTGCTCCGCGAGACACCGCCTGAACCTCATGCCTTGCTTCCGCAACCGGCACATTCGCAGGAGCACTGGTGATGCAGTCACCCAGGCGGCGAATCACAGTCAAGGAGCGCGACCGTGCGCTCCGCCTGCGAGGCAAGCTCACCGCGTCATTCGGTGTCATCGGGACCGCCGCCGTCGCAGTGCTGGCAGTTACCGCGGCGCACACCCATGCCGGAACATCGACGAACGCTGCATCGTCCTCGGCGGTCAAGGCGTCCACCACGACCACGCCGACGCCGACATCGTCATCCGCATCGAGCAGCACCGGCTCGTCGTCGCTCTCCACGGGATCCGCGAGCACCGGAAGCTCATCCTCCGCGAGTACCGTCAGCGGCGGCTCATGACTCTTGCCGTCTATCGAGGAACCGCATTCGGGACATCCATGCACGTGGTGGTGACCGACCCGGACAGCCTCGACGCGGCGACGGCGCGTGTCCAGGGGGTGGTCGATGCCATCGACCTTGCGTGCAGCCGGTTCCGGGACGACAGCGAGTTGAGCCGCCTGCAGGCAGGTGACGGACCGCGAGAGGGCGTCGTCTCGCCACTCCTGGCTCAGGCGCTCGCCACCGCGCTTCGAGCGGCGGAGCTGACCGACGGCGCAGTCGATCCCACAGTCGGCGAGGCACTCCGCTCAGCCGGGTACGACGTCGACTTCGACGTGCTGCCCGCCGAAGGGGAGGCGCTGACACTTGCAGTCACGCGCGTGCCGGGATGGCGGCGGATCCGGCTCTTTCCAGCCACCCGGCGCGTGGAGATCGATGCCGGCGTCGAGGTCGATCTCGGGGCGACCGCGAAAGCGCTTGCCGCGGATCTCGCCGCCACAGCCGCACTCGAGGCGATGTCCACTGGCGGCGTCCTTGTGAGCCTGGGCGGCGACGTTTCCGTGGCGGGCGCCCCCCCGGAGGAGGGATGGCACATCCAGATCGCCGAGAACAGCCGGGCCGCAATCACCGCGGACGGAGAGACGATCGCCATACGTGCGGGCGGTGTCGCCACCTCGAGCACGACCGTGCGCCGCTGGCGGCGTGGCGGAGTCGAGCTGCATCACATCATCGACCCGGCGACCGGGCTCCCGGCCGCCGGCCCCTGGCGGACGGTCAGTGTCGTCGCCGGAAATTGCGTCGACGCCAATATCGCTGCCACGGCTGCGATCGTTCGGGGTGCGACGGCGGCAGCGTGGCTCCACGACGCCGGCCTTCCGGCGCGGCTGGTCGATACGAGCGGTGCAATGACCCGAGTCGGCGGCTGGCCCGAGCCGGGCGCTCAGTCGTCCTGAGCGATCAGCATCTGGACCTGGCGCTGATACCGACGCGTGTCGTCATACACGCCATGGCTGGCGACGCTCGCATCTCCCTGGTAGTAGCCGGCGAGGGTGGCGGGGATGTCGGCCTCGTGCTTGGTCATCAAATGGCGCAGCAGCATCGCGCCGGCGACGACGTTGTCCTGCGCGCGCCAGATATCAAGGTGCGTCCCGGCCAGGTGACGCGACACCCACTCGCCGGTGAAGGGTTCGAGCTGCATGATCCCCACGGCCCCAGTCGGTGAGACGCGTTCCTGACGCCACTCTGACTCCGCCCACGCGACACCCCGCAACAGGCGACCGTCGACGCCGACGTCTGCCGCAACAAAGCTCACCAGCGCATTCATCCGTGTCAGGCGTCCGGGCACGACCAGTTCGTCACCCTCGGCGATCGGGGCGTTGACACCGATCCCGTTGGTACGAGCAAGCGCGGTCGGATCGACGCCGAATCGCCGAGCCGTCTCAAAGACGCCCTCACCGCGCCCGACCCGATAGGTCTCGGAGTCGTCTCCGCCTCGCGCATAGGCGGGGAGTGCCAGTGAGGCGTCGGGGATCCGAAGCATCTGGCCGACCCGGATGAGCTCCGGAGCCGCCATGCGATTTGCGTCGAGAAGCGCTGCAACGGTGGTCCCGTGGCGCACCGCGATGTCGGACGCGGTGTCGCCAGGACGCACCACGTACGAGGTCGCGAAAACAGCGGATGGAATTGTGGCCACCGCGGTGGCGCCGAGCGCAGCAGCGGCAAGACGAGACCTTGTCGGCATTGGGTTCCTCGCGTTGTGGGACGTTGGGGGAGATGTGGGAACCGGCCGCGCGATCGCGGCCCAGGCAGCGTAGGCACAGTAGATCGCGCGCGTCAAGCGTTGCAGGCAGCCGTAACGGTTTCGTCACAACCAGGTCCCCTCCGTGTGAAGCGTCAGCGAGTCCGCCTGAGTGCTACGCTGCGATCGAAAGCCATGCGACCCCCGAGCCTGCCGCGGACCTCGCTGCCGACCACGTTTCTGGCCGCTTCATGCGGCGCGGGCCTCGGCATCCTCACGTTCATCCTGAGCGCATGGCTGCACGCCGTCGGTGCGACTGGCGCCGCAGCGCTCCTCGCGGAGTCGGCGCTCCTCATCGCGCTGGCATGCGTGGCGGCGTTCGCGCTCTTTGACGGCAACACGCGGCTCCGGGGAGCCCGCGTGCCGATCAACCGGGCGCTGCCCCCCGCGTGGTGGCCCCGTGACCCGGACTCCGTCTCGCTGCTTGCGGCCTGCGTTGGCGGTCCGCTCGTGATCGGCGCCGGGGCGGCGGTGCTGCTCTTCCGCTGACCGCGCCGGCCGCGTTCAGCCGGTCAGTCGGGTGATCGCCCAGCGAGCGGCATCGCGAACGACCACATCCGGGTCGAGTTGCGCGCTTCGCCGGAGTGACGGCAGCGCGGCGTCATCTCCGGCGTTGCCGAGCGCGATCGCACAGTTGCGGGCAAGGCCGGCACGCCCGGTCCGCGACACCGCCGTTCCGTTGAATCTTGTCGCGAACTCAGCGTCGGTGAGCTCGAGACACTCAATGAGATCCGGGTACGGCACGGGGCCGCCCGCGGTGGTCGCCATCCCCACGTCGAGCTGGTCGGGGGCGAGGCGGTGATTGATCGGGCATGCCTCCTGGCAGAGGTCGCAGCCGAATGCCCAGGTTCCCATCAGCGGGCGCAGATCGGTCGGAATCGGGCCCCGATGCTCAACGGTGAGGTACGAGATGCAACGCCGGGCATCGATCACGCCGGGTGCCACGATCGCACCGGTGGGACACGCCGGAAGGCACGCCAGGCAGCGACCGCAGCCGCGCCTCGAGGGACCGTCAACCGGCAGAGGTAGCGACACAGCGATCGCGGCGAGGAGCACATAGGAGCCTGCACCGGTGGTGATCACCGACGCGTGCTTCCCCGCAAATCCAATCCCGGCGCGCTCGGCGATGGCGCGGTCGAGTGCCCATCCGTGATCGACGAAACGCTTTGCTCTGACGCCGTGAACTCGTTCCTGCAGCCAGTCGACGAGGGCGTCGCACCGTTCTGCGAGCAGGTCGTGGTAATCGACGGCGCGACCGCCGTCCTCGGTGCACGCGTATGCCGAGAACCGTCCGCGGACAGTGCCCTCCGCAGCGGGGACCGGGTCTCGCACGGGAGCGGGTCGATATGGCCACGCCAGGGCGACGATCGATCGCGCCCACTGGTAGCGGCCTCCGATATCGGCAGACGCCTCTACGCGATTCCGCGTGTACCAGGACATCCCGTCCATTCGCCCCGCATCGATCGCCTCCAGTGCCCGAGTGCGCGCCTCGGCGAACGGACGCACCGAGGTGACGCCACATGCCGCGAATCCAAGTCCGCGCGCCTCGACGCTCAACGCATCCTTGAGCGCAGCCATATCGGTGGATTGGGCCATCTCCTTCGATGATGGTTGCACGGGCCGCACACCGTACGATCGAGGCATGAATGCCGCCGGGGGCGCAGCCCGCCTGCCACGCCTGCTCTGCATCATGGGGTCCGGCGAGACCACGCCGACGATGGTGTCCGTCCACCAGGATCTGCTCTCGAGGCTCGGGCAGCGGCCAGTGCCCGCGGTGCTCCTGGACACGCCGTTCGGCTTTCAGGAGAATGCCGCGGACATCAGCGAGCGCACCGTGGCGTACTTCCGTGATCGCGTCGGATTTCCGATCAGCGTGGCGTCCTTTCGGAGTCGCGAGCAAGCGACCCCCCTCGAGTACGAGACCATGCTCGCCCGCGTCGCTGAAGCGCGCTACGTCTTTGCCGGCCCCGGAAGTCCGAGCTACGCACTCCGCCAGTGGCTCGGCACGGCCGTCCCGGACCTGCTCGCGGCGAAGCTGCGCGACGGCGGCTGCGTGACGTTCGCGAGCGCCGCGGCGGTCGGCCTCGGCGTGTGCTCACTTCCGGTGTACGAGGTCTACAAGGTCGGCGAGGAGCCGCGATGGCTGGACGGCCTCGACCTGCTGAGCGCTACGGGACTTCGCGTGGCGGTGGTGCCGCACTACAACAATGCAGAGGGCGGCACCCATGACACCCGCTACTGCTACATGGGCGAGCGCCGCCTGCGCATGCTGGAAGAGCTCCTTCCCGACAGCGTCGACATCCTCGGTGTCGACGAACACACGGCGGCGGTATTCGATATCGATGCCGGGTCGGTCTCGATACGCGGGCGCGGCGGGGTCACGTGGCGCCACAGGGGAGCATCGCAGCGATTCGAGAACGGCACGACGATGCCGATCAGCGCGCTTGCAGCCGGCATGTCGTCGCCGGGCGATGCCGCTCCCGCAGGGACGAGTGGCGGTACATCAGTCAATCTCGAGGACGCACTCCCGGCCGCGGCATCGCCATTCCTCGAAGAGGTGACCCGGCAGTCGGACGCCGCCGACAGCGCGCTTGCGACCCGAGACGTCGATGGCGCGGTCGGTGCGGTGCTGGCGATCGACTCGCAGATCCACGATTGGGCTGCCGATACCCTCGACTCCGACGAGCAGGACCGGGCACGCGAAGTGCTCCGCCGTTACGTGGTGCGCCTCGGCGACCTCGCGCGCAATGGACCCACCGATCCGCGCGACCTGGTGGGTCCGGTCGTCGACCGGATTCTCGAGCTCCGCGTGCAGATGCGAGGCGCCGGAGAGTACGAGCTCGCCGACAAGCTGCGCGATGTGCTGCTGGAAGCAGGGGTCGAGGTGCACGACACTCCGGCTGGTTCCACCTGGGAGTTCGCACCGGTGGCCGCCGGCTGACCGCCGGCATGGGTCAGGCGGTGGCCTCGCCACGCTCCTCAGGAGCGAGCTCCATGTGACGTGGGCGACCGAGCCAGTATCCCTGACCGGCCGTGACCCCGAGCGCGGCGAGCCGATCCGCGGTCGCCTCGTCCTCGATCCCCTCGGCAATGACGGTCGAGCCGGAGCTGCGCGCGTAGGCGACGGTCGCCTCGATGACGGCACGAGCTCCACGTTCGACGCAGGCCTGGGTGATGCTCTTGGCCACCTTCACGAATTCCGGGACGGCTGCGGCGAGCAGCTCGAGCGTGGAGTGGCCTTCGCCGATGTCATCGAGCGCGAACTGAAAGCCGTGCTCGCGATAGCTGGCGAGCACCAGCCTGAGGCGCTGCTGGTCGGCGATTGACTCGCGCTCGGTGATCTCGAGCACCATCGTCTCCGGGTCACGACCAGCCCAGCGGGCGAGCAGGAGCATGTGATCGACGGGATGGAGCGGATCAAGGAGCATCGCCGCTGAGACGTTGAGGAACAGTGGATCCGACGGCGGGAGCCCGGAAGCGGCCGACATTGCGATGCGCCTGCAGATCCAGTCGATTTCCTTGGTCACCCCACGACGGTGCGCCAGCGCGAACACGTCCTCGACGCCGTCGACGGGGTCGCGCAGGCCGGGGACGCGCGCGAGCGCCTCCCACCCGATCGCCTTGTGATCACTGAGGAGCACGATCGGCTGGAACACCGCCTGGATCACGCGCCGCTTGCCGAGGATGGCGTCCAGCATGGCCCCGGCGTCACCGCCGCCGCGCACGAGGCTCGGGAGCGAGCGGTCGCTCGCGACCACGACCCGGTCGCGCCCATCCTTCTTCGCCTTCGAGAGGGCTTCATCGGCCGCGATCCAGAGCGCGTGCACGCCGCCACCGCCTGCGGCCACGCCCGCACTGATCCGGGCTTTGCCATGAGGGAGCGCGACTCCGTGCAGCGAGGTGCGCATCCGCTCGGCGATCGCCACCGCTTCGGCCTCGGTAGTTGCATCCATGATCGACACAAACTCGTCACCGCCGATGCGGAGCAGCTGATCGCCCGCGCGCAGCTGCGCGCGCAACGTCCGTGCCACCTCGATGAGCAACATGTCGCCGGCTTCGTGGCCGAACTCGTCGTTGATCGGCTTGAGGTGGTCGACGTCGATGGCGACCACCGCGGTTGCGCCGGTCAGCTCCCCGAGGCGCTCCTCGAATGCCCGCCGGTTCCCGACCTTGGTCAGCGGATCGGTCGTAGCGTGCAGCGCCTTCTCCTCGAACAGACCGGCACGCGCCACCGCCACCGCGGCCTCGTCGGCGATCGCCTGGACCACGGTCAGGTCATGCGTATCCCATGCCCCGCGGCGTGCATGTGAGATGAGCACGAGGACACCGATCACGCGTCCACCTGCGGCGCGCAACGGCGCGGCGACGACGCTTCTCGAGCGGCGCCCACCGCCGAGGCTCTCGAGCTCGGCGAGATTCGATCCCGGCATTGACGCGTATGCCTGCTTGATGTCGCGAGGCGTCCTGAGCATGCAGGGTTCGCCGGTCGAGAACACGCGCCCGATGACTCCTTCGCCCGGTGCCATGACCACAATCGGCCCCGACGCCGGTGAAACCCCGGCGGGCCCCAGGATCAGCGGGAGTGTTGCGAGGCCCCCCGAAGCCGAATCGAACAGGAGGACCCGGCCCCATGTCGCGTCCGGATACGTCTCATGGCAGCCACCGAGCACAGCGGCCGCGACCTCGCCCGAGTCCGTGGTCAGCCCGAGGCTGCGGGCAACGTCCGCAACCGCTCGAAGCCGGCGCGTCTGCGCCTGGTAATGGCGGTCGGTCAACGACCAGTTGGAATACGCAAGCACGACGATGCCCACCATCAACGCAAGGACCTGGATGAGCTGGTTGACGCCGACTGTGTGAAACAGTCCCGCCCACCACCAGACCGTTGTCAGTCCACCGCAGGAGGCCACGAGGATGGTCCAGAGCGCCGGCGCTCGTGCAGACGGGTCCACCGTGAGCAGCACGGCGACAAACCCAAGCACGATGAGCGGCAACGGATGGCTCAGCCTTGGCGCGGAGAGTCCGAGAATCAACGTGCACAGGGCAACGCTGGTCAGCCCCTGCACCAGCGCTGCAATCGATGGGCTGACGCGGGCTCCACGACGCAGCCGGATCGTGATCTCGAGCATGACCGCCGCGACGACCACGACCTCGATCTCCACGAAGAGGATCCGCGGCGGGAGCGAGGAATCGACCAGCTGCCAGCTGGTGATACCGAGCAGCACCGCTGTCGCGAATATCGGCAGCCAGCGCCGCGCGGCGCTCTCGTTTTGCATAACCCTCTCGAGCAAGAGCGTACGTGGAGCCATGCCGCGAGAGATGGGCGTGACAGCCTTGTGTCCGGTTCCTCAGAGGTCAGGGGTTTCGCACGGATATTGATCCGGTGAGCGCCTGGCCGATCACCTGCGAACCGTTCATGGGGGAAAGGACCAGCTGCACCGTCCCCGGGGATCCGGCGTCGAACAGGAGCTGCAACGGGGCGCTCGACTGGCTGGTGAGCTCGCCGCCGCACGCTTTCCAGCCACCCGCATCCGCGATGAACGGCTCCTTGTCGACGTTCTGGAAGATTGCCTCGACGGGTGTGAGCGGCCCCTGCACCAGGGCTCCGACACAGAGCTGTCCGATCACCGTGTCACCCACGTTGTCGACGGACACGTCGATCTCCACGCGCTTGCCGGCTGCTGCGGCGGTCGGCAGCGCGCCACTGATGTCCGCCATCGGGGGTCCTGCAGTTGCGAAGAGGGGCGTGATGACTCCGAGGAAGAGCCCGAGGAGCACAATGCCGACGACGACCAGGAACACGGTTCGAGGGTTGGCGCTGAGCCAGCGTCGGACCGAAGCGAGCACGCCCTTCAGATCGTGGCCGGCGGCTGGTATTCACCGAACACGGACCGCAGCGCGCCACAGATCTCACCGAGCGTCGCTTCGGCTCGAACCGCGTCGAGGATTCGCGGCATCAGCGTTTCGTCGGACGAGGCGGCGTTCCTGACTGCGGCGAGCGCCGACTCGACAGCCGCCGGGTCACGCAGGGCGCGGTACCTCGTCAGCCGCTCTGCCTGTTCCGCCATCGCGCGAACGTCGGGCCGGAACAGCAGGGGCGCTTCGCCCTCCTCGGTCTCGGTATGGCGGTTCACGCCCACGATCACCTTGTCGCCGGCTGCGACCGCCCGCTCGGTGCGATACGCCTCATCCTGGATGCGCTGTTGCATCCAACCCGCCTCGATGCACGCCACCGCACCCCCGAGCTCGTCGATCTCATCAAGCAGCCGCGTGGCGTCACGCTCGAGCTCGTCGGTGAGCCACTCGACGAAGTACGAGCCACCGAGCGGGTCAACGGTGGTGGTCACCCCGGTCTCCTCGGCGATGATCTGTTGCGTTCGAACCGCGATGCGCTGCGCTTTCTCTGTGGGAATGGACAGCGCCTCGTCATAGCACGACAGTGCCAGTGACTGGACGCCGCCGAGCACCGCAGCCAGCGCCTCGATGGCCGCGCGCACGATGTTGTTCTCCGGCTGCTGTGCGGTCAGGGTCGAACCGCCGGTCTGTGTGTGCGTCCGCAGCATCAGCGAGCGCGGGTCACATGCACCGAAACGTGTGCCCATGATCCGCGCCCACATGCGCCGCAGCGCTCGGTACTTCGCGATCTCCTCAAAGAAATCGATGTGCGTGTTGAAGATCCACGACAGCTTGGGAGCGAAGTCGTCAACCGCGACACCACGATCGACGGACGCCTGGACATACGCGCATGCATTCGCAATGGCAAACGCCATCTCCTGCGGGGCGGTGCTGCCGGCTTCGCGGATGTGGTATCCGGAGAGCGATATCGGGTTGAACCTCGGGGTGTTGACAGTGCACCAGACGATCAGATCTGCCGCGAGGCGCAGCGATGGCCTCGGTGGATAGATGAAGGTGCCCCGGGCGATGTACTCCTTGAGCACGTCGTTCTGGACGGTTCCCATGATCGAGGCCGTGTCGAGGCCCTGACGTTCCGCGGCGACGACATACATGGCGACGAGCACGGGCGCCGGTGCGTTGATGGTCATCGAGGTGCTCACCGCGCTGAGCGGAATGCCCTCGAAGAGGTCCTCCATGTCGCGCACCGAGTCAATGGCGACCCCGACCTGGCCGACCTCCCCAAGGCTGCGCGGATCATCGCTGTCCAGGCCCATCTGCGTCGGGAGGTCGAACGCGACCGAGAGCCCCGGCTGGCCCTGTGCGAGCAGGTAGCGGAACCTCGCGTTGGCGTCAGCAGCCGTACCGTACCCGGCGTACTGGCGGATGCTCCAGAGGCGACCTCGATACATCGTCGGCTGGATGCCGCGGGTGAAGGGCGGCACACCCGGGAACCCCTCATGACGAAGCCGGTTGTGCCGCGCCAGTTCGGCCTCCGTGTAGAGCGGTTCCACCGGGATACCGCTGGCGGTTTCGAAGACATCTTTTCGTTCACCGCGCGCGCGCGCCGGCTCGAGAATCGTGTCCTGCCACTCGATGAGGGCCTCGATGAAGTCCGGCTCTCCTCCGTCCACCGTCACGGACGACGCAGCATCCTCATCGGCGGCCATGACCGCAGCATATCGTTGTGTCACGAGCGCGCGAACTCGTTCGCGGCCGTCCTGAACCTGTGCAACACTCCCCGGGGATGGCGCTTCCTGTGACCACGTCGCTCGTCGAGGAATCAGCGGCCCGGCTCGCAGCCGGGGGCTGGCACTACACTCGCCGGCAGCTGTACTACGCCACCTGCGCTCGCGCGGAGACCACCCCCGGCAACGCCGCATCCAATGGCGAGATCGGTCTCGGGGTGCTGATGATCCTCATCGGCTTGATCCTCATCGGCATCAAGGTGCTGTTCGCGCTGTTCGTGACCCTGGGTGTGGCGCTCATCCTCACCGGAATCCTGGGGAGGCTGCGCCGTCCGACGGTGACGGGGCGGCTCCTTGCGCTCTCATTCGACGAATTCGGCGCTCGTTTCGGATCGCTCGACCCGGACGGCCTCATTCCTGACTCCGTCCCTGCCGCGCCGGCAGCCGCGGTTGCGGAGGCCACGATCGTCACCGACACGCGTGATACCGCGGCGCTGATCGCCGCGAACGCGGTCCGCGCGGAGCTCGGCGCGGTCAAGATCATCGTGGCGAATGACGGCCACACGCCTGATCGAGGGACGCGAGCGATCGTGCTCCACGATGCCTCTCCGCGCGGCTGCGCCCTGGTGCTCGACCTCAGGGACGCCGGCGTCGAGGTGGTTGACGGGGGCCTGCGTCCTCGCGAGGTCGACGGGCCGTCGCATCAGGTGATCGAGGGTGCACCCGCACGCCTGCCTCGAGATCTGAGCGTCCTGCTGGACGGTGACGAGATCGACTGGCTTCTCAGTGGCCGGCGAGTCGAGCTCGCGACGCTCCCGTCGGAGGCGGTGATGGACCGGGTCCGCGCCGCCGTCAGCGAGGCTCCACGGCTTCGCGGCGATGCCCCGCAGCCAGCTCGCTGAGCATCTCGGGCGATACTTCGCTGCCCGACGCCGCGGCGACGCGGCACGCCGTCACGGCCCTGAGCGTTGCCGTTCGCCGGCCACCCTCGAGCAGCGCACGCTCGCCGAGCACCGTCCCTGGTCCGACCTGAGCCACCGGCTCCCCATCGACCTCGACCGAGAGAACGCCGTCGAGGAGCAGGTACATGTCCTTCCCCTCGTCGCCCTGGACGACCAAGGTCGCGCCCGACTTGGTCGTCTCGATGCGCGGTTTGACGCCGCCACGCATGATGCGAAGTGAGAGTTCGCGCTCCAGCGCCGTTTCGACCTGCGTGACCAGCGCCGGTGAATCCTCGTCACCCCAGGGCGTGTGCCTGCCGAAAGCGTGCTGGTACCAGCGCTTGAAATCCACCAATCCGGACTTCTGAGCGAGATTGCCGTCACCGTCGTAGACCCAATGGCGCGGGAATGGACTGGCGCCGGTGAGCTCATGGTGCGACGTCCCGTCCGAGGAGATCGTGAGCGTCAGGCTCGTCCACGCGAGGGGTGCCGCGAGTTGGACGAATGGAGGCCGATTCACCTTGCGCGGTGCCGGAACGCCGGTCCGTCCGCCGGCGGTCTGGGTGAAGCGAACCCAGCCGTCTCCCACGACGGGCGCCTGACGCTTGTCGGGGAACGGAACCGCGGCGATCGTCATGCCGCGACCGCCGAGACTGATCGTCGTTGAGCCGATCTCCCCGGCTCCACTCTGGCCGTGATCGACGATCCGGCCGTTGTCGACCTCGATCCACGCGCTCAACTGATTGGCGAATCGAAAGCGGTCCGCTTCCCGGAGCGCGGCCAGCGACTCGATGTGATCCGGAGGCGGGTCGTCGTAGTGCGCCAGGCCCATCTCGAATGGGAGCTTGGTGGTGCCCTGAACAGCCTCGGATGGAATCCACGAGATGGACGTGACTGACGATTCGATGCGCATGTCGTACCTCCGTTTCGCGAATCATGGCGGCCGTGCGGAATGTGGTCGAGGGTGCCGGGACCACAGGTCACGGTGAGGATGACCCCCGCACACCGTGGTGGCTGCCCCCATGTGCATCTCCCAGTCGCTGACTACAGTTGGTTCATGCCCCCGGAGCCGTCGATTCGCGTCGTGCTCGCGGATGACAATCTGATCGTGCGGGAGGGAGTGCGTGCGCTCCTCGCGATATCCGGAGATGTCGACGTGGTCGGAGTCGCCGGCGACTACGACGAACTTCTTGCCGGAGCGGCCGAACACCTTCCCCAGGTGGTGGTGACGGATATCCGTATGCCACCGGATTTCACCGACGAGGGGATCCGCGCCGCACGCATCGTCCGCAAGCAGCATCCGGGGACGGGGGTGGTGATCCTCTCCCAGTACGACGAGCCCGAATATGCGATCACGCTGCTCAGTGAAGGCGCGGCCGGGTACGCGTACCTCCTCAAGGATCGCGTTGCGGAGGGCGATCAACTCGCCCGAGCAGTGCGCGAGGTGAGCACCGGGGGATCGATGCTCGACCCACGCATCGTCGATGCGCTGACGCGACCCGTCAGCGCCGAGGGAGGCTTGAACGCTGTCGAGGAGCGGCTGCTGCGCATGGTCGCCGAGGGGAAGCCGATCAAAGCGATCGCCGCGTCGCTCCATGCCACGCCGGCATCGGTCGCCGACGATGTCGAGCAGCTCTTTCTCAAGCTCGCTCAGCAGGCGAGTGCGGGAACGCAGGGCGCGCTCGAGCGGCTGCGCCTGCTGCACAAGGTGATCATCGATCGCGAGGAGCAGGGCGAGAGCTTGAGCCGGATGCTGCCCGGCGGCGTCGCGCAGCAGATGCGCGAGAACGGGGTGCAGCCCGGGAAGACGGAGCGGCTCACGGTCACGGTGCTGATGTCCGACATCCGCGCCTATTCGACGATCGCCGAGGTGTCGGATCCGTCGGTGCTGGCCGGCCAGCTCAACGAGCATCGCGCCGCGATGAATCATGCCGTGCTCGACGAAGGCGGAACCGTGATGCAGTTCGTCGGTGATGCCGTCATGGCGGTCTTCGGTGCGCCGTTCCCGCAGCCCGACCATGCGCAACGAGCGCTCGCTGCGGCCCTTGCCATGCACGCCGGGCAGCGGGAGGTCAATGAGCGCTGGAACGAACGGAACCTCCCCCCGTTCTTTCTCGGCATCGGCCTCTCGACCGGTGACGTCGCCGCGGCATTGCTGGGGTCAGAGGAACGGCTCGAGTATTCGCTGGTCGGTGATGCGGTGAACCTTGCGCAGCGCCTGCAGCAGTGGGGCGAGGGCGGCCAGACGGTGTTGAGCGAACCGACCTACGAGGCACTGGTCGAGAAGCCCGACGCGGAGCGGATCGAGCCGGCGCTGGTCAAGGGTCGTCACACGCCGGTCGGGGCGTACCGGATGGGAGCGACAGCGTCGTGAGCCAGCGCCATGCCTTGCGGCTGGCGCTGGGCATCGGCGCCGTGTACTTGGCATGCGTGATCGCGAGCCTGGTGCTGCTGGCCCTGGACTGGAAGGCGATCGACTCGGCGTACACATCACAGGCCCCGTGGATTGCGAATGCGATCATCGTCGGCGCACTGGGCATCCTGATTGTCACCCGTCGCCCCGACAACCCAATTGGTTGGCTGCTGCTGGCAATCGCCGTCGGCAACGCGACGAACGTGCTCGCGGACTTTGCGGCCATTCGCGCGCTGCTCTCGGGCGCGTCCCCCAATGGGTGGGTCGAGTGGCCCGCCTGGTATTACAACCAGACCGCGGGCATCGGCGCGTTCCTGCTCGTCTTCCTGATCTTCTTCTTCCCAGATGGCAAGTTGCCGAGCCCGAGATGGCGGTGGGTTGCGTGGGCCTCTTTCGCTGCCTCGCTGCTGCTCGTCGCCGCAGCGCTGATCGCACCTGCCGCAACCCAGCTCTCACCGCGATTGCCGACCGTTCCCAACCCGATCGTCGTACCTGCGTTGGCCGGATTCACCAGCGGGCCGATCTTCGGCATCGGGCCGTTCGTGCTCTTGTTCGTGGCGTTGTCCGCGGTGGTGGTGCGCCTGCGTAGTTCTCGCAACATCGATCGGAACCAGCTTCGTTGGTTCGCGTACGTCGCGGTCGCTTCACTCATCGTCATCGTGGCCGGATATCCGGTGGCGATTGTCAACGCCACGCTCGGAAACGATCTCAGTGGCGGGGGATTCGCCTTGGGGCTTGGTCTTGCGATTCCCGTGACGATCGGGCTGGCGGTGATGAGGTACGGCCTGTACGACATCGATGTGTTCATCAGCCGTGCGCTGGTGTACGGGTCGCTCGCAGTGTTCATCACCGCCGTGTACGTGGGCATCGCAGTCGGGATCGGAACGCTGGTGGGAAGTGGCGGCAAGCCGAATCTCGCACTATCGATCCTCGCCACCGCGATTGTCGCGATCGGGTTCCAGCCAGTGCGTGAGCGGGTACAGAAGGTTGCGAATCGTCTCGTATACGGCAAGCGGGCGACGCCATATGAGGTACTCAGTGAGTTCTCGGGTCGCGTGGCTGAGACGTATGCCGCCGACGCCCTATTGCCACGCATGGCCCGGGTGCTCCAGGAGGGGACCGGCGCGGAGTCAGCGACGGTGTGGTTGCGAGGAAGTGCGGAACTGCGGCCTGCAGCAACCTTTCCCGATGCGATTGCTGCACAGGCACCACTGCCGATGAGCAACGGGACGCTGCCGTTCCTGGGCGACGCGACCAAAGCGGTGAAGGTGATCCATCAGGGCGAACTGCTGGGCGCATTGAGCGTGACCAAACGCCGAGGCGAGACGCTCACCCCCATCGAGGAGAAGCTCGTCGATGACCTCGCGCACCAGGCCGGACTCGTGCTCAAGAACGTGGGCCTCAGCGCCGACCTCCAGGTGCGGCTCGACGAGCTCCGAGCCTCGCGTCAGCGGCTGGTGCGGGCCCAGGATCTGGAGCGCCGCCGACTGGAACGGAATCTCCACGACGGTGCGCAGCAACACCTCGTCGCGTTGAAGGTGAAGCTGGGATTGGTCGAGATGCTGCTGAGTCGTGATCCGGCGAAGGCGACGGCGACGCTGGAACAGCTCAAGGGTGACGCCGACGAGGCACTGGAGACGCTGCGCGACCTGGCCCGCGGAATCTACCCACCGCTGCTTGCGGACAAGGGTTTGGTGGTTGCACTGGAATCGCAGGCGCGCAAGGCAACCGTGCCGGTACGCGTCGACGCCGCGGGTCTGGAGCGCTATCCGCAGGACGTGGAGGCAACGGTGTATTTCTGCGTGCTCGAGGCATTGCAGAACGTGCAGAAGTACGCGGGTGCAACAGTGGTGGTCGTCTGCCTTCGCGACGAGGAGGGAACGCTCAGCTTCGAAGTACAGGACGACGGCGCAGGCTTCGACACGGCCACGGCCAGGAAGGGTGCGGGGCTGACCAACATGGCCGACCGCCTGGACGCACTCGGTGGTTCGCTCAACGTGGTCTCGACGCCGCGCATCGGGACCACGATCACCGGAGTGATCGCGGTCCCGTCTCACGCAATGGTCGCTGTGTGATGTCAGTGCCGACGGCGCCGATGCGCCATGGAAGCGCATCGCGACTTGCGTGGGGCATCGGTGCCTTTTGCCTGCTCTCGGTGCTCGTCAGCCTCGTGCTCCTCGCACTCGACTGGCAGGTGATCAAGTCGCCGGATACGGCCTTGCTCTCGAGCTTCCTCAGTGCTGCTGTCGTCGGCCCACTCGGACTGCTCATCGTCAACCGCAGCCCTCGTCACGCCATCGGATGGCTGCTGCTCGGGGTGGCCGCCGTGCAGGCCCTCAGCCTCGTGACAACGTTCGGCTCAATTCGGGCCCTGCTGAGTGGTGTCGCCTCGACTGGTTGGGTCGAATGGCCCATGTGGGTAGGGGGCTGGACCCTCTTTCTCAGCTGGTGTGTGCTGATCATCGTCGCGTTGCTCTTTCCCGATGGGAGCCTCCCGAGCACAAGATGGCGCTGGGTCGGGCGCGCGGTCGTCGTCTACCTGGCAGTGGTTCTGATGGGCAGCATGTTCAGCGGGGGGACGACCCAGCTCGCGGCCGGCTTGCCAAGCATTCCGGCTCCGTTCGCCCTTGGACCGATAGCCGGCTTCAGCAGTGGGACCGGCGACAGCCCACTGGGTTTTCTTTGGATAGGCATGCCGCTGGTCATCGGTGCTGCAGCGTTGGCACTGATCGTGCGGCTGCGCCGCGCACGTGGTCAGGAGCGCCAGCAGCTCAGGTGGTTCGTTTACATGACGGGCCTGCTCGCCGTCATCGTCGTGGTCTCATTTCTCCTCGGCAACGTTCAGCCCACCTGGATTGCAGCCGTCGGTAGTGAAGCGCTCACATATGGATTCCTTGTTGTGCTGCCGGCCACAATCGGCGTGGCGATCATCGGCTACGGGCTCTATGACATCGACGTGTTCATCAGCCGCACGCTGGTGTACGGGTCCCTGGCGGTGTTCATCACCGCTGTATACGTGGGCATCGCAGTGGGAATCGGCACGCTGGTGGGGAGCGGCGGAAAGCCCAACCTCGCGCTGTCGATCCTCGCCACAGCCATCGTCGCCATCGGGTTCCAGCCGGTACGCGAGCGTGTCCAGAAGGTTGCCAACCGCCTCGTGTACGGAAAGCGAGCGACACCCTACGAGGTGCTGAGCGAGTTCTCCGGTCGCGTGGCAGAGACGTATGCCGCTGATGAGGTGCTGCCGCGTATGGCCCGTGTCCTCCAGGAAGGAACCGGGGCGGAGTCGGCGACGGTGTGGTTGCGAGGTTTGACTGAACTCCGTCCAGCTGCCACGCATCCGGACGGCATGGCGACCCATCGGGCGTTGCCGATGAATAGCGGGACGCTGCCGGCTCTTGGCGAAGCGACGCGTGCCGTTGAGGTACGCCACCAGGGGGAACTGCTGGGCGCATTGAGCGTGACCAAGCGCCGAGGCGAAGCGCTGACGCCGATCGAGGAGAAGCTCGTCGCCGACCTGGCCCATCAGGCGGGGCTGGTGCTCAAGAACGTCGGCCTGAGCGCCGATCTGCAGGCCCGGCTCGACGACCTGCGCGCCTCTCGGCAGCGGTTGGTGCACGCGCAGGATCTCGAACGCCGTCGCCTGGAACGCAACCTTCACGACGGTGCGCAGCAGCACCTCGTGGCGCTCAAGGTGAAGCTGGGCTTGGCGGAGATGCTCCTCGGGCGCGACCCGACGAAGGCGATGGCGACCTTGGAACAGCTCAAGGGCGATGCCGACGAGGCGCTCGAGACGCTGCGTGACCTGGCACGCGGCATCTACCCGCCCCTGCTCGCCGACAAGGGGTTGGTGGTGGCGCTGGAATCGCAGGCCCGCAAGGCATCCGTTCCAGTGAACGTGCGCGCTGATGGCGTGGAGCGCTATTCACAGGACGTCGAGGCGACCGTGTACTTCTGCGTGCTCGAAGCCTTGCAGAACGTGCAGAAGTACGCACGGGCATCACACGTCGGGGTGCGCCTCCACGGGCAAGGTGAGAGCTTGACCTTCGAGGTCTCTGACGACGGCGTCGGGTTCGACAGCGCGATCGCGAAGAAGGGTGCCGGACTCACCAACATGGCAGACCGTCTTGACTCACTCGGCGGGTCACTGAAGGTGACGTCAAGCCCGAACGGTGGAACCACGATCAGCGGGACGTTGGCCGTCGATGGTGCAGCCCTGGTGGCGGTTTGATGTCTGCGGTCGCGACGCCAAACAGCGAGCCTTTAGCCACGCGGCGGCTCGCGAGGCCGGCAACCGCATGGTTGTTCCTCTCCGTCGTCGTTGCGATGTATGTGGCTTTCGGAGTGGTCTTCTACTCCCCGCTGACGTCGCCGGCACTGTTCCGCGCCATGGGTGGTCTGAGCGCGGCGTTTGTCTTCCCCTTCTGCTCGTTTGCGATCGTCGGCGCCGTCATCGCGACGCGCCGGCCGGCCAACCCGGTGGGCTGGTTGTGCATCGCGGGATCCGCTGTCCTCGTCATCGGGTCGCTGTCGGCGCTCGTGGGTTCCATCCTCATCGACGCGCATAACGGTTTCGGCCGCTATGTTCTGCTCCTCTCGGCGTTCTGGAATAGCCCGGGCGGGAATGCGGCGATGCTGTTCCTGGTCATGCTGCTCGTCTTTCCCGACGGGCGGTTGCTGTCGCCGAAGGTGCGCTGGCTGGTATATGCAGTGGTGGGATTTGGACTATCGGGTCTCATCCTGGCGGTCATCAATCCGACTCCCGGAACGCTGAGCGCTGTGTCGACCACCCAGCCCGGCGTCGCCATCCCCGACAGCGTTCTGGCTATTCCCGGTTCAGCGCCGGTGGTAAACACGCTGAGCACGCTCTGGAACGTGATCTCGAATGTGCTCACCGCAGGTGTGATCGTGGCCGTCTTCCTCCGCCTGCGTGGCGCCGATTCCGACACGCGCCACCAGATCAAATGGGTCGCTTCGGCAGCCCTGTTCTTGACGGCGACGATCCTTCTTTCGAACTTCCTTCCTATCACGGCGTTCACCGATCCCGGTCCAGTGGTTGGCCCGGCGGCCGCACTGCTGGTGTCACTTGCGGTGCTCAGCGTGCCAGTGGCGATTGGCGTAGCCGTCTTGAAATACCGCCTCTACGACATCGACCTGATCATCAGCCGAACCCTTGTCTACGGCGTCCTTGCGGCATCCATCTCCGCCGTCTACATCGGTATCGCGGTGGGCATCGGCACGCTGGTTGGCAGTGGCGGTCAGCCGAATCTCTGGCTGTCGATCGTCGCGACGATCATCGTCGCGATCGGGTTTCAGCCGGTCCGTGAGCGTGTGCAGAAGATCGCGAACCGGCTCGTGTACGGCAAACGGGCCACCCCATACGAGGTGCTCACCGCCTTCTCGGGTCAGGTTGCCGAGGCGTACGCGGCCGATGAGGTGTTGCCACGCATGGCGCGGGTGCTCCAGGAGGCGACAGGTGCTCAGTCGGCGACGGTGTGGCTCAAGGGCCCAACAACGTTGCGTGCAGCGGCGACGCATCCGAATGTTGAGGCATCGACCCCCGTACTGCTGCCGATGTCCAACGGCTCGCTCCCCGAGATCCCGGGCGCGACCACCTCAGTACCCGTCGAGCATCAGGGGCGTCTGCTTGGCACGCTGAGCATCGTCAAGCGCAGGGGTGACCCCGTGACCCCCACCGAGCAGAAGCTCATCGACGACCTCGCGCACCAGGCGGGGTTGGTATTGAGAAACGTGGGTCTCACCGCCGAGTTGCATCAGCGCCTCGACGAGTTGCGCGCCTCCCGTCAGCGACTCGTGCGCGCCCAGGACGAAGAGCGTCGCCGCATCGAGCACAACCTGCACGATGGTGCCCAGCAACACCTCGTGGCGCTCAAGGTGAAGCTCGGGCTCGCGCAGATGCTCGCAGCCACGTCGCCGGAGAAAGCAAAGGTGACGCTGGTGCAATTGAAAGCGGATGCTGATGAGGCGCTTGAAACGTTACGAGATCTGGCGAGAGGCATTTACCCGCCATTGCTCGCCGACAGGGGATTGGTTGCGGCGCTCGAATCACAAGTGCGCAAGGCGACGGTGCAAGTCCGCGTTGACGCCGAGGATGTGGAGCGCTATGCCCAGGATGTGGAAGCAACGGTGTACTTCTGCGTGCTCGAGGCACTTCAGAACGTGCAGAAATACGCCATTGCGTCCCAGGTTGTGGTGCGCCTTCGTGGTCAGGAGGCCGGGCTGACGTTCGAGATCGAGGACGACGGCGCCGGCTTCGACACCTCGGCAGTGACGAGAGGTGCGGGGCTCACCAACATGGTCGATCGAGTCGAGGCCGTCGGCGGCAGCGTCGACGTGATTTCGGCTCCCGGAGCGGGGACTCGCGTGTCCGGGAACGTCCCCGCGCCGGCTCGCGAAGCCGTCCTCGCCTGACCTCTGTCAGGCCGTTGCGGTCGCCGAGGCCCACGCCTCCGCGAGCCGGTCGGGACTGAAGTCGGACTTGGAGATGAACCCTGCGGCGCCCGCCTCGGCGGCGCGGGGCGCATATTCGTCGGCCTCGTACGTCGACAGGACCAGCACCACGACCGGCCTGGTCTCCTCAACGCCCGCAAGGATCTGGCGAGTGGCGTCCAGCCCGCTGATCCCCGGCAGGTTCACATCCATGAGGACCAGGTCAGGGCGCAGATCGCGAGCCGACGTCACCGAATCCTCGCCGGTTTCAACCTCACCGACCACCTCGAAGCCATCGGTGAGCTCGACGACGGTACGCGCGACATCGCGAAACGGCGCCTGATCGTCGACGATCAACACTCTCACACTCATCTCATCTCGCACGGTATCCCGATGTGCGCCACGTGGCAAGCGTATCTGCCTCACCTCTTCCGTGATGCAGGCACCCGGCACCTGTTCGCGCCTATTCTCTGGGCGTGGCGATTCGCGTGGTCCTCGCCGAGGACAACTACCTGTTGCGGGAAGGCATCCGGCAGCTGCTCGAAACGTCCGACGAGATCGAGTTGCTCGCCACGTGTGTCGACCTTCCTTCCCTCGAGCGCGCGATCGAGGAACACAGCCCGGATGTGGTGATCACCGACATCCGGATGCCCCCGACCGGGACCGACGAGGGGCTGCGAGCCGCCGAGCGTTTGCGCGCCGAGCGTCCGGATGTCGGTGTCGTCGTGCTCAGCCAGTACGCCGAGCCGGAGTACGCGCTCGCGCTGCTGGAGAAGGGTGCGAGCGGTCGCGCCTACCTGCTCAAGGAGCGCGTGTCGGACATCGACCAGCTCGTCGGGGCGGTCCGCGAAGTTGCACGGGGCGGATCGGTGATCGACCCGCGCGTCGTCGAGGTACTCGTCGCTGCCCGCAGCGCTGTACGCGACTCGCCGATCGCGCAGCTCACGCCCCGCGAGCGGGATGTCCTCCAGCAGGTTGCGATGGGGAGGAACAACGCTGGCATCGCAACCACGCTGTTCCTGACTGAGCGTGCCGTCGAGAAGCACATCAACGCAATCTTCTCCAAGCTGGAGGTCTCAGAGGAACCGGACGCGCATCGTCGGGTCAAAGCGGCGCTCGTGTACCTCGCCGCGCAGCACTAGATCAGTCGCGCTGCTCGGGATCTCTCGCGCCGACCAGGATCGACATGTTGCCCATCGGGTGCTTGTTCTCGCGCATGAGTTGATGTGCGAGTCCCACCTCCTCGAATCCGAAGGTCCGTGACAGGCACGGATCCACCACGCCGCTCGTGACCATCGCGTTGTAGGCGGCGCATTCCGCGTCGTTGGCGAAGTGCGAGCCCTGCAGGCGTTTCTGACGCATCCAGAGGTAGCGCAGGTCGACCGCGGCGTGGTATCCCGTCGTACCAGCGCAGATCACCACCATGCCGCCGTTGTCGCAGACGAAGATGGATGTCGGGATCGTGTCCTCGCCCGGGTGCTCGAACACGATCCTGGGATTCCGGCGTTCACCCAGAACGTCCCACAGGGCCTTGCCGAAGGCACGCGCACCGGCGCTCCATGTTGCGAATGCCGCATCGTCACGCCAATCGGGGATCAGACCCCAGTGGGTGAACTCGCGTCTGTCGATGTAGCCGCGAGCACCGAGCCCGATGCAGTACTCACCTCGTTCCGGACCGGATGTCACGGCGATCGGGATAGCTCCTTTGGCACTGGCGATCTGGATCGCCTGCGAGCCGAGACCGCCTGACCCGCCCCAGATCAGCACCACGTCGTTCTCGGCCACCGTGTGCGGATGCCACGAGCAGAGCATGCGATATGCCGTGGCGCCGACCAGGGTGCACGCCGCCGCAGCGGCCCAGCTCAGGTTTGCGGCTTTGGGGAGCAGCTGATGTGCCTGGACGAGCGTGTACTGCGCGAAGCTCCCCCAATTCGTCTCGTAACCCCATATCCGTGCACTCGGCGCGATGATCGGGTCGCCGCCGGTCGTGATCCAGGGATCGGCCGCATCCCACACTCCGCAGTGCGCCACGACATGGTCGCCGACTCGAACGGTGTCGACTCCTTCGCCGACCGCCCAGACGATACCCGCGGCGTCGCTGCCACCGATGTGGAAGTCCTCGTCCTCGCCCGCCTTTCGCCGCGCGGCGACGACATCGACGGGCCGCCCGAGCGCCGCCCAGACGTTGTTGTAGTTGACGCCCGCGGCCATCACGTACACCAGCACCTGTCCGGGACCCGGGCGCGGCGTCGAAACGGTCTCGACCACGAATGCGGTCTGAGGATCGCCATAGCGCTCGGGCCGGATCACCTGGGCGTGCATCCGCGCCGGCACATCACCGAGGCGCGGCATCGAGCCGACGTCCGTCACATCCTGCACAGGCATCGTGCTCGGACGATACACGGGCCGGTCCAGCACTCAGGAGTCGGTTCGATAGCGCCAGACCGACGGGAACACGACAGCCGCAGCGCCAAGGCCGACGAGGCACAGCGCACCGCCGGTGACGATAGCCACCTCCGCGCCGAAGGCGTTCGCGACGATTCCGGTCTCAACGTCGCCGAGATTGGGGCCACCGTTGACCACCATGGAGTGCAGGGAGGTGAGCCGCCCTCGCAACTCGTTGGGGGCGATGCGCTGCGTGATCGTCGACCGGCAGACAGCGCTGAACGCATCTGCGCCACCGGCAACGGCGAGCAGTGGAAGGGCGATCCACAGCGTCGTGGTGAATCCGAATGCGATGATCGCCATGCCCCAGGCGGCTATCGCGATCACGATGATGCGCCCGAGCCGCTTGGATCGAGACACTGCTCCGCTCGCAAGCGCGGCGGTGACCGCCCCACATCCGGGGGCGGCGTAGAGCAGGCCGAGCCCCTGCGCGCCTGCATGGAAGGTCGTCGCGGCGAGCACCGGGAACACAGCGCGCGGAAGTCCGAAGATCATCGCGGCAAGATCCATCGCGAAGCCGCCGAGGATCACGGGCTGGCGGCGGGCGAAGCCCAGGCCGCGCACGATGGAAGCGAGCGGTCGCTCACGCTCAGTCGACCAGTGACCCTGTGGCGGCAGCAGGGCCACCGCTGCGAGCGCCGCGCCGAACGTGACCACGTCGACCGAGTACGCGGCGGGAAGGCCGAGGTGAGCGATGACCAGGCCGCCGATCGCGGGTCCCGCGACGAGAGTCGTCTGGAAGAGCACGACGTTGAGCGAGAGCGCGCCCGCCAGCCGGTCGACGCCGACAAGGTTCGGAATGATCGCGGTTCGAGTTGGAGCGTCAACGGCGCCAACCAGCGCAGCCAGCGCCACCACCGCGTATATCTCGAACAGCGGGGGATGCCCGGCGAATGCACCCAGTGCGAGCAATCCGGAGCACGCTGCGAGCCCGAGCTGGGTAACGATCAGCACTCGGCGGCGGTCGAACCTGTCGGCGATCGCCCCGCCCCCAAGTGAACCGCAGATGAGCGGCACCACCTGGACGATGCCGAGCAATCCGACATCAAGCGCCGAACGGGTCAGCGAGTACACCTGATATGGGACGGCGACCAGGGTGATCTGGCGGCCGACCATGGAGATCAGCTGGCCGAACCAGAGCCGTCTGAATGACTGCGACTCGCGCAGCGATCGTGCGTCCACGGCGAGCATTCGGAATGCCCGGCTCGCGTTCGGTCTGGAGCGCACCTGGCCAACGCTATCCTGTCCGCCGATGCTCACGACGCTGACACCCGCGTTGCGCGCCCCGTCGTGAGCGCGCGCGATACGTGGAATCCAACTCAATACGAGCGTTTTCGATCGGAACGCGAGCAGCCGTTTCACGATCTCGTGGCGCTCATCACGCGACGTCCTGCACACCGAGTTGTTGATCTCGGATGTGGTACGGGCGTGCTGACCGAAGCCCTGCATCGCGAGCTCGGGGCCGGGTCAACCCTCGGAGTGGACTCGTCGGACGCGATGCTCGAGCGGGCTCGGACGATCGACGTCGCAGGGTTGGATTTTGTGCGCGGTGACATCAGCCGGTGGAGGCCGGCAGCACCGTTCGATGTGGTCTTCTCCAACGCCGCGCTCCAATGGTTGGGCGACCATCACGCGCTGTTCGCGGGCCTGAGGGCGATGCTCGTCCCTGGAGGCGAGCTGGCAGTGCAGGTGCCTGCCAACTTCGATCATGTCTCGCACAGGCTCGCGGCAGAGATCGCTCGCGAGGAGCCGTTCATCGGCGCCATGAACGGCTACACTAGGACGTTCGCGGTGCTGCCGCCCGAGGAGTACGCAACGCTCCTCCATCAGCTCGGATTCAGCACTCAGTCGGTGCGGCTGCAGGTGTACGGCCATGTGCTGGAGTCGCCCGACTCGGTTGTCGAGTGGGTGCGCGGCACGCTGCTGACCGACTACGAGTCGCGCCTGCCGGCGGCCATGTACCAGGAGTTCGTCGCGCGCTACCGTGAGCGGCTGAGCGCTGCGCTCGGCGATCAGCGCCCGTTCTTCTACCCGTTCAAACGGATCCTGCTCTGGGGAAGGCTTCCAGCCTGAGCGACCGGATCGGCAAGGAGCAGTGCATGCAGATCAAGCGTCTCGACCTCGGCCAGGTCACCGTTGCCACTCACGAGTGGCCGGTGCACGGGTATGTGATTCTGCATGACCAGCTCGGCGTCATCCTCGTCGACACCGGCTGCGGCGGGCCAGACGCGGTCCTTCGCTACTTCAAGGTCGTGAACCGTACCGTCGCCGATGCCCTCGCCGACCACGGCCTGGCACCGATCGACGTCAAGACGGTGATCAACACGCACCTGCATTTCGACCACTGTGGGCAGAACCCGGCATTCGCCCATGCCCCGATGATGGTCCAGCGATCCGAGCACGAGCGAATCCTTCGAGAACGCGATGAGGTCACCGACTGGATCGAGGCGTCGGGCATGCAGTTCGAGCTCGTCGACGGCGATGTCGCCCTCGCGAACGACCTCCGTATCACGACCACCCCCGGCCACACGGCCGGGCACCAATCAGTGATCGCGACGACGGGGCTCGGGACGGAGCTGTTCATCGGTGACGCCGCGTACACGCGGGCGATCTGGAATCACGCGGACATGTCGCGGCTGCCCGACGGACAGGCTGACGACGTCGATGCCTGGCACCGATCGCTATCGAACCTGAAGAGCCTGGAGCCGGCCAGAGTTCACTTCTGCCACGACGGGTGACGCAGCCCGAGGCCGGCTACGCATCTGGGTCGCTTCCGTCCCATTCCTCGACAGGCCGCGACCACCATCCCCAGTCGGGAGCGAGGCGGGCACGATCAGGCAGGGCGATCCGGCCGTTGCACCAGAGGAGTGCGTCCTCCGATGGGGCGTCGATGGGCAGCCACATCGGGAAGAGACGCGAGACCACACGTCCGGAAAGGTCGGCGGGCAGCTCAAAGCGCGCGTCGAGGCCGCGACCGATATCCCAGGTGTGGACGAGCAGTTCGCTGCAGGCCATGGCGCTGTACCCGCTCCGATCGGTCATGCCAGAGTTGTGCCACGTGCGCACGTCGGGTGGCGTGTCCCGAATCACCGCGGCGAGCACTGAAACGTGCGCCTCGAGGTTGTCGAGCAGGGCGTCGACGTCGAGGCCGGGGTCGACGCTCCGCCAGACGGCGAGCCGGCGCGTCGACCTGCTCGCGAGGTGCGCCGAATACCAGAGCTGCGTGCTGATCGCGTGGCGGAGCGTTTCTTCGCTGTTCCACTCCAGGTCCGGTACCGGCGCCTGCCAGTCCCCACCGCGGAGCGGCCTGAGAAATCCGAGCACGCGGTCCCGGGTCGCCACGACGTCGTCCGCGGTGACGAGGTCGGGATTCAGCGGGTCAGTCGATGGCGTTGACGATCTCCTCGCGCAGCCCCGGGAACGTCGCGAGGTAGGCACGCCGCTCCGTCTTGAGCTGCTCGACGAGGGCGCGGTACTCATCCATCCGGCCCTGACGCTCGTACAGCGTTCGGGGCTGGAGGATCTCCGGGTCGTCGAGGCCGGGAAGCGCTGCTGCCACGTCATAACCGAAGTCGGGGTCCGTCTCCCACTGGATGGTGCCTTCCGAGATCGCCTTGACGATGGCGCTCGAGTACGGGATGAACACCTTCTTGCCGCGCTCGTCCTCGTCGGTACCGCCGACCCGGCCGGTGTTGAGCAGGTAGACCTGAAAGTTGCTGCTGTCCATCAGCTCGAGGAACCGGTTGCCCTGCTGCTCATGGCGGAGCGGGAAGAAGGGATTGGTGCCGGGGACGCGCAGGAACTTGCCGGCCTCCTCCTTGCCACCCGCTGATGTTCCCCGGGTCTCGCCGAGCATGAAATAGAGCGCCGCCTGCTCTCGATTGAGGCGCGCCACGCCCGGGATCAGGTTGTCGTTGCGATTGAGGATCAGGAAGTGATCGACCTCCTTGACCTCGCGCGCGTCCTTGTGCCAGCCCAGGGCGTCCATGCGGAAGACGGCACGTCCATTGGGGGTATACGCGGTATCGAAGAAATCGACGGCGCCCGCATCGGTCTGCGAGACGTTCTCGAGGTATGCCTCTGGTCTGCAGACGGCACCGTAGATGCTGGGCTCAAGCTGCGGATCGAGCGCGAACGTCTTGGCGAAGCAGCCGTTCTCGGTGGCCACGATTCGGCCGCCGGGATACAGCGCGACAAAGTCGTCCTGCACAGGCTTGCTGTCGTTCTGGCGTGTGAATGTCGTGGTTGTCTTGCCCGTGCCCGACAGGCCGATGATCAGCAGCGCCTGGTCGCCCTGAGCGGTTGGAACCACCTTGCAGCCGGCGTGCAGCGACAGGCCGCCCCGGTCGTAGGTGAGCTTGTTCCACATGCGCAGCCCGCCCTTCTTCGACTCGCCGAAGTAGTCACTGTTCAGGACGCGCGTGACACCGGCTTCCAGGTCCACGGCGATGACTCGATCACTCGGGTATCCGGGAGCGTCAAGGTTGGGCGTGTAGATGACCGTCAGGACGGGCTCGAAGTCGGGGCCGGGATTCTCTGCATCGAAGTACAGCCAGTGCTGCATGCCAGCGATGTTCGCGTTGGCCGCTTCGATGTAGAGACGCGCCGCAACGCGGTGCTCGGGGTCATTGCCGATGTACCCGTCGACCACGAGCATCTCCTGGTCGCGGATGTACGCATCCTGGCGCTCGGCGACCTTCGCGCCGTCGGCGCGGCTCATCGTCTGGTCCGAGTGTTCCTCGGGGTGGTCCGTGACCACGTACGTACTCGCCTTGCTTCTCGAGACGACCGTGGTCTGCACGTTGTAGTTGTCAAATTCGGTGTGCCGCGCGTTGGGCATCCGCGACGTCATGTCGCGCAACTCCGCTGGGGAAGGGTTCCAGAGGACCCCGCGGGCGGCCGGAAGGCTGCTCGCGCGGGACTTGATGACGTCGGTCATGACTCCTCCAATTTCCCTGGGTCGCGATCCCCCCGCTCGACCTCGATCGTCGTTCCAGGCAGGCTTTCCGGACGTCGCGAGCATAGCAAAGGCTCCCTCGAGATTGGCCCAGGCAACGGTTTGCGACGCCCGTGGTTGTAGGCTGTGACCGATGACGCAGACCGCTCCCCCTCCTATTGCTGAGGCCACGTCGCTTCGCGAGAAGTCCTGGGTGTTCTTCAATGGCGAGATCGTCCATTACGCCGACGCCAAGGTCGGGCTGCTCACCCATGGGCTCAACTACGGAACCGGCGTCTTCGAGGGCATTCGCGCCTACTGGAACGAGGAGCGTGAGCAGCTGTTCGCGCTGAGCCTCCCCGAGCACTACGAGCGCATGCACCAGAACACGCGCGCCCTGCAGATGACGATTCCATGGAGCGTCGAGCACCTGGTCGCGACGACGATCGATCTGTTGCGTCGCAACGAATACCGTGAGGACACCTACGTCCGGCCGCTCTCCTTCAAGTCGGCCGAGATCATCGGCGTGAAGCTGCATGACGTTCCCGACAGCTTCGCGATCGTCACCGCTCCGATGGGGTTGTACGTCGGCAACGGCGGGATCCGCTGCATGGTGTCGTCATGGCGACGTATCGACGACGCGATGGCACCGGTGCGGACCAAGTGCACCGGGCTGTACGTGAACTCCGCGCTGGCAAAGAGTGAAGCGCTGCAGAACGGCTTCGACGAGGCGATCATGCTCTCCGGCGACGGCCACGTCTGCGAAGGCAGTGCAGAGAACATCTTCATCGTGCGCAAGGGCGAGATCATCACGCCGCCCCCCTCGGACAACATCCTCGAAGGCATCACCCGGGCCTCTGTGATGCACCTGGTTCGCGAGGAGCTTGGTCTCGAGGTTCGCGAGCGTTCAATCGACCGCTCCGAGCTCTACGTTGCCGACGAGGTGTTCCTGGTGGGGACCGGAGCGCAGGTCGCGCCCGTGATCGAGATCGACCGCCGGCGTATCGGCGATGGTGAACCAGGCCCGCTCACGAATCGTGTCCAGGACACGTACCACAAGGTTGTGACCGGCCGGGACCCGAAATACGCGGCCTGGCTGACCCCGGTCTACTGATCCAGGCCGAGAGTGCCGCCCACCGACGCGTCGCTCAGGCTGCCCGCTTCAGCCAGCGCTCGGGATTGCGAAGCTCGTCGAGCGTCGGCATCATCTCCGCCGACTCCCAGACGCGGTTCAGCGTACTGAGCCCAGCCCGTTCGACCACCCCGACCGCGAAGTGCTCGCCGACCTCGTACTGGCGCATCTTCATCTCGAGGCCGGTGATCGCGAGGACGAGCCGCTCGATGGGTCCGCGCTGGCGCCGGCGCTGCCTCATTGCCGCCTCCAGCCGCTCCGACCCACGTACCGCAGAGCGACCGGCCCGGTGCATCACGAAGTTGCTGTATCCCTCGAGCACGCTCATGACCGCCTGCACGTGGCGGATGGTCTGGACCTGACCCCGCACGGTATCCGGCAGCTTGCGGACCAGCTGACTGGACGGAAGCAGCGTCTCACCGTCGGCTGACAGGGCGTCGAGCATCAAGCCGCGCATCAGGCTCTCGAGGTGATGACCCAGCCACGGATGCATCTCGAACTGCCAGGCGTGGGTCAGCTCGTGCAGGATCAGCCAGGGGCGCAGGTCGGTACGGGAGAGATCGAGATCACGCTCGATCGCGGCGATGTTCGGCTCGACGAGATAGAGGGCGCTCGCCGGTCGCGACGTTTCCGGGAGATCCTCGAGCGCGAGGACTGGGTCGTACTGGCCGAGAACGCGACGCGACATCAGGCCGAACAGTTCCCCGACGTACCGGTCCAGCATCCGCCGGCCCATCCCGGTCGCCAGCGACTCGGGGACGGTCGCGCGGATCCGCTCGACCGGAGCAAGGAGGCGCTGGACCATGCCGAGGTTGGCATCGATGAAACCGCGGCGATCGAGGGCGACGAACCGCGGATAGGTTGTCAGGGGCACCTGGCAAACCTCGGTGAGCAGCGGCGCGACCCGCGCGGCCATCTCGGTGTACGCAGCGTCGAGTGCCACTGCGTTGATCCCTGCTCCGTCCCGGTCGCCGGAGCGCGATACGGCGATGCGGCGAACGTCGTCCCAATCGACCAGCCGCCGAGGTGCCTTGAGCTGAGGGCGCAGGAGGACCCGCGCCGACAGCGCGGCTCCAGCGCCGACCGCGCCCACGGCGAGCGTCCTCCGGACGATGTCTCCTCGACTGGCGGGGCTCATGCCTCGATCATACGGGTGGACTGCAGTCCGCCCCGTCGCTACATCGAGGAGCCCGACCGCCCGTCAATGTAGACGGGGTGATCGGGAGGCCTGCCCTCCAGCCAGTAGGCATCGAGGCGCTCGTCGGTCCAGCCGCGCTCGCGCAGGAAGGGCTCGTCGAGGATCTGCTGGCCTGTGAGCGACGGCGGCTCGGTGCTGACGATCTCCATCATCGCGTCGCAGAGGATGTCGGGCGAGCGCCACTGGCTGCGGTCGCCAAGCCCCCAGTTGATGCTCGCAAGGCTCTCGATGATCGTCACCGGCCAGAGTGAGTTGCTGGCGATGCCGTCGGCGGCATGCTCCGCAGCGATGCCGATGGCGAGCCGTGTCATCCCCATTTTGGTCGTCATGTAGGCGACGTGGCCAGGGCTGGGCCGCGTGCTGATCGGTGGAGAGCAGTTGATGATGTGGCCCCAGTGGTGCTCCACCATGTGAGGCAGGGCGTAGTACGCGCAAAGGTACGCGGCGCGAACGTTGATCTCCCACATCAGGTCGTAGCGCTTCGGTGGCGTCTGCAGGATCGGTTGCCACCAGAGGGCGCCTGCATTGTTGATGAGGATGTCGAGCCGGCCGAAGCGTTCGATCGTCGCGTCGACCATCGCCCTGACCTCATCCTCACGGCGTACATCGACACGCACTGCGAGCGCGGACCCTCCGGCAGCCTCGACCTCCGCCGCCACCGTGTGAATGCTTCCGGGAAGCTTGTCGGTGCCGGTCTCGGACTTGCCGGTGATCACGACGGAGGCACCCTCGCGCGCCAGGCGGAGCGACATCGCCCGGCCGATACCGCGGCTCGATCCCGTGATCAGCGCCACACGGCCGTCGAGGGGACCTTGGTCACTCACTCGACGAAGCCCCGGATCGCTTCCACCAGCGCAGCGAGCTCGTCGGTCAGCGGGCCGGGAAGGCGCCGCTGGAGGGTGCTCAGCACGCTCGTGTAGTACCAGAGTTGCTCGTGCGGATCCTCGACGGTGAAGCGCCGCCACACTCCCGCGCCTTCGGTACGGAGGTCGGCAAGGATCGAACGCGCGTTGTGGATCTTGTCGCACGCCGACACCAGGAGCGCATCGCGATCGGCCTCGTGCTCGAGGTGGTGGAGATAACGCTGCTTGCGCTCCTTCCACGGTGGTTTGGGCTCGCCTGGGACGGCGACGACGTCACTGCATGTCAGGACGATCCGAGCCACACGTGGGCCGAAGTCCTCCTCGAGGCGCCGAAGCATCGCGGCGCCGTCAGTCGTGTCCTCCACCGTGTCGTGAAGCAGTGCTGCGATTGCGACGTCCTCATCCGCACCGTTCTCGAGCGCCAGCGCGGACACGGCCATGACGTGCGCCATATATGGGATTCCGGTCTTCTTTCGCAGCTGGCGGCCGTGCACCTCCCATGCGACCACGAACGCCGCGGTGAACCGCTCGGTCAGCGGCGGGGCGGTGGTCGACTCCGGCACGCGGTCATTGTCCGTTGCGGCGGGCAGGTCATGAGGGCGCATGCGGTCTGGGGCCAGAATGGCGCGTGCGTTTCTACCTCGGCCATCGCCTCCCCGGAGGATTCTGGGCCGGCCTCTCAACCTACGCGAGGCAACCCCACCGCGCCGTCCGGCAGGCCGCGCACGCGACCGGTGGCATCGGCTGCGTCGGTTTTGTCGTGCTGGTCCTGGTGATCGCGCTCGGGATCGCGTACTGGTATGTCAGCGTCCCGGTCCTGGTGCTCACGGCCATCGCCGTCGGTGTCACCGTGCACCGGCAGCACGTGCACCGGGCTCAGCCGGCGGGTAGTGTTTCCGAGACTCCCGCGCCAGCTCCGCCGGTCCCGGTGGCGCTGACGTCGCGCGTGCAGCGCGCAGCGAAGGCTCCACCGCTGAGAGTGCCGGCCGACACCTTCAAGATCGGCTCGCTGGTGCACCTCGAGAAAGATGGGAGCCGCACGACGTACTTCGTCGACCACGGGCGGACCCCAGACGAGATCGTGCTCAAACGCGTGACCACCGCTCCGATCGAGACGGATGCCTGACGCCGCCCTGCTCGGCCTCGTGGTCGACCGTCTCGATGCCCGGTCGCCGGCGGACTCGGGAGGTGCCCTCGTGCTGGCGGCGTTCGGCGGGCCGGCGGCGGTTGACGCCGCACTCCAGGGCGACTTCGAGCCCGTGTCCTCATCTGGACCCAACGGAGCGGCCAGGCCACCATCCGCCGTCTACCTCACGGGCATCGAGGTGGAGGGCTTCCGGGGCGTCGGGCCGACGACCACGCTGGCGATCGACCCGGGCCCCGGGCTCACCCTGGTGGTCGGGCGCAACGGGTCCGGGAAGTCCTCATTTTCCGAGGCTCTCGAGATGGTGTTACTGGGCACCAACAAGCGATGGGAGCAGCGGGTCAAGGTGTGGCGCGACGGGTGGCAGAACCTGCACCACCGCCACACGAGGGTCGTGGCCCGGTTCGCAGTCGACGGGCGAAAGCAGCCGCTCGAGGTCGCGCGTGTCTGGAAGGACGGTGACGGGTTGGACGCATCGACGCTGTTCGTCGACGGCAAGCCCGCCCAGCTGGATGCGCTGGGCTGGTCGCATCCGCTCACCGGGTACCCGCCGCTCCTCTCCCACAACGAGCTCGAGCACGCCCTCGATCGCGAGCAGTCGAAGCTCTACGACGCGCTCGCCGGGATTCTCGGTCTCGGCGACCTCGCGGAAGCCCAGCAGGTGCTGCAGAAGGCGCGCCTTGCTCGCGAACGCGATGTGAAAGACGCACGCGAAGCGCTGCCGTCATTGCACGGCTTGCTCGAAAGAACCTCGGACGAGCGCGCGGTGTTGGTTCGCTCGGCGCTCGCTGCCAAGGCGTGGGACCTCGATGCGGTCGCGGGCACCGTCGGCGGCGACGCTGAGAGTGACGAGCGCAGCGTGCTTCGCAAGCTGCGCGACCTTGCGGGTCTGCCGGTGCTGGATCGCGACAAGCTCAACGCGGCAATCGCCGGCCTGCGTGATGCGCATGCGGCGGCCGAACGGTTGCGGGGCACCGATGCCGCCAGGGCGCATGAGGTGGCGGCCCTTCTCGAACAGGCACTCGCCGTGCACTCCCACGCCGAGGACGAGCGGTGCCCGGTCTGCGGCACCGCGGGCGTGCTGACCTACCAGTGGCGCGTGCTGGCACGCGACCAGGTCGTCGCGCTGCGTGCGTCTGCGGAGGCCGTCCGCACGTCGCGCGCCATGCTCGAGGATGCGATCCGCCAGGCTCGGCAGCTGGTCACCGCACCGCCGAAGGCGCTGCGTGACGGCGCTGGCGCCGGTATCGATATCGACCCGGTGATCGCGCTCTGGGAGCGATGGGCCGAAGTTTCTGCCGATGATGACGCCATCGCGTTGGCGAGCAACCTCGAGACCCAAGGTCCACCGCTCATCGCGTCGGTCGCCGATCTGCGTCGAGCGGCCGCGGCCGAGCTCGAGCGGTTGGAGCGAGCATGGCGGCCCGCCGCGGACGCAATTGCGTTGTGGTTGCCGCTCGGTCGCAGGGCGCAGGGGGCGGAACGGGAGATCAACCGGCTCAAG
>JBIOIZ010000003.1:0-94035 GCA_044450385.1 Candidatus Dormibacteria bacterium
GCGTGCCAGAGCCGGTCGAGCGGCACCTGGCCGACGACGGCAACCGTTGCGGCGTGGATGAGGTCACCGACTCCCGGGCCCGCGAAGGTCATGCCGACGATCACCCTGCGGTCCTCGTCGACCACCATCCGCGCGTGCCCGGCATAGCCGTCCGCCAGCAACTCCGCTCCCGACACCTCGCCGATCTCGTAGTCGACCGCTCTCACCCGCAGGCCGGCCGCGACGGCGCCCGCGTGAGTCAGGCCCACTGCCGACACCTCGGGATCGGTGAAGATCACCTGGGGTACCGCGCCATGGTCCGCGGTCGCGGTGAAGGCGGACCAGGCTGGCGGATCGCCCGGCAGCTCGCCCTTGGCGCGCGCCACGATGGCGTCGCCGCAGGCGCGCGCCTGGTACTTGCCCATGTGCGTGAGCAGTGCGCGGTGGTTGAGGTCTCCGGCGGCGTAGAGCCAGTCACCGCCGCCCTGCACCCGGCAGGTGTCGTCGACGTTGAGCCATGACCCGGGCCGGAGGCCGACGCTGTCGAGGCCGACCTCGTCGGTGCGGGGCGCCCGGCCGGTGGCCACCAGGAGTTCGTCGCCGGTGAGCGTCCTCCGGTTGCCGCCTTCGAGGTCGGCGATGTCGACGGAGACCTCGCCGCTGGCCGCACGCGTGACCCGCTCGGTAGCGGTCCCGAAGAGCACATCGATGCCGCGCTGCTCGAAGGACGCTCGCACCGCCTCACCGGCGAAGTCCTCGGTGTTGCCGAGGAGGCGGTCGTCGCGGACAACGAGCGTCACCTCCATGCTGCCGAGCGTCTTGAATGCGTCGGCCATCTCGCAGGCGACGACGCCGCCCCCGATGATGACGAGACGGCGCGGCACCGCCTGGGCGCTGGTGGCCTCATGGCTCGTCCACGCATGGGCGGATTCGATGCCGGGAATCGGCGGGATCGACGCCCTGCTGCCAGTGCACAGCGCGACGGCATGCCGAGCGGCGAGCGTGAACTCGGGACCGTCCGCCGGGGTCACGGTGACCCGCCGCTCTCCCGCGAGACGTCCCCTGCCTCGGGCGAGGTCGATGGGCTGGCGGTCCAGCCACTGGACCTGGCTGTCGTCCTTCCAATGGGAGGCGAAGTTGTCGCGGCGGCGGAATACGGCTGCGCTGTCGAGCGTGCCGGTGACCGCCTGCCTGGCGCCGTCGACCGCCAGCGCCGCGCGCAGCGCCTGACCGCTGCGGAGGAGCGCCTTGCTTGGCATGCATGCCCAGTACGAGCAATCACCGCCGACCAGCTCGGCCTCGACCACCGCACATGTCAGACCGCCTCTCACGGCGCGACCGGCGACGTTCTCGCCGGTCGATCCCGCTCCGACGACGACAACGTCGTATTCACCATCGCGATCGATCACAGGCATGGGTACCCCTCCAGGTGGTGATGCTCTGCCGCGGCTGTCTCAGGCGACGTGGAGGGGCTCGCGCGACGTCGGCGTCGGCGCGCCCATCACGTCAAGTCCGGGATTGGCGTCGGTCACGTCGTCCTCACCACCGTCTTCGGCGGAGCCATCCCGGTTGCGGCGGAAGAGCAGCGTGCTCCCGAGGCCGGCAACCGGCAGCGAGACCGCGAGGTCGATCGCCTGGAGGGTCAACCCTGCTCCGACTGCGAGCGAACCCGGGACGCCCTCCAGCAGCAGCGCTCCCGCCCACCATGCCTGGCCGGTGCCGATTCCCGCGATCCCCTGGATGGGGATGGTGAGCAGGAGCGTCCGGACGGAGAGGACGAACCATGTCTGCCAGAAGCCGAGGTGCAGTCCGACCATGCTCATCAGCGCCGCGTACTGGATGACGGTGGCGATCCTGCAGAAGATCGTGCTGCCGACCAGGTTCGCCCAGCGTGCCCGGCTGTTGAGGGCGTCGAGCTCGGCTTCGGCCCGGGCGGCCAATCCGGCGAGCCTGGGAATCCGCGCCGCCAGTCGTGTCACGAGGGTTCGGGGTCCCGGGACGATCAGCGACAGCAGAACGCTGAGACCGACGACGAAAGCGGCGGCCGCCGTAAGGACGACGGCAGGGTGGACGTGGTTCGCCGTGAAGAAGGAGGCGACGACTGCGATCGCCGAGAGACTGACGACGTCGAGGATGCGGGCCACGATGGCACTTCCTGATCCCCGGGCCACACCGACGCCGAACCGCGTCCTTGCCAGGGCGACGAAGGTGACGTCGGCGGACGGGCCGGGGAGCAGCAGCCCCGCTCCCCAGGATGCAGCGGTGGCGCCGAGCAACTCGCGCTCGTTGCCCTTCCGCCTCGGGAGAAGTGCGGCGAACCGCCAGGCGCGGCCAATGAGAAAGCATGCGGCACCGAACGCGGCGAGCGCGATCGACCCGGCGTTCGGATTGATGCCCTGCCAGCTGAGGTGGTTCCCGCCGAACAGGCGCCAGACGAGTAGGAGGACCACGACGGTGACGACGCTGGTGACCGCCGCCCGGAGCAGAAGTGCACGGCGAGAAGAACCCGAGATCGACACGAGAGTTGATTGTCGCTCTTTTGTCTGCGCGCGGTCGATCGATTGACCAATCCGAATACGCTTGTTCCGCCCGTTTCCCGCCGGCAAGGAACGCCTCGCGTGGCCAATGGACGGATCGTGTAGGCATAATCCAGTCCATAACCCCTTCGAAAGCTCTTCTTCGCGAAGGTCGCAGGGTCCCAACACTCCCAGGAGCTTCTTGCATGCGCAACAGAACGGTGATCGTGCTCGGGGCGGACGGCTACCTCGGCTGGCCGCAGGCGATGCACCTGTCCGGCCAGGGCTACCGTGTCATCGCGGTGGACAACCTCGTTCGCCGCCGCTGGGATCTCGAGTGCGGCACGTCGTCGCTCATCCCGATCTCAACCATGGAGCGTCGGGTCGAGCGCTGGCGCGAGCTGGGCAGAGGCGACATCGAGTGGCGTCTGGTCGATCTCACCGATGCCGACGCGACCGCCGATCTGATCGCATCCACGCAGCCCGACGCGGTGGTCCATTTCGCGGAGCAGCGCTCGGCGCCGTTCTCGATGATCGACCGCGAGCACGCGGTGATGACCCAGCTCAACAACGTCGCGGGCACGCTCAACCTGCTCTTCGCGCTGCATGAGCATGCTCCCGAGTGCCACCTGGTGAAGCTCGGCACGATGGGCGAGTACGGCACGCCGAACATCGACATCGAGGAAGGCTTCATCACCATCGAGCACAACGGCAGGAGCGACACCCTGCCGTATCCGAAGCTCCCCGGCAGCTTCTACCACCTCTCCAAGGTGCACGACAGCCACAACATCCACTTCGTGTGCCGCGCCTGGGGCATCGCCGCGACCGACCTCAACCAGGGCGTCGTCTACGGCTGCACCACGCCGGAGACCACGCTGCATCCAGAGCTCGCCACGAGGTTCGACTACGACGGGATCTGGGGCACCGTGCTCAACCGGTTCATCGTCCAGTCGGCGATCGGCAAACCACTCACCGTGTATGGCAGTGGGGGGCAGACGCGCGGCTTCCTCGACATCCGCGACACCATGGCGTGCGTTCAGCTGAGCATCGACCACCCCGCGAAACCCGGCGAATTCCGCGTCTTCAACCAGTTCACCGAGCAGTTCTCGGTGCTCCAACTTGCTGAGCTCGTGCGCGATGCGCGCGCGGCCCACGGTGGCGAGACCACCATCGACCACACCCCGAACCCCCGCTTCGAGAAGGACACGCACTTCTACAACGCGAAGCACCAGTTGCTGGTGGACCTCGGACTCGAGGCGCACAAGCTTCGGAGCACCCTGATCGACTCGGTCATCGCAACCGTGGAGGAGCACATCGACCGCGTGGACCTGTCGCAGGTCGGCGTGTCCGACGTCGAATGGACGACCGGCCGCTCCCGTGCGGCCACGGGCAAGGCGCAGGTCGCGGCTCCCGCAGCGGAGACGGTGGCGTAGCGCCGGTGGCGCTACCCGAGGTCGACGTCAGCCTGACGATCCCGGCCCACAACGAGGCTGAGAACATCGGGCGCGTCCTCCGGGATGTCATGGCGGTCCTGTCCCAGGAGGGCAGGACCTACGAGATCGTTCTGGTGGACGACGCCAGCCAGGACGACACGGTCGCTGCGGCGCGGACGGCAGTGGGCGACGCGGCGAGGAACCTGACCGTTGTGACCCACAAGCACCAGCGCGGCTACGCGGTGACCGTCTGCGACGGCCTCCGAGCGTCGCGAGGCAGGATCCTGGCCTTCATGGACGGCGACGGCCAATTTGATCCAGCCGACCTCGGCAGGCTGATCGCCGGGCTCGACCGCGCGGACATGGTCGCGGGGATTCGCAACCGCCGGGCCGACCCGTGGTATCGATCATTCGTCAGCGGGGTGTACAACCAGGTGGTTCGCCTCGCCTTCGGCATTCGTGAGCTCGATTTCGATTGCGGCCTCAAGGTCTTCACCCGCGAGCTCTGGGATGCCGTCACCCCCATCCGCGCTCGGTCGGCGGTGTTCAATCCGGAGATGTTCTTCAAAGCCCAACGGCTGGGATTCCGGGTCGTCCAGGTGCGTGTCGAGCACCTGCCGCGGCTGGCCGGACGCCGATCCGGAGGTCGGCTGATCCCCGTGGCTCGAGCCATGCGCGACGTGATCCGTCTGCGCGTGTCACTGGCGATGACGTGGCGACCGGAGGGCGCCCGCCGGGAGCGAGCCTAGGTGCGCAGGGCGGCGATTCCGGGATTGCTCGTCCTGGCCGTGCTCCGGCTGCCGTCGCTCATGGAGCCGCACTGGTACACGGACGAGGCGGGGTACCTGAACGTCGCCCGTGAGCTGCTCAACGGCAAGGTGCTCTACTCGCAGACCTGGAACAACAAGCCGCCGCTGATGCTGTGGACGATCGCTCTCGACGTGAAGCTGTTCGGGTCGAGCGAGATCGCGCTCCACGTGCTGACCCTCATCAGCGGTGTGGTGGCGATCCTCGCCATCGTGTGGGCCGCCACGCGCCTGTTGACTCCGCGCCGCGCGCTCGTCGCGGGCGTGCTCGCCGCGATCATCCTGGGGACTCCGCTGGTGGACGCCGAGCTGGCGCTCCCCGAGAGCCTGATGATCGCGCCACTCTCGTGGGCCGGCGCCATCGTCCTGGTCAGGATCTTCCGAGGCGATCCGCGTGATCATCCGCGCCGGATTCCGCGCTGGCCGCTCGGCGTCGGTCTGCTCATGGCTGCCGCGGTCGCGTACCAGCAGACCGCCGTGGCCGAGACGTCGGCATTCTTCCTGGCGATGCTCCTGGCCCCGAAGCTGTTCCGCCGCGACGCCTTCATCTTTCTCGGCACCGTGGTCGCCGCCACCAGCGTCTGGCTGGCTGCAGCGATCATCACCGCCGGGGCGGGCGACGTGGCGTTCGCCCTTGCGGGTTTCTACGTCGGCTACACGAAGCAGACGCTCCCCACGAGCGCTCTTGGTGGCCTCGCGCATTTCGCCCTCGCCGGCGGCGCGGCGCTGCTCATCGCCGCCGGGGCGATCCTGAACCGTCATCGCGCAAGGGTCGACTGGGTGCTCGCACTCTGGGCCGGCGCGACCCTGGTCGTGACCGCGGTGGCCGGCCAGCAGTATCCGCACTTCCTGGAGCCGGCGGTGGCGCCACTCACGTTGCTGGTTGCAGGCATCTCCGTGCCGTCGGGAAGCTGGATCGGCGCCGGCGGCCCGCGCTCGCTGGTCGGCCCAGCCCTTCAGGCTGCCGGCCTGGTGATCGCGATCCTGATGGCGAAGGTCGCCGGGTTCGACTGGGTGCCGGTCACTCCGTCGGCGACCAACTCCCACACCCTGAGCGACTACTACGGCGGCGCAGTCGTCTCGGCATTCGACCCGAGCTGGCGGACGCAGTGGCTCGATCACTTCGACTACCGAGTCGCCGGCGATGCCAAGGCCGCCGCCTGGATCACCGCGCACGGGTTCAGCGGGGACACGGCGGTCGTGTGGTCGTATGACTCCTGGGTCTATGCGCTTGCAAACTTGCAGATCGTCATGCCCACTCCGCCCATCTACAACGACGAGGTGCTGCTCGGGTATGGCGGCCCGGTCGAGCAGTACGTCGCCAAGCAGCGACCGGTGTTGATCGTCGTCGACTCCGGCGCGCAGGTGCTCTTCCCAGAGATCGGCACGCTGCTCGACAGCGGTGACTACGTCGACGAGTACCACAGCGGTCCGGATACCGTCTGGGTTCGGGCGGACAGCGCCCAGCGCATCCCGTGATCCCGATGGGTTCCGTGACTCGTGCGCACCCGTATCGCGCCGACCGGGTGCTGCTCGGCGCGGCCATCACGATCTTCGTCGGCGTCGCGATCGCGTACACGCGGATCACCCCGGTCGGCGCGTCGCCTGACGAGCTGTCCCACCTGCACTACATCAACGGCATCGCCGATCACCTCCGGCTGCCGCCGGCGGGCGAGCCTGAGCGCCAGCAGCCGCCGCTGTACTACCTCCTGGGAGCGATCGTCGCGAAGCTCACCGGCGATGACCCCCGCCTGATCCGGTTGGTGTCCGTGGTTCTCGGGGTACTGACCCTCCTCACGGTCTATGCGGTGGCCCGACGTCTCTTTCCGCTCAGGCCCGCACTCGCGGTCGGGGCTGCAGCACTGGTGGCGCTCCTCCCCGAGGCCCAGTACCTGGCGGGGGCGATCAATGACGACAACCTCGCATGGCTCGCCGGTGCACTCCTCGTGCTGGCGGGCGTCGTCGTGATGCAGAGCACGCTGCTGACGCTCCGCCTCGCCCTCGGCGTCGGGCTCGCGGTCGCGCTCGCAGTGCTCGCCAAGGAAACCGTCTGGGTTCTGGCGGCGCTGCTCCTGCTCGTTGTCGTCGTGCGTTTCGCCCGGCAGCTGCGTGCTGTCCATCTGACCGCTCTGGTACTACCGGCGATCGTGCTCGCGGGGTGGTGGTTCGCGCGCAACGCCGTTGAATTCGGCAGCCCGCTCCCACCGCTGCATCCGATCACCGCGCAGCGTCAGGTGTTCGACTCATTTGCCCAGGTTCGCGGCTACATCGCTGCGACGGCGGTGAGCCTGGTGGGCATGTATGGCAACGGCGCGCACCTGGTGGCGATCTCGATCCTCGGGATCCGGCCGCTGCCGAGCGCGCTCGTCATCGTGGTCATCGCCGTGGTTGCCCTGGCTGCGTGCGTCGCGGTCGCACGTTCCTGGGCGCGATGGGACCGTGCGCGCCGGGGCGTCGCGATGGTGCTGCTCGCCGTGCTCGCCGTGGCCGCAGCGCAGTCGGTGCTGAACTCCGCCACGTTCGATCTCCAGCCGCAGGCCCGCTATCTGCTCGTGGCGGTGGCTGCCGCGGCGCCAATCATCGCTTGGACGATCGCCTGGCGCCGGACGGGCCCGCTCTCCCAGGCGCGAGGCGCGGCAATCGCTCTCCTGGTGGCGGTGGCACTGGTGCTCGACGTCTCCGGTCTCATGACCGCCGCCCACGCGGCGGCGTGATCATCGAAGCTGTTCCCGAAAGCTCTCGAGTGTCCGCTCCAGGCCCTCGTCGAGACTGACCTTCGGGCTCCATCCCAGGCGCTCGGCGGCGAGCGAGTTGTCCAGCGCGCTGCGAGTGACCTCACCAGGCGGGAGCGGCTCACGTTGGGGTTCGCCGGGATATCCCGCGAGCGTGCACAGGCGGCCGACGAGATCGCCGATCGCCGTCTCGTGTCCGGTGCCGATGTTCACGGCACCGGTGACCTTCGAGGTCAGCCCGAGCACGTTGGCAGCCACGATGTCGCCGACGTAGGTGAAGTCACGCGTCTGGGTTCCATCGCCCCGAATCACCGGCGCCCTGCCGTCGAGCAACCTGTGGCTGGATATCGCCACAACACCCGCTTCGCCGGTTCCATCCTGTCCGGGTCCGTAGACATTGCCGTAGCGGAGCGCGAGCGCGTCAATGGCGCCCGCGCGGGTGAAATGACCGAGGTAGTACTCGATGCTCAGCTTCGCCGCGCCATAGGGTGACCGCGGCTGCGCCGGCTCGTCCTCCGGGGTCGGCAGGCGACGGGATGACCCATACAGCGCTCCGCCGGACGAGGCGACGACGATCCGCCGGCATCCGGAGGTCATCGCGGCCGAGAGCACGCTCACGGTCCCGAGCACGTTGATGTGTGCATCGGCTGCGGGCTCGCGCCACGATCTGTTGACGCCGCCCTGCGCCGCGAGGTGCAGGATGGCCGCCGGCTTCCACGCTTGGATGGCAGCGCGTGCCTCCGGCTCGGCGACGTCCACGCGCTCGAGCAGTGCGGCGGCAGGCAACGGCCGGTACGAGGCATGTCGCAGGTCGTCGATGACCAGCACATCCGCACCGCCGGCGAGCAAGGCTTCGACACTGTGCACACCGATGAAGCCGGCGCCACCGGTGACGACGACGCGCTGACCGGTCAGGTCCGCTGCCATCAGTTCCTGCTCATCAGTGCGCGAAGGAAGAGTGCAGTGTTGGCCGGCCGCTCGGCCATGCGGCGCATCAGATAGCCGTACCACTGCACGCCGAAGGGCACGTAGACCCGCACCGTCTCACCGGCCGCGCTCAGACGATGCTGCTCATCGGGTCGAATCCCGTACAGCATCTGATACTCATGGATGAATTCGGATCCGCCGAGAGCGCTGACGAGGCGACGGGTCGCCTCGACCAGCTTCGGATCGTGTGTCGCCGCCATCGGGAGCGCGCCACCGGTGATCAGTGCGCTGAGGCAGCGAAGGTACGCGCTGCGGATGTCGTCGGGGTGTTGCCAGGCGATGGACGGCGGCTCCAGGTATGCGCCCTTGCACAGCCGGATACGTGACCCGGGCACTCCCAGCGCTCGACAGTCGTCCTCGGTGCGGTGGAGCGACGCCTGGAGGACCGCCCCGGTCGACGGGAAGTCCTGGCGCAGCAGGCAGACGATGCGCAGCGTGGAGTCGGTGGTTGTGTGGTCCTCCATGTCGATCGTCACCGAGGAGCCGGCCGAGCGCGCCGCCTCACAGATGAGCCGCGCGTTGTCGAGGGCCATCGATTCGTCGAGCGCCTGACCAACCGCGGACAGCTTCACCGACATCTCCGCTCGGGCGGCGAGCCCCTCGTCCGACAGACGGCCGGCGAGCGCGCAGTACGCGTCGACGGCGGCCTGGGCCGTCGCGGCGTCGAGGGTGTCCTCGCCGAGATGATCGAGGGACACATGCAGCCCCTCGCCCGTCAGCGCCCTGGTGACTCGGAGCGCGTCGTCGACGGTCTCGCCGGCGACAAAGCGGCGCACGACGTCACGCGTCACCGGGGCTGAGGTCACCGCGCGCTTGATCTGGGGACGCCGGGATGCCCAGAGGAGCACATGCCTCAACGCGGCCGAGGGACTCGCGCCGGACGTCGTGATGGGCGATTGCGAACCCCAGGCTTGGCTGGTCACCGCGCGGATTATGTCCTCGCCCCAGGGTGGTCTGGGTCAGGACGCCCACCGCGGCGGCCGGCGTTCGAGGAATGCCGTCATCCCCTCGTGAGCCTCCTCGGAGGCGAAGAGGCGCGCGGACAATTCCACCATCTCGTCCCCGTAGCGCTCGATTGCCTCCCGGACACCGCGGTTCGCGATGCGCTTCGACTCGACAAGTCCCTGCGGCGAGCACCTTCGAAGCTCGGCGGTGAGTGTCGCGACGGTACCGTCGATGGAGTCGGTCGCGAGGGTGACCAGGCCGATGCGCTGTGCTTCCGCGGCATCGAAGGTCGCGCCGGTGAGGTAGTAGCGGGCAGCAGAGCGTTCGTCCAGGCGTGAGAGCACCGCCACAGAGATGACCGCGGCAGCAAGTCCGAGCCGGGCTTCGGTGATCGCGAAGCTGCTCCGTGGGCCCGCGACCACGATGTCACATGCTCCAATGAGTCCGACGCCGCCGGCCCGCACATTACCGTCGATCTTGGCAATAACAGGCTGGCGGACGTCGACGATCAGGCGAATCAGCGCGAGGAGTGCGCTAGCAGTGCCGGTCATGGGGCCCTTCGAAGCTTCTGAAAGGTCCGCGCCCGCGCTGAACGTCGCCCCCGTGTGGGTCAGCACCACGGCACGAACGGCCCCGTCCTCGCTCGCCGCCCCGAGCCGATCGGTGAGCTCAGCGATGAGCTGTCGCGACAGCGCGTTGCGGTTGTGTGGCGAATCGAGCGTGACGGTGGCGATGCTCCCGTCCACGCTGAGGTGGACAAGCTCGGTGTCGTTCATAAGCGTTGCGTCTCCAGGCGTTTGAGGAACTCGTCGAACAGCGGGACGGTGAATGCGGTGTCCCCGTGCGCGGGACTGTAGATGATCCCCTTTGCGATCAGCGCCGAACGCCGCGGCGCGACCGACTCGACGCGCACCCCGAGCGCTGCCGCGATGTCACCGGATCGCTGCGGACCCGCTCCCAGGGACGCCATTGCGACCAGGTACTCCCGCTCCCGGGGCGTAAGGCGGTCGAGGCGAACCATGAAGAAGTTCTGGTCAAGTTGGTCCTGAACGCCGGGGGCGGCGCGATCGACGTCATCGATGTTGATGGGGCTCTGCGGGGCGATGTTCCAGACGTGGTATCCCCACTCCTGAAGGAAGTACGGATACCCGTGGGAGCGTTCGACCATGATGTCCAGCGCCTCGCGGTCAATCGCGGCCCCACTCTCCGCCGCAGGTGCGGCGAGTGCGGTGCGAGCGTCGTCCTCACCGAGCGAGCCGATTTCGGGAAAGTCGAACAGCCGCTCGGCATACGACTTCGCCTCGCCTGCCAGGGCTCGCAGCTGCGGAAGGCCGGCGCCCGTGAGGATCACCGGCAGGTTGAGCTGATTGGTCCGATGAATGGCGACGATCAGCGCGGAGAGCTCCTCGGGCCCCACGTACTGCAGCTCATCGACGGCGAGCACGATGCCGGTGCCCCGGTCGCGCGCCGCCTCGCCGCATGCGACCAGCAGGTCGGTGACGTCGTCGGCGAGGTTCCCGGAGTCCGCCACCCCCTTGAGCGCCTCGACGTCGATGGAGACACGGGTGCCGTCGGGAAGCTGCAGGGTGAAGGTCTTGAGGACACGAAGCGCACGGGTCACGGCGGTCGAGACGACGTTGCTGCTCAGCGGGATGAGAATCCGGCGCAGGCGAGCCGCCAGGAGCGATGGAAAATGACCGTGTTCGGGCGCCTCGATCAGCCCGACCCGGAACCCCTCCTGCTCGGCGATCTCGGCGAACCGGTTCAGCAGGACGGTCTTGCCGGCTCCGCGCAACCCGATCATCAGGAGGCTCTTGCCCGGCCGCCCCGCGGCTGCACGGCGGAAGGCGATCCCGAATCGGTTGATGAGCTCGTCTCGGCCGGTCAGGGCGGGAGGGGGAGTACCGGCACCTGGACGGAACGGATTTGCAAGCTCATCCATCGATTCAACGAATCTTATGCGATTAAACTGAGCTTATAAGACTTACTGAAATTTGCGGTGGGCAGCCAAAGATTGCGAAAACTCGGCTGAAGATGACCCATGTGTCCGCTTGGAGGCTGAGCAGGGGCACTACGTGTGCCGCCGAGACCTACGCGACGACAACGACCGGCGCCCGACCGCGGTGCCGAACGCCGTCGAGGCCAAGGATTGCCAGGGCGATCCACACGAGGCCGAACCCGAGGAGCAGCGCCAATGAGGTGGTCTCACGGAGGATGAGGACGCCGATGCCGAACTGGATCACGGGCGTCGCGTACTGGAGCAAGCCCATGGTGGACAGCGGCAGCCGCGTGGCGGCCGCGGCGAAGAAGAGCAGCGGGCCCGCCGTCACCGGGCCCGCCAGGACCAGCAGGCTGAGATGCCCGGGCGTCGCCGTATGCCCCACGAACGTTGCCTTACCGGCGAGAGCGAGCACCCCGAGCAGCACGAGCGCTGGACCGCTCGTCACCGCTCCCTCGATGAAGAGGCCCTCAGGCGGAGATGCCCGTACCTTCTTCTTCAGAAATCCGTACGTCGCGAAGGAGCACGCCAGCGACAGCGCGATCCAAAGAGGTCGCCCGTAGTCAAAGCTCACGATGGTGACGGCGATGAGGCCGAGGCCCACCGCCGCCCACTGGACGGCACGAAGTCGCTCATGAAGGATCACGACCCCAAGCCCGATCGTCACCAGTGGGTAGATGAAATACCCAAGGCTCGTCTCGATGACGCGCCCATCGTTGACGGCCCAGATGTAGATCCCCCAGTTGACGGCGATGGCGATCCCGGCTGCACAGAGACGCCACACCGTGCCGCTTTCGAGGTGACGGATACCGCCCAGCTCGTGCCGCAGCGCCAGCAGAACGGCGATGACGACGAAACCGAGGACGATTCGGCAGCAGAGAATCTCGACGGCATTCGCCGGCTCGAGCAGTGGCCAGAACAGCGGCGAGAATCCCCACAGGAAGGACGCGCTGAATCCATAGAGCAGACCGCTGGCTGCGGGGGTTCGTCTCGTCGATGTGCTTGCATGCATGTGGCCGGCACAGGAAGACTACCCTGGTTGCAGCGAGGCCACGCCGAGCTCCCGGCGGTGCAGGACGCCGAGCTAGTAGATGAAGGCCTCAACGTCGTAGAGCGACCCGATGTGCCGCTGATCGACGACCCCGAGGCCGAGCATGTTCGCCTCATCGACGGTGAAGCTCGACGACCCCTGCACGGCGACGACGTATGCCACATGTCCGAACTGGCTGTAGCCGTTGCCCGGTCCGAACACGACGAGACTGCCCACACGTGGTGTCCTGCCTTCGGGTCGCCCCGCGAGCCGCGCCGTGTACGCCCATTCCCACGCGTTACCACTCCAGTAGACATTGCGCAATGACGCCACGTACCAGGTGCACTGTCCCCACGGATAGTCATCGAGACGCGGGCCGAAAGCGAACGGCCGTAATGCATTCCCCAGCACGTGCGCCGCGCCGGCGCCCGCTGCCGCCGCTGCCGCCGCCGCCGCGGCCTCCTGTTCGTGGCGCACCTCGACGATCTTCGACTGCACACCCTGGAGTTCCGCCAGCAGTGTGGCTGCCTTGCCCTTCAGCGACGACGCCTGCTGTCGATAGGTCAGCTCCTCGTTCGTCTGCTGCTCGGCAAGCGTATGGAGATTGTCGACGAGCGCGTTCGCGTGCTGCTGGTCCTGTTGTTGTTGGGTCTGCAGCCTGTCGAGCTGGTCTCGCTTTCCCTGGATCTGCGTCACCAGCTGCCTCACGCGCGTGCTCACCTGGTCGGCGCTCGTGAGCGCATCCATTGCGTCGATGAAGCTCTTGCTGTCCACAAGAATCGCGGTGACCGATCCGTCGTCGGTCAGTTCGTACACATGCTTGAGGATCTGGGCGAGATCGGCCTGGTCGGCCGTGTATTCACTGTGGACGATCTGCAGTTGTGCGCTCGTGTTCGCGAGATTGTTGTTCGCCTGATCGAGCTCCAGCTGCGCCTGCGCAAGTTGCGCCTGCGTGCTCGCGATGGCGTGTGCGGATGCGAGCGCATTCCCGAGCGCCGCCGAACTCGCACTGCTGAGCGATGCGATTGCATGACTCAGCCCACTTGCCTGTGCTGAGAGTGCCTGGATCTGCTGAGTGAACTGATCAGCAAGGACGTTACCCTGGCTGAACGGCGAGCCGGTCACCAGCAGTGCGATCGCGCCGGCCGAGGCGACGAGGGACACGCGGCGAGCGAGCAACAACGGCCTCCGTGAGCTGGACACGAACTGGATCGGAACGGTCCCCGACCGTAACAGGCATCTTCCCAACGGTCAACCCCATTTCGACGCTTTTGTCGATTGCACATTGCCCAACATCACAACCACCGGACACTTCAGACGTTCCAGTCGCGTCGCGGCTGCGCGGTACACTGATGATCGGCATGGACATCGCTGGGCACCTCCCCGAGCTGATCATCCTTTTCGTGCTCGTCCTGATCATCTGGGGGCCGGGGAAGCTTCCCGACGTGGGCGCTGCAGTTGGACGCGGCATCCGCGAGTTCCGGAAAGCTTCGGCCGAAACCCGTGAAGCGGTGCGTCGCGCGACGGCGACTCCGGATGAGCCGGGCGCGTCTGCACCAACAAGTCCTGAATCCTCGAATGCGCCGACGCCGGCCGCCGAGATGCCGAACAGCGTGACCCCTGACGCCGAGGAGCCGAGGACGCCGGACGCTGTGCCGGCTGCCGAACCCGTGTCGTCCCCTGGAGGATCACCTAACTCTCAGCCGGGCTGAGCGGTCGACGGCAGGCCGGGCGTCAGTTGGGCGCGGGGGCCTCCACAGCCGCGAAGGCCTCCTGGCGGCTCCGGTAGTCGTCGATGCGCACGATCCGGCCGCCGCGCACCTTGAACACCATGAAGATCTCCCCGTCCAGAAACGGTATCTCGCGAAATCGGGCCCCTGCGATGCCGACCACGACGCTCTCGCCGGCTGCATTGAGCTCGAGATGCTCGACGCCGGTATCGCCGTGGTCGAGCGAGGCACGCATGCGTTCCACGACTGCGCCCCGTCCGTTGCACACGAGGTCGGGAAGAACCCCCTGGTGGACCACGTCGGGATCGAGGCTGGCGGCGACGGCGTCGAGATCTCTCCGGCGCCTGGCGTGGAAGTGGTCGAAGACCGTCGCCATGGCTGCATCGCTCATCGCCATCTCCTTCAGCACCGGTTGCGGCTTTCCCCGTCGACTAGTATCGAGCCGAGGCGTGCCGATGAAAGCGAATAGAAAGGACCGACCGTTCACCATGGTGACTGATGAACGATGACCGCTGGGCGTTCCCGCCCCAGCCACCGGCATGGCCGCCCGCGCCGTCGACGGCGCCTCGGAGGCGCAACTCGCGAACGCTTGCCGTCGTCGCCCTGTTCGTGACGACCGGACTCGTCGCCGCCGCGATCGGCGTGGGCGGTGTGCTCCTGGTCCGCCATGTCCAGGGCACTCCGTCGACCACGAACGGACCGACGATCGCGCCCGGGTCCAGTGCCGGACCCGCCCAGGCGAGGGCGCTCTACGCTCAGGCGATTGCCGCAACTCGAGGCACAACGGGGTTCCACTACGTGGCCGTCTCCCAGGGAGGCTTGCCCCAGACCATCGTGGGGGACGCCGGCCAGTCGAGCGGACGTCAGACCATCACCGTCGTTTCGAGCTACGGCAGGGAGCAGTTCACCCTGCTGCTGGTCAATGGCACGGTCTACTTCCAGGGCAACACGCCGGCGGTCGAGGACCAGCTCGGTGTGTCGGCGGCGACAGCTCCGAGCTTTGCGAACAAGGTGATCTCGGTCGTGCGCGGCGACGGTCCATACACGGTGCTCCAGCCAGGGATCACCACCTCGAGCCAGGCCGTCGAAATGGCCCTGACGCCACAGTCAAGCACCAGGGTCACGGCCCAGGGGGGCGTCACCGCCACGCGGATCTCTGGAATCGTTCCGCCGGCCAATGGGCTTCCGGCAGGAACGGGATCACTTGACATCGCTCCGAGCTCTGACCTGCCGATCACCTACACGTCGACGGTGTCGGTGAGGACGGCGTCCGGGAATGTTGTGCTGACGTTCACCACCAACTTCAGCGCCTGGGGGACCGCCCCCTCGGTCATGACACCGAGCGGAGCAACCGCGTGGTCGAGCCTGACCACGGCGCAACCTCCGGGCGGGTACGGCGCCGGCGGGACGCCGGCTGCCGCGCCGACCGCAACGCCAGGCGCGATCTGACCGGCGTCGCTCAGAGCGCGGAGACTACTGCACGAAGCGTTCGGCGATGAGGTCCTCGAGGACTGAGCGACCGATCTCGGCGGCGTCCTGATCCTTGATCGCGTGGGGATCGAGGTCGGGGAAGAAGTGCGCGACCTCCGCCGGATCCTCATTGATCAGCCAGCGGATGAACGCGTGACCGAACTCGGCCGCTTGCAAATCGGTCAGCTCCTCGATCTTTGCCATCTGCGCTCTCCTCGCTCGATGCCGGCGGCGACCAATCTGGCCTGTCGGCGGGATTATCCCGCGTCCGTACCGGACTGGATGGGGAAGGTATGGCCGCCAGGAGCAGGAGGGGGAGAGACGCTCCAGCGGCGGCCATACCTGTCAGATCGCGGAGCGCGCGGCTCCATCGGACCCGAAGACTCTGCCCGGCAGATCGACGTCGTGCGAGATGGGGGAACGCACTCCGCCGTGTCCTCGAGACATCGAGCTTGGAACGCGCTCACCCATTACGTCGGTCCGCGACCGCACACAACCGGGATTCAGCGCAGGAGTGCTCGGATCGCCGAAGAACGCGCTGCGAGCGACTGCATGAATCTGTCGCACGAGCGCAGAGTGGACGGCATGAGCGCAGGGAAGTGGACCGCAGCGGATCTCCCGGACATGACCGGCCGAACCGTCATCGTGACCGGGGCTTCGAGCGGGCTTGGTATGGCGACCACTGCGGAGCTGGCTCGCGCCGGCGCGCGTGTGATCCTCGCCGTGCGCAATGTCGCGAAAGGTGACGAGGTCGCACGTCGTGTGGAAGGTCTCACCGAGGTCCGGGAGCTGGACCTCACCGACCTGGCGTCGATCCGCACGTTCGCCACCGCCTGGACTGGCGACCTCGATCTGCTGATCAACAACGCCGGCATCATGATGGTGCCGCAGGGTACGACCGCCGACGGGTTCGAGCTGCAGATCGGCACCAACCACCTCGGTCACTTCGCGCTGACCAACCTGCTGCTGCCGCACATCACCGATCGAGTGGTGACGGTTTCCTCGCAGCTCCACAGAAATGGCAATGTCGATGTGAACGATCTCAACTGGGAGCGGCGGCCGTACAACCGCGATCGCGCATACGCGGACTCGAAACAGGCGAACCTGCTGTTCACGCTGGAACTGCAGCGACGCCTCGACGCGTCGGGCAGCGCGGTGCGAGCGGTGTCCGCACATCCCGGGGTCACGAAAACGAACCTTGCTGCTCACCTCAGCGGCTTCCGTGGCATGGTCGCGCAGATCGGCATCCGCGTTGTTGCCCAGGACGCTGAGCACGGTGTTCTGCCGGCTCTGTATGCCGCCACACAGGACATTCCCGGCGGCACATACGTCGGACCAGGTGGGATTGGCCAGATCCGCGGAGCACCGGTCGTGACAGCGCCGTCAAAGGCGTCGCAGGATCCCGATCTCGCCGCACGTCTCTGGGCGCGCTCGGTTCAGCTCACCGGTGTCGACTTCCCGGCGCGGGTTCCAGCCCGCGCGCTCCTATAGTTGACCCCATCGATCAGTGGCGGCCACAGGTGACGAACCCGACGATGAGGAGACCGAGGTGACAAGAGCAGCGCATCTCGTGGGCAGCATGCCCGGCGACGACGCAGACGACGCGATGCGGCTGGCGGTCACCCATCTCGGACCCAAACTTCGTTCCCTGCCCGATGGGGAGACGGGTGACCGGCACAACTGGATCATCCACATCATCGAGGGGATGCGGACCCATCCCGACCTCGAGTTGAAGAAGGACGGCGACTGGTCCGACTACGACAAGATCCCCGTGTTTCGCGTGCGTCGAGGCCACACGTTGCGGGCGGAGACTCTCGACTTCGGACATCTCGCTGCGTTCGAGGAGAACTGGCCGGCATTCGTGAAGGTGCGCGAGGGCCAGAAGAACCCGGCGCTGGCCTTCCAGTCGGGTGTCCCAGGTGACCTTGACATGGCGCTGTTCACGCTCGGGCCGATCGGCGTGCTGCGTCATCGCGCCGCCTTTCGACGCGCGACCCTCCGCGAGATTCGTGAGATCCACCGGCGGGGTGGGAAGGATGTCGTCTTTCAGATCGAGATCCCGGCCGAGCTCGCATTTGTCGCTCGGACTCCCGGGCCGTTGCGTCCGTTGATGGCGACACTCCTCGGCCGCGGCGTTGCCCGTCTGGCACGACAGTCGCCGGCCGGGGCCCGGTTCGGCATCCACCTGTGTCTGGGGGACATGAACCACCGGGCACTGGCTTCGATGCCTGACACGGCCCCGGTGGTGCTCCTTGCCAACGCAATCGTCAAGGCGTGGCCGGCCGGGCGGCCGCTGGAGTTCGTTCATGCTCCCTTCGCGGCCGCCGAGAAGGAGCCCCGCACCGACCCCGCGTGGTATGCGCCGCTGAAGCGGCTCAAGCTCCCGGGGACCACTCGATTCGCAGCCGGCTTCGTCCATGAGGACCAGGACCTCGAGGTGCAGCGACAGCTCCGAAGCCTGATCGAGCGGAACGTCGGGCGTGAGGTCGATGTTTCGACCTCGTGCGGACTCGGGCGGCGTTCACGTCCGGCAGCGATGGCCGCTCTCGAACGCACGGCGGCGCTGACCGGCGACTGATTCGTCGCCGGCGCCCTCGCGACCTGGCATGGCGGCCAGGATCGTCACCATCCGGTGCTCGCGCCGTCACGAGGGACGAGGTCGTCGCCTTCTCTGTCGTCGGCCTAAGGCTGCTTGCGTTGGAATCCTCTTCGACGCGCGCTGGGAAAGATTCGTGATCGAAGGGGCACGCTGGGTCTCGATCGTCTCGAGACATCCTCAAACGACTCTCCTTCAGGGAGATGGATGGCGAACATCTCGTCGGGAACATCGACGTCGAAGGCGACCTCGACCATCTCCATGACGAAGAAGGGCAGTCCGCGAAGTCGTGCCTCGGTTCGGAGCAAGATGCCTCGCTCCGCATCGACGCTCATCAGGTAGTCGTCAGCGTCAGGTCCGAGCTCACTAAGCGGATCGGGCTCGTGCTCGTTTCGAGCCCGGGGCAGGCCGCGGACCTGAAATACCCCTCGCCCATTGAGGGTGTCGCTCCCCATGAGTTCCAGGCGGAGCGCGGTCAGCAGCGGGGCCGTGTCGACAAGCGCCACCGCCGGCCCAAGGCCGAGCCGGTGGTTGGCGGCACCGCGGTTCGTCATTCCGCCTGTATACGGTGACCAGCTCCACCACGATGCTCCGTCCTGGACTGTCGTCACCGTCCCCGAGCCAGTCGAGCGTTCCAGGCGCGTGCGGCGCCGACCTTGCATCCACAGCCGCCACCCTTCCTCGGTCTCGTCGGGCTCGGGTGGTTGGTCCGCCAGTGCAACGTAGCCGGTCCACGCGACGCCGGAGGGATCGCCCGCGCGCATTGCGGCGAAACGACGCTCTCCGATTTCATTGCGACGCGGGTTGTGGGACCACGCGCGCCCAGTTGCCCGCAAGGTGTTCCAGCGCTCGTCGGAGCCGTGCAGGAGCTCCAGGACCTGACCCAAGTCGCCCATGGTCATGGAGCCTACGCCCTCGCAGCGAGAATTGCCGAGGCGCGGCCCACGAGGCTGAGGCGACGACAGGCAGTCGGAGCCACGGCCAATACGGGACGCACCTTGTCGCGATCCCATCTGAAGCTCGCGTACGCTTGCGCGCATGAATTGCGCGGCCTGTGGAGCGGAGAACCGGGCGGGGCGGCGATTCTGCGGCCAGTGCGGCGCCGCCATGGCCCGACAGTGCCCGTCCTGCGGAGCCGCCAACGACGAGACCGAGCGTTTCTGCGGGGAATGCGGATCGCCCCTGGCCACCGCACCCCTTGCTGGTCCGGCTCAGGCAGCGCCCAGGCAGGAGATCCCACCTCCGACCGCGCAGGCGACGTCCGAGCGGCGTCATGTGAGCGTCCTGTTCGCCGACCTCGTCGGCTTCACGCCGCTCTCCGAACATCGTGACGCCGAGGACGTTCGCGAGCTCCTGACCCAGTACTTCACCACCGCCCGAACCATCATCGGTCGCTACGGCGGAACGGTGGAGAAGTTCATCGGCGACGCGGTGATGGCCGTCTGGGGAACGGAGTCGATCCAGGAGAACGACGCCGAGCGTGCGGTGCGCGCCGCGCTCGACCTGGTCGATGCGGTGGCGGTATTCGGTGACCACGTGGGTGCGCCGGGCCTGCGGGCACGAGCGGGCGTGCTCACCGGGGAGGCCGCCGTCACGCTGGGCGTCAGCGGCGAGGGGAGCGTCGCCGGCGACCTCGTCAACACCGCCTCGCGCGTGCAGTCGGTCGCGGAACCAGGAACCGTGTATGTCGGCGATGCGACCAGGCAGGCAAGCGAGGCAGCCATCATCTATGAGTCCGTGGGAGCGCACCAGCTGAAGGGCAAGCCCGAGCCGGTGCACCTCTGGCGCGCCGACCGGGTGGTGGCGGCAACGGGCGGGGCGCTGCGGCCCACCGGGCTCGAACCGCCGTTCGTCGGCCGCGACCGAGAGCTGCGCCTGCTCAAGGAGTTGCTCCATGGCACGGGGGAAGAGCGCACCGCGCGATTGATGTCGATCGTCGGTGTGGCCGGCGTCGGCAAATCACGGCTGGCATGGGAGTTCTTCAAGTACCTTGACGGGGTTTCCGAGCCGATCTGGTGGCATCGCGGCCGCTGTCTCGCCTACGGAGAGGGCGTTGCGTACTGGGCGCTCAATGAGATGGTTCGCATGCGCGCGGGCATCATCGAGAACGAGCCACCTGAGAGCGCTCGCGCCAAGCTTCGCAAGACAGTCGAGGAGTTCGTGCCTGAGGCGGAAGAGCGGCGTTGGGTCGAGCCGCGGCTGGCGCACCTGGTCGGCCTCGAAGAAGGCCTGGCAACGGACCCGCGGGACCTGTATGCGGCCTGGCGTTTCTTCTTCGAACGTCTGGCGACGCAGTACCTGACTGTTCTGGTTTTTGAGGACCTGCAGTGGGCCGACACGGGATTGCTCGACTTCATCGAGTACTTGTTGGAGTGGTCGCGGTCGTCGCCGATCCTCGTGATCACGCTCGCGCGACCGGACCTCAGCGAACGCCGCCCGGGATGGGGAACCGGTAAACGGGGCCTCTCCTCCCTGTACCTCGATCCGCTGAACCCGGATGCGATGAGCCAGCTCCTCGAAGGTCTCGTCCCGGGGCTCCCGGCGGAGTTGAGCGCCCGGATCCGGGAGCGCGCCGCCGGGATTCCGCTGTATGCGGTTGAGACCGTGCGAATGCTGCTCGACCGCGGGCTTGTCGTGGAGGAGGGTGGCCGATTCCGAGCCATCGGTTCGCTCGACGCGCTCGAAGTCCCCGAGAGCCTGCACGCGTTGATTGCAGCGCGGCTGGACAGCCTCGATCCGACGGAGCGTCAGCTGCTGCAGGATGCAGCCGTGCTCGGAAAGTCGTTCACAGCACACGCGATCACCGCCATCTCCGGCGTCGAGCCGGCTGAGGTCGCGCGCGTGCTCAGCAGTCTTGCCAACAAGGATATTCTCGCGATCCAGTCGGATCCGAGATCGCCGGAGCGAGGTCAATACGTCTTCGTGCAGGACCTCGTGCGGAGCGTTGCATACGGAACGCTCGCGCGGCGCGATCGCAAGCTGCGCCATGTTGCCGCCGCGACATATCTCGAGAGTTCCTGGTCCGAAGAGGAGGAGGTCGCGGAGGTCGTGGCATCGCATCTGGTCGAGGCGCACGCGGCCGACCCCGATGCCGACGACGCGGGAGAGATTCGAGATCGAGCGCGCGGTGCGCTCGTCCGAGCGGGAGACCATGCGGTGGCGCTTGCCGCGGCCGATTCGGCGCAGTCGTATTTCGAGCGAGCGCTGACGCTGGGCGGGGATAAGCAGTCACAGGCGGACCTCCACGCACGGGCGGGACTGGCTGCCCAACGACGAGCCCGTCCGACCGCAGCGAGGCAGCACTTCGAAAGCGCCTGCGCTCTCTATGAAGGATTGGGTCAGACGGTTCCGACCGCGCGTTACCTTGCGCGCCTGGCTCGCGTCGACCACATGGAGGGGAAGGGCGCAACCGGAATCGAACGGCTTCGACGGGCCGTGGCGATGCTCGAACGACCCGTCGACGGTGATCAGGATCGGGAGGCCGCGCTCGCCTTGATCAGCGCGCAACTCGGATCGATGCTCTACTTCAACGGCGACCTGGATGAAGCGCTTGCGATTGCTGAACGCGCGCTGCAGATCGCGGAGATGGTCGACGTTCCCAACGCATTCGTCACGGCGCTCAACACGCGCGCCAATATCCTCGCTTCCCGTGGTAGGCGCGACGAAGCAGAACTGCTCCTCGACGGAGCACTGCGGTTCGCGAACAGCCGGAGCGTCGACACAGATATCTTGCAAACCATTCAGGTGAACCTGGCATCAGTTCTGGAAGAGGGTGACCGGCTCGAGGCGTGCCTCGAGCACTACCAGCAGAGTGAGACGCTCGCCCAGAGGCTGGGTGATCGCGTCGGTGCGGTGTTCGCGCGACTGACACGCGCCAACGCCCTCCTCGAGCTCGGGCGGTGGGACGAATACGCTGCGATGTATCGCGATTATCTCGAGAATGACGCGCCTGAGATGACGGCGGACCTCACTCTCGCGAGCTTGCTCACCAGCGTCGTCTGGCTACAGCTTCGCCGCGGGGATGTGGACGCCGCGCGTTCCGTCGTCGCCGAGTCGGCCAATTACGTCCTGAGCGGGGTTGAGCAAAGCGGGTCCCTCGACGCCGCGCGGGCGGCACTGGCATCCGCCGAGGGGCGCTCGGTTGACGCGCTGACGTCGGCGGAAGGCGGTCTCCACTCCTGTCTCGACCAGTCGTTTCCTGTCGTAGTCTGCCTCAACCTCGTCGAGGCTGTCCATGCGGCATTTGCGCTCGGACGGGATGAAAAAGTCGAGGAACTGATTGACACCGTGCGTGCTCACTACCGGCCAGGACGCCAGCGGGCCATCGACGCGCACATCCACCGCTGGCGCGCTGCGCTCGCCGCGCATCGCGGCGATGAGGCCGACGCTGCTGATCATTACACGCAGGCGGTGGAGGCGTTTGCATCGCTGACCCGGCCTTTCTGGCTCGCGGTCACGCAACTCGAGTACGCCGAATTGCTGATCAACAACGACCACGACAGCGAAGCCGCCGAGTCGCTCATCAGTGCGCGATCCGGCTTCACCCGCCTCGGTGCAGCACCGTGGATCGAGCGCGTCGACGCTTCAGCGCGGAGGACCCGGGGCGGGATAGTCGAAGTGAGATCGGCCGTATGACGTGCGCCGCCTGCGGCACCGAGAATCGCACCGGGGCTCGCTTCTGCGTCCAGTGCGGAGCGATGCTGTCGCGCGCCTGCGCCGCATGCGGAGCCGCGTACAACGAGGGCGAGCGGTTCTGCGCGTCGTGCGGCGCCCCGCTGTCCGCTGAGTCCGCAGCGCCGAAGCCCTTCGTTGCATCAACTCGACCCGAGCCATCGTCGCGCCTCTCGGAACGCCGGCATGTCACGGTGCTCTTTGCGGATCTGGTCGGCTTCACACCGCTCTCGCAGCAGCGCGACGCGGAGGATGTCCGCGACCTTCTCAGCCGCTATTTCGACACTGCGCGCACCATCATCGCGCGGTATGGCGGGACAGTCGAGAAGTTCATCGGCGACGCGGTGATGGCGGTGTGGGGGGTTCCCGCGGTCCTGGAAAACGACGCCGAGCGCGCGGTCCGCGCGGCGCTCGAGTTGGTCGACGCCGTCGCCGCCTTCAGTGAAGAGGTCGGAGCGCCAGGGTTGCGAGCTCGCGCCGGACTGCTGACGGGTGAGGTCGCCGTGAATCTCGGGATCACTGGCGATGGCATGGTCGCGGGGGATCTCGTCAATACGGCTTCACGCGTCCAGACCGTGGCCGAGCCGGGAACTGTCTACGTCGGCGACGCGACCCGCCGCGCAACCGAGGCAGCGATCGTCTACGACGACGCGGGGATGCACGAGCTCAAGGGCAAGCCCGAGCCGGAGCGCCTGTGGCGCGCGCGCCACGTTGTCGCCGCGGCGGGCGGTGCACTGCGCCCGACCGGTCTGGAGCCACCGTTCGTCGGCCGAGATCGCGAGCTGCGACTGCTGAAGGAATCGCTGCATGCGACGGGGGAGGAGAAGACGGCACGCCTGCTGTCCATCGTCGGCCTCGCGGGCATCGGCAAGTCCCGTCTCGCCTGGGAATTCTTCAAGTACATCGACGGCGTCACGGAGACGATCTGGTGGCATCGTGGCCGCTGCCTCGCATACGGCGAAGGCGTTGCGTACTGGGCGTTGAATGAGATGGTGCGCATGCGCGCCGGCATCGTCGAGAACGAATCACCGGAGACGGCGCGAGAGAAATTGCGGCGGACGGTGGAGGAATTCGTCGAGTCGGGCGAGGAGCGTCGATGGGTGGAGCCGCGCCTTGCCCACCTGGTCGGTCTCGAGGAGCGCGCCGCCGCCGATCCGCGCGATCTCTACGCCGCCTGGCGGTTCTTCTTCGAGCGACTCGCGGCGCAGCAGCTCACGGTGCTCGTGTTCGAGGATCTGCAGTGGGCCGACGCGGGACTGCTCGATTTCATCGAGTATCTCCTCGAGTGGTCGCGCAATTCGCCGATCATGGTGCTGACCCTTGCGCGTCCCGAGCTCGCGGAGCGTCGCGCCGGGTGGGGCACGGGTAAGCGCGGGCTCACGGCGCTCTACCTCGACCCGCTCTCGCCCGAGGCGATGTCGCAGCTTCTTGCGGGGATGGTGCCGGGGCTGCCAAACGAACTCAGCGCCCGCATTCTCGAGCGCGCAGCGGGAGTGCCCCTCTATGCAGTCGAAACGGTGCGGATGCTGCTCGATCGCGGCCTGCTCGTGGAGAAGGACGGTGCATACCACGTGGAGGGCTCGTTGGCGTCACTCGAGGTCCCCGAGACGCTCCACGCGCTCATCGCCGCGCGCCTCGACAGCATTGGTAGCGCTGAGCGACAGCTCCTGCAGGACGCAGCTGTCGTCGGCAAGTCCTTCACCGCCGCAGGGCTTCGGGCAATCACGACTCTGCCGGCCGACACCGTCGAGCAATGTCTTGCGAGCCTGGTCAACAAGGACCTGCTGTCGATCCAGTCGGATCCGCGGTCGCCCGAACGTGGCCAGTACGTGTTCGTGCAGGATCTGGTCAGAAGCGTGGCGTATGGCACCCTCGCGCGACGCGATCGCAAGGCGCGCCACCTGGCTGTCGCCGCATACCTCGAGAGCTCATGGAGTGACGAGGAGGAAGTGGCCGAAGTCGTTGCGTCACACCTTGTCGAGGCGTATGAAGCAGACACTGACGCTGCCGACGCCGAGGGGCTCCGTGATCGAGCCCGCGACGCCCTGGTTCGCGCGGGCGATCACGCGGCGTCACTCGGAGCGGGCGAGTCGGCGCAGCATTATTTCGAGAGCGCGCTGCACCTCGCGGTCCCAGCGGACCGCGCCGGCTTGCTCGTGCGAGCAGGCGAGATGGCGTGGCTCCAGGTGAACGCCGACGCTGCGCGGAAGCACCTCGAGGAGGCGGTCGCGCTGCACATGGCAGCGGGCCAGATCGGAGCGGCGGCTCGTGTATCTGTGACGCTGGCGGCGATCGACGCGCATGAGATGAAAGTGGGGAACGCCGCTGACCGCATGGAGCGTGCCTTCGCCACACTCCGGGAAGCGGAAGCGACCGCACCGGACTACGAAACCGATCTCAGCGTCGTTGCAGCAGAGGTTGGTCGGAGGCTGTTCCTCGCGGGTCGAAACCAGGGCGTTGCGATCGAGCGCCTCGAACTCGCACTTGGGATCGCCGAGCGTAACGGCGATTCACGGGTCTTCTGCGAGGCGATCAACACCAAGGGGCTCATCCTTGGCGAGCGAGGTCGCCGTCAGGAAGGCCGCGCCCTGCTCACCGCGGCGCTCGACCACGCGGTCGCCGCCGACCTTCACGATGCGGCGCTGCGCGCGTACAACAACCTCGCCGCCGACACGCAGGGATCCGATCCAGTGCGAGCTTCGGCATACGTGCAGGCCGGGACCGCCCTCGCGAGGTTGATGGGCAGGCGCCGCGAGGAGGTGATGTTCGTCGCCGGCGAAATGTGCGTGCTCATCGATCTCGGCCGGTGGGACGCAGCGATCCAGGGGCTGACTGACCTCCTTGGAACCGACGAGCAGTGGATCTCGGAGTCGGACCTTGCCAACGAGCTCGTCGTGGTCGGGTGGGTGTATCTCTGGCGTGGTCAGATCAGCGAGGCACGGAGCATTATCGAGCGACTCGATGAGGTCTACAGGCGCTCCGCACCTGACACGCAACTCATCTATGACGCAGTCCGGGCAGGGATCCTGCGTGCGCAGGGTCGCAACGGTGAGGCGGTCACGCTTCTCGCAGACGCGAACACGAGGGGGAGCGACTCGCTGGACTACCTCGGCCTCAGCCGGTGGGTACTCATCGAGAGCGTGGAGGCAGCGTTCGCTGCGGGCGACCTGCACTCTGTCCGACGGCAGCTCGATCTCGCCGCCACGCGCCTCTCGCCGGTCGTCGCTCCGATCGTCCACGCACAGATCCAGCGATTCCACGCGCGCGTCGCGGCGGTCGAGTACCGGAACGACGATGTTGTCCCCAATTATCAAGCCGCGATCGAAACGTTCCAGCAGCGACAGATGCCATTCTGGCTCGCGGTGACTCGCCTGGAGCTCGCCGAGTGGTTGATGCAGCACGGGAAAGCTGCCGATGCCGACGGGATGCTGGCCGAGGCGCGAGCGACGTTCGCCGAACTGCGCGCGGCGCCCTGGATCGAGCGCGCTGACGCTGCCGCCGGAGGCGCGGCCGCCTCAAAAGAACAGACAGCGCTCCCCGCCTGACGGCTGTGACCGATTCGGTAGTCGTCACGGACCAGGCTGAGGCGCCGAAGGCGAAGGTCGGCTATCGCGCCCTCTTCCGCAATCGAGACTATCGCTTCCTGTACTCCGGGCTCGCGATCTCGATGAGCGGTTCGTGGGCATACAACGTCGCCCTGGTGGTGTTCGTCTTCAACGCGACGCATTCGCCCGCCTGGGTGGCCGCGGCGTCGATGACGCGGTTTCTCTGCGCGCTGGTTGCCAGTCCGTTCGGCGGATTGATCGCCGACCGGATCGAGCGCATGCGGTTGATGGTCACGCTCGACTCCATCTCGACAATGCTCCAGGCCGCGCTCGCCGTCGTCGCAGCGCTGAACGGGCCGGTCATCATCGCGATCGTTCTCGCGGCCCTGACGTCGGTCACCGGCTCTTCCTACGACCCTGCAGCCCGGGCTGCAACGCCGGTCATCGTTGGCGAGGAGTACCTGGCGGCTGCCAACAGCGCGCAGTCGGCCGTGGAAAACCTCTCGGTGATCGTCGGTCCCGCGCTTGCAGGCGTGTTGCTCCTGTTCACCCCGCCGGCCGCCGTCTTCGGGATCAACGCCGCCTCCTTCGCCTTGTCGGCCCTTTTGGTTTCTCGCATACGTGTCAAGAGCCGCCCCGCCGACATCACCGAGGGCGGCACCGTCAGTCCGCTCAAGCAGATGGCGGGTGGTATCGCCGCATTCTTCGATTCCCCGACCGTGATGCTGCTCGCCGGATTCAGCATCCTCGCGAGTTTCGTCTACGGCACCGACACCGTCCTGTTCGTCGTGATCAGCCGGGACCAGCTCGGCACCGGGAGCGTCGGGTACGGCTACCTGCTGGCGGCTCTCGGCGTTGGCGGCATCCTGATCGCCGGCTTCATGAACCGCATCGCGGCCGCGCGGCGACTCGGAGCGATCATCGTCGCCGGCATGGCAGTGTACTGCCTGCCCACCGCATTGCTGACGATCGTGCATGCACCGTGGATCGCCTTTCTCCTTGAGGTCGCCCGCGGCGCGGGGACCATCGTCGTCGACGTCCTTGCAATCACCGCGTTGCAGCGCCTCGTCAAGCCCGATGTGGTCGCGCGCGTCTTCGGCGTGTTCTTCGCACTCGTCCTCGCGGCGATCGCGCTCGGCGCCCTGCTCATGCCGATCCTGCTCGGAACGGTGGGGTTGACCACGACGCTGCTGATCATGGGATTCGCGATACCGGCACTCACCGCAGCGTCGTACCCCTGGCTCCGAACTCTCGACACCCGGGCGCTCGGAGAGCTGTCCGCGATCGAGCCGATCGTCGCCAGGCTCCAGGCCCTCGACATCTTTGCCGGCGCCACCCGCGCCGCGTTGGAGAACATCGCCCGGTCAGCGGTGGAGGAGTCCATTCCACCCGGGAGCGTCCTCATTCGCGAGGGCGCCGACGCGGATGACTTCTTCGTGCTGACGTCGGGCGAGGTGGGGGTGACCGCGGCCGGTGAATCCGGTGTGGAACGATCCCTGGGCAAGCTCGAGCCGCCGAATTACTTCGGCGAGATCGGTCTTCTGGAGCACCGGCCGAGGACAGCCACTGTGACGACGATCACGCCGTGCACGATCCTGCGTATCAACGGCACCACGTTCGTGGATGCCCTGACGCTCGCTCCGCTGTCGCCCAGCGCCCTCGGCGGCGTGCAGATGCGACTCGCCCGCACGCATCCGTCAGTGAAGATGACCTTTGGACAGAACGGCGAGCCGCAAGGATCTGATGTGCCGTCCGGGGAACGTGAGGGCGCTGACTCGCCGTCCGGTCGCTGAGCTCGAGGGCACGTCGCGCTGCCTCGGCGTGAGCGTTACTCAGCGTTGCTCGCGACCGCCATGAGCACCGTCTTCATCTGGAACGGCGTCAAGCCGGGGTGTTTCCCAAGGATGCGCGCGGTCAGTCCCGAGACGTGCGGGGCCGCAAAGCTGTTCCCGGTCGCCCGGATCGTCTTCCCGCCCAGCCATGCCACCTCGAGGTCGATGCCCGGGGCTCCGAACTCGACGGGTGGCGCCGGATTGTAGTCGAGGCGGAAGGGATCTCGACCGCTGTGCGCAGCGACGGAGAACACCGACGCGTACTGCGACGGATAGCTTGGCGCGCGCACGTTGTTCACCGCGCACACCACCATTGCGCTCTTGAAGTACGCGGCGTCGGTAATCTCGTGGAAGAGGCCGTAGTAATCGATGCGCGAGGTGCTGAGACTCATGTTGAGCACATGCATGCCATTGGCGAGCGCCCAGCGCATGCCCTCCGCGAAGACGGCACCGCGTCCAGTCAGCTTCTCGCCGAGCACGCGCACGCTGTACAGCTCAGCCTCTGGAGCGACCGCGCGAATGATCGCGGCGCACGCGGTGCCGTGTCCAAACAGATCCTTGTGCGGGCCTTCGATGACTCGTGCTCCGCGAGGAGCGGTCGGGTCCGCGAGGATGACCGCGCCGCCCGCCACCGATCGCACGCCCGGATGCGACGCGTCGATGCCACTGTCAATCACCGCCACCCTGACGCCGGCACCGGTACTGTCGCCCCACGCCCAGTCACGCGTGATCGCTCCGGGGAGCGAGGTGTCGACGTGCTGCAGCGTGCCCGGCTCGAACTGCCACGCCCAAGCCGGCTTCATCGTTGCTGTTGACGCGCGTAGGCGGTGAAGCCGGCGGCGATGCGCACGGCGGCCCGGCGCTCCTCGGCGCCCAGCACGCCGAGATCGTGAAAGAGGACGGCGAGCTCGGCGAGTTCCGAGCGCGCACCCGGGGCGGCAGCTGCTCGCGCCTCGAGTGCGGCACGCATGTCCTGATCGGGTGCGACCAGTGCGGCGGCCTCGAAGAGCGCCTTCCCGAAGTTGGTGAAGATTCGCGAGCTTTCCACGGCGAGGGTCGCTTGACGCGCGAACAGCGCGAGCAACTCCATGTCGTCGGTTCCCTCGCCACCGCGCTGGCGCCGGTCGAGCACTTCGATGACGCCGAATGTGCGCCGCTCGCTCTCGAGGGGCATTGCCATGATGGAACTCGGGACGTACCCGGTGGTCGCCGCGACGTCGGCGGCGAATCGAGGATCCTGACGGACGTCATCGATGGCGATCGGTTGACCCGCGACAACCGCCCACCCAGCAATGCCACGATCGGCTGCGATGCGGAGCCCGACGGTCGCCTCGGCGCCCCTGCCCGCGGCGACGCGGAACTCCAGTTCGTCCTGATCGTCGTCGAGCAATGCGATGGAGCATGCTGCGGCGTCGAACGCGAGCAGCGCGGTTTCGACGACCGCCTGAAGAAACTCCTCGCCCCCGCGCGGACGGAGGACCGGACCCAGGTCCGCCGCGAGCTGAGCGAGGTCGGCGAGCGGGTCGTCTTCCATGCTGATCGGGACTGTACACACGGCACGCGCCGCAGCGGATAGGCTTGGGCATCGGGTCGACGGCAGGGGACGGCAGCTATGAGCAGAGACGACGCGGCGCTGCTGCAGAACACGGCGCTCTTTGGAGCGATGGCTCCCGACGCGCTCGAGCGGCTCGCCGACAAGACACACCGCCGCTCGTACCCACGCGGCGCCGTGATCTTCCGCGAGGACGACGCCGGTGACTCACTCAGTGTCGTCGTCGCGGGGCTGGTTAAGGTATATCGGACCTCCCCTGATGGTGACGAGATGGTCCTCGTGACCATGGGACCCGGAGCCGTATTCGGCGAGCTGCCCGCGATCGATGGCGGTTTGCGGTCCGCATCCGCAGCGGCCGTCGAGGCGACCACGGTGCTCACGCTCACCCGCACCGCGCTCCTCGACGCGCTGCGTGAATCGCCCGAGCTCGTCGAGCGTCTGCTCCGCTCGATGGGCTCGATGGTTCGCCGGCTCACGGACCAGGCCGCCGACCTCGTGTTCCTCGATCTCCATGGACGCGTCGCGAAGCTGCTGCTCGCGCTCGCCGAAGAACGCGGCATCGCCCATCCGAACGGCCAGACCCTCGAACTGGGGATGACCCAGACGGACCTCGCCAACATGGTTGGCGGGTCACGCCAGAGCGTGAACCAGGTGCTGCGCTCCTTCGAGCGCCTCGGATACCTCGAACTGGACGGGCGGCGCATCCTGATCCGTGAACCCGATTTGCTCGAGCGGCGCGCAGGATAAGCATCGACTGTCAGGTCGCCGACACAATTCCTGTCAGCAAGGCGACTGACCGGGCTCCGTGGGGGTGACAGAATCGTCTCAGCAGCAAGAACGGCGGTGCAATCCGCCAGAGGAGACAGGGCAGTGACCACTGAAGACACAGGCGACGAGACCCGCGAAGTCGACGATGACGTCGAGGGACATCGCGTGCGCATGAGCTCCGATCCCGACTTCGCGGCCCGGGCACCGTCGAACTCGGTGCCCGCCGGCGATGAGGTCAACAACGACGACGTTGAGGGTCATATCCGGCGGACGTAGCTCCGGTCCGGGAGAGGCCGCGTGAGCCCGCTGAAATGCTGCGACGTCGCTGCATGCAGCGGGTTCCTACGTGTCAGGGATCGCGGTCGGGGAAGCCCGCCGGCGCGCCGTCGCGATGGCCCTGGACATCCCGAGAAGACCGCGGACGTCTCACTCATTCTCGTATGGGGATGATGACCTCAAACGTGGCGCCCTCGGCTCCGTTGTCATCGACGGCGATGCGGCCGCCGTGGACCTCGGCGATGACCCTGCAGAGGGCAAGGCCAAGCCCGGCACCTCCGGTCGATGTCGCTCGGGCTGCGTCACCGCGGGTGAAGCGCCGAAATATCGAGTCCCGCATGTCAGCGGGAATCCCGGGGCCGGTGTCTGAAACGCGGATATGCCAGGTCCCATCCTGCATCTCGGCCCTGACTCCCACGCGTCCGCCCGCCGGCGTGTGCCGGACGGCGTTGTCAAGGAGGTTGTGGAGCAGGCTGCGGAGCAACTCAGGATCGCAATCGACCAATCCCTCATCCACCAGGTCGACATCGATTGCGATGTCCCGCGCGCGAGCGACGGTCCGCCACCGTTCCGCCGCCTCCTCAAGCAGATCTCCTGCGTCGACGCGTTGCAGCAGCGGTTGCAGCGCGCCCGCATCGGAGCGCGCGAGAATCAGCAGCCGGTTGACCAGCCGTCGGAGGCGTTCGACTTCTGCAAGCGCGACGCGCTCACTTGCCGTGTACTCCTGTGCGGTCCGCGCCCGGCGCAGGGACACCTCGAGCTCGGCCTGCATGAGAGCCAGCGGCGCGCGCAACTCGTGAGCCGCGTCTGCTGTGAACTGTTGGAGCGAGTCGAACGCCACCTCGAGGCGCGCCAGCATGTCGTTGAATGTCACGGCCAGCTCACCGAGCTCGTCGTCGGGCAGGCTGAGTTCGACGCGCCGGTGCAGATCGTGCTCGCTGATGTCGCGTGCTGTCGCGGCCATCAACCGCACCGGGCGCAGTGCGCGTCCGGCGAGTGCGTATGACAGCGCAACCACAGCAATCGCCAGCACAACAACGACACCCACCAGCAGCGCCGCGACCTCGAAGAGCGTCTGCTGCAGGTCGCCGACGCCTTGTCCCACGACCACCGCGTCGACTGTCGTCCCATCCAGTCGCACGGGAGTCGCTCTGATGCGTTCGGGCTGTGCGGTGGTTGCAAGCGTCGCAGCAACCACGCTGGCGCGGCTGATGGCGGTGCGGGCGGCGGCTTGAGCACTCGCTCCCGGAACCACGATCCCGGTACGCGAAAGCACCTTGCCTTTGGCGTCGAGCACGATGACACCGACGGCGGCACCCTGCTGCGTGTCAACAAGGGGATCGCCCCCTTGAAATGAAATGACTCCGTTGGAGTCCTGAAGATTTGCGAGGAGGCTCTGCGTGTAGGCCGCGAGGCTCGCGTCGACGCCGTCGTACTGAATATGTGCAAACGTCAACCAGAACGCTCCTGCGGCAGCTGACGCGATGATGAGGAAGACCGCCCCGACGGCCGCCGTCAGGCGGACGCGCGTTCGCGCGAAGAATCCGCGCACACCGTCACCTCGAGGCGGTATCCGGACCCACGCACGGTCGTGAACGGATCGTGCGCGCCGGCCGCGATGAGCTTCCGCCGGATTCTCGCCACGTACGCCTCGACGAGGTTCGACTCCGCGGCGAAGTCGTAATTCCACACGTGATCCTCGATCTGCGCTTTCGTGAGCAGCCGGCCGGGCTGATGCATGAAGTACTCGAGGACCGCGAACTCCTTCGCCCGCAATGCCACTGGAGAGTCGCCGACGCTCACCGTGCGAGCCGACGTGTCGAGCCGGATGCCGCCGATCTCGATGACCGACGACCGGCCGGCAAGATGTCGTCGACCCAGTGCTCGGAGCCGTGCCAGGAGCTCTGAGAACGAGAAGGGTTTGACGAGGTAGTCGTCCGCACCGGCCTCCAGACCACGGATGCGGTCGGGCACCGCATCCCGCGCCGTCAGGATGAGAATCGGGGTTTTCACGTGCATCCCCCGGAGTTCCTGGCAGACGGCGAACCCGTCCTTGCCGGGAAGCATGACGTCGAGCACGATGAGGTCGAAGGGCGTCGACGCTGCAAAGGCGACGGCGTCGATTCCCGAGGTGACTGTATCGACGCTGAAGTCAGCCTCCTCCAGACCACGCCGGAGCGTCCGGCCAAGGCGCACGTCGTCCTCCGCGATGAGTACGCGCATGCCGCGAGTCTGGCGCCGGAACCTGACGTCAAGGTGACACACGTTGGGTGCCAGGGGTCAGGACCGGGTCAGGTGTGCCCACGAGCATGGGTCTCAAGAGATCCGGCCACCGGCTGCCGGTTCGACAGCACGAAGGAGAACCCGATGACAACCACCACGACCAGGCCACGTCTCGCCCGGCGGTTTGCGCTGCTCGGCGCGAGCGCGCTGCTTGGGGCAACTGCCCTGGGTACCTACCTCGTGGTCGGCGCGAGCAACGCCAAGCCCATCCACACTGCGAGCGCCGCAGCGCATCTCACGGCGGCCGCCCCCGTACGGGCCCTACCCCGAACCGCAGCGGTCCCGGCCGACCCGGATACGATCCAGCAGGGCGACCAGACGGGAGCGGACCAGACGGGCCAGAACCAGTCGGGTCCCCAGGACACCTCGGGCGGCCCGGACACCACGACCGCCTCCAGCGGCGAGTCGACGGGGTCTGAGTCCGACGGCGCCGGCGGCCATGCCGATCCCGCGGGCAGCGCGGGACAGCAAGGCGACTTCAACAACTAGCCGGTCATTCGATGAGCGGGGCGCGCACGCGGCGCCCCGCTCCCGCTCTGGCGGCTGCGAGAGTACTCGCGGAGACACGGTTCGGAGCGGCGTGGAGTGCAAAAATATACGACCAGTATGAGTCAGCGGACAGGGGTGGCAACAATTCGGTTCGACGCCAAGCTGTACACGATCGACAAATCGACCATTTTGCGATTGCCTGAGAAGGCGAGCAGGAATCTGCCGTCGCGCGGACAGGTGGCGGTACAAGGAACGATCAATGGCCATGGGTTCGAGACGGTGCTGGAACCAGACGGGTCTTTTGGCCACTGGATGAGGATTGATCGCAAGCTACAAGAGACTGCTGCTTTAGCCGCAGGTGACACCGCGACTCTCGAGGTTGAGTCACATAAAGACTGGCCGGAGCCGAACGTGCCACAGGATCTTGAGACAGCGCTGGCAACCGCCCCTCAGAAGATCCGGGACCTATGGACCGGTATTACTCCGATGGCCCGCTGGGAATGGGTTCGATGGGTCAATGCAACTCAAAACCCTGATACCCGCAAACGACGGGTCGAGGTCAGCATCTCGAAAATGAAAAGCGGGAAGCGACGGCCCTGCTGTTTCAACCTTGCCGCATGCACCGACCCGAACCTGTCAAGAAACAGCAGGCTCATTGAGCCAGCGTGATTTGTCGAGTAGACACCAAGGTTCAGTAATTCCCCTACCCGGAGTGTCTCATCGGACTTGACAGGCGCGGTGGCAGGCTCATTTGAGCAACAGGTTGCACGGAGTTGAGCGCCGAGCCGGCACGAGAAACGAGACTACCAACTCCTTTCCTTTTCAAATATATCAGCCCACCGGGGGCTTGCGGCAAGGCCCGGGGTGTGACGCAGCATCGCCGGCCGAGGCGGAAATCTGCGGAAATGGGAGGCGCGAAGTGCGGATCTTGTTGTCGATGTATGGGTCGCGCGCTGACGTCGAACCGATGGAGGGGCTCGCGGTTCACTTTCGGAACGTCGGCCCGGAGGTACGAGTATGAGGGAGCATGCGGTGGTGATCGCCGGAGGCGGTCCGACAGGGATGATGCTGGCGGCAGAGCTGACGCTGGCGGGGACGGACGTTGTCATCGTCGAGCGACGCGCGAGCTTCCAGCTTGAAAGCTCGCGCTCGCGAGGTCTGCACTCCCGCACCATCGAAGTGCTCGATCAGCGTGGCATCGTTGACCGCTTTCTCGCCGAGGGAAAGACGATGCAGGTGCAGGCATTCGCTGGAGTCCCGATGGACATCAGCGATTTCCCCACCCGGCACAACTACGGGATGGCACTGTTGCAGAGCCATTTCGAGCGCATCATGTCGGGCTGGATCGGTGAGCTCGGTGTTCCCATCCTGCGCGAGCGCGAGGTGACGGGTTTCACGCGGGACGACAGCGGCGTTGACGTCGCGTTGTCCGACGGCACATCGCTGCGCGCGAAATTTCTGGTTGGTTGCGACGGGGGTCGCAGCGTTGTGCGCAAGGCGGCCGGCATCGATTTCGCGGGCTGGGATCCAACAACCTGCTGGATCCATGCTGAGGTCGAGATGGAGGAGATGCCGGCGTTCGGCCTGCGTGGCGGCGGGGGCATCGGCCCCGCCGAGGAGGGACGCGTGGGCGTCACCCTGATCGAACCCGAGGTGAACCGCACCGATGAGCCCACTCTGGAGGATCTCCGTGCAGCGCTCATCCGCGTCGACGGAACAGACCACGGGGCGCACAGCCCGCGCTTTCTCTCTCGCTTTACCGACATGACACGCCAGGCGGTGGCCTATCGCAGCGGGCGCGTGCTGGTTGCGGGAGACGCGGCCCACGTGCACGCCCCGATCGGAGGCCAGGGGTTGAACATCGGCGTGCAGGATGCGGTCAACCTGGGCTGGAAGCTGGCCCAGGTGGTCGGCGGAACATCACCGGTGAGCCTCCTCGACACGTATCAGGCTGAACGCCATCCGGTTGCTGCGCGGGTGCTGCGGAACACCATGGCGCAGAGGGCGCTCGGCGCAACGGACGACCGGTCCGTTGCACTGCGCGACACGGTGATGGAGCTGCTGCGCATGGACGAGCCGCGCAGGCACATCGCTGCCATGATCGCGGGCCTCGACGTTTCGTATGACCTCGGTGAGGGACACCCGCTGTTGGGGCGCCGCATGCCCGACCTGGATCTGGCGACTGCGGATGGCACCGTGCGAGTGTTCTCGTTGTTGCACGACGCCAAGCCGGTGCTGCTCAACCTCGGTGACGCCGGCGGCCTCGACCTCGCACCGTGGGCGGACAGAGTTCAGCTCGTCGATGCCTCGTATGCCGGCACCTGGGAACTTCCGGTCCTCGGCGAGGTCCGTGCACCGACCGCCGTATTGGTGCGTCCCGATGGACACGTCGCCTGGGTGGGGGACGGCACAGATATCGGATTGCGCGACGCGCTGACTACCTGGTTCGGAACACCATGACGGTCCCGATGCTCGGCCGATGCGCCCTGCATGCGAGCAGCGTTCACTGAGAAGCACGTTCGCACTCGGACCACGTTCGCGCGGTCCTCGACGCTTGACGAGTTCGGCCACACTCGGGAAAGGACGGTGGCGGAGCGTTAGCCTGCGCACGCGCGGACCTCAGCCAGCCGCCCCGCGTGGAGCTTGCGCCGCCGCTATTTAGTGTTACTATGTACTAGTAGTCAGTAGCGCTGAGTAGGTCGGGGGAGGTCTTCCGTGGGCAGGCAGATGACGGAGATGCTCAAGGGCACGCTGGAGGGCATCGTCCTCGCGATCCTGTGCGTGCGGCCCGCCTACGGCTACGAGATCACGGCGCGGCTGCGGGAGCAGGGCTTCTCCGACATCGCTGAAGGCACCGTCTACGCCCTGCTCGTCAGGTTCGAGCAAAAGGGCTTCGTCGACGTGGAGAAGGTCCAGTCCGAGAAGGGGCCGCCGCGCAAGGTGTACTCGCTCAATGGGCACGGACAGGAATATCTCGAAGAGTTCTGGAGGACGTGGAGCTTCCTCGTGGGACAACTCGAACAGCTCCATGGAGGAGGCAGATGAACAAGTTCATCTCAAAGGTGATCGGCGAGAAGCGGCAATGGCGGCAGCACAAGGCGCGCACGCGAGAGCTTCCCGCGAGCTATCGCACGGCGGTCGAGGCCCTGGAGCGGTACCTGATGCATATCGGGCCGGGGGGCGACGGCGCCGACGCGGCTTCAATGTTCGAGGATCTCATCGACCTGTTCGAGCAGAGCGCGGCGAATCGGACCCCGATCCGCGAGATCGTCGGGGAGGACCCAGTGGAGTTCCTCGAGGCGTTCGTTCGGAACTACCCGGACGGGCAGTGGAGAATCCGGGAGCGGGATCGCCTGATCAGCGCCATCGAGCGCGCCGAGAGAGAAGACACCGGAAACGAAGGGATCGCCCGATGACAACACAGCCCATTCAGGCGATCCACGTGCGGGGCTTGGAGAAGTCGTACAAGACGCTGGAGGTGCTGCGCGGCGTGGACTTCGACGTGGCGCGGGGCAGCATATTCGCCCTGCTCGGCTCGAACGGGGCGGGCAAGACCACGATCGTCAACATCCTGTCCACGCTGCTCAAGGCGGACGCGGGGACTGCCAGCGTCAACGGCTTCGATGTCGCCACGCAGGCTGCGGACGTGCGCGAGTCCATCAGCCTCACTGGGCAGTTCGCGGCCGTCGACGAAATCCTCAGCGGGCGCGAGAACCTCGTGCTCGTCGCCCGGTTGCGGCACCTCAAGGACACGGGCACGATCGCGGATAACCTGCTCGATCGTTTCTCGCTGACCGACGCGGCTGCGCGGAGGGTGTCGACCTATTCCGGTGGCATGCGCCGCCGCCTCGACATTGCGATGAGCCTCATCGGGAGTCCGCAGGTCATCTTCCTCGACGAGCCGACGGCCGGGCTCGACCCCCAGGGGCGCATCGAGGTGTGGCAGGCCGTCAAGGAACTCGCAGGGCAGGGCACGACGGTGCTGCTCACGACGCAGTATCTGGACGAGGCCGAACAACTCGCCGATCGGATCGCGATCCTCCACGGGGGTCGGATCATCGTGGACGGTACCCTCGCCGAGCTGAAGCAGCTGCTCCCGCCCGCCAAGGTCGAATACGTCGAGAAGCAGCCGACCCTCGAGGACGTCTTCCTCGCCATGGTCGGCGACGACGGCAACGACAGCGACGCGGGCAGTGCCCGTGGCATCCCGGCCCCTACAGGTAAGGAACAACGATGACCAAGCATTTCTTCGGCGACACCGCCGTTCTGACAGGACGATCCCTGCGCCACATCACGCGCAGCCTGGACACCATCATCACGACCACGATCATGCCGATCGCTTTCATGCTGCTCTTCGTCTACGTGTTCGGCGGCGCGATCAACTCAGGCTCGCATTCGTATGTGAACTACCTGCTTCCCGGCATTCTGCTCATCACGATCGCTTCGGGCATCTCCTACGTCGGATTCCGGCTCTTCCTGGATATGCAGAGCGGTATCTTCCAGCGCTTCCATTCCATGCCGATCGCACGCTCGTCCGTGCTGTGGGCGCACGTGCTGACCTCGCTGGTCGCCAATCTGATCGCACTGGTGATCGTCGTGCTCGTCGCCCTCCTCATGGGCTTCCGCTCGGGGGCGGGAGTGGTGGCGTGGCTCGCGGTCGCCGGCATCCTGATCCTGTTCACCCTGGCACTGACGTGGATCGCCGTCATCGCCGGTCTCTCCGCGAAGTCCGCGGACGGCGCGGGCGCGTTCGCCTACCCGATCGTCTTCCTGCCGTTCATCAGTTCGGCATTCGTTCCCACCCACACCATGCCCGGCCCGGTGCGCGCCTTCGCCGAGAACCAGCCCGTGACCTCGATCGTCAACGCGATCCGCGATCTGTTCACACAGCAGCCGGTCGGCAACGACATCTGGACCGCCCTTGCCTGGTGTGTCGGCATCCTCATCGTCGCGTACATCTTCGCCATGGGCATGTACCGCCGCAGGATCGCCTAGTGAGAGTCCTGGAAGGGCGCATGCTTACCCGCAAATGAAGGCCGTTGTCTATACGAGATACGGACCACCCGAAGTCCTGCAGCTTCGCGACGTGGCGAAGCCAGTACCTGCGGCTACTGAGATTCTGATACAGGTCTTTGCTGCAACGGTCAACCGAACCGACTGTGGATATCGAAGCGCGAAGTACTTTGTGTCGCGATTCTTCACGGGTCTGGTCAAGCCGAAGCGCATTGTTTGGGGAAGCGAATTTGCCGGCAAGGTGGTTGGAATCGGCGCTGACGTCACCGACTTCAAGGTGGGAGATCGCGTCTTTGGTTTTGATGACCTTCGGGGTGCAGCGCATGCCGAGTACATGACCGAAGCCGCTGATGGTCCGGTCACGGCAATGCCCGGCGGCAGTGGTTATGAGCAGGTTGCTCCTGCAGCAGAAGGGGCGACATACGCGATCAATGTGATTCGTGCCGTGCACATACGAAGAGGTCAACGCGCTCTTGTGTACGGTGCTTCAGGAGCAATCGGTTCAGCGGCGGTACAGATTCTGAAACACCTAGGTGTCACCATCACGGCGGTTTGCGGCACAAACAGCGTTGCGCTGGTGGAGACGCTGGGCGCGGATCGCGTCATCAGCTTTGAGACCGAAGACTTCACACAGATTCCGGAAAGATTCGACTTCATCTTTGACGCCGTGGGCAAGAGTTCATATGGCACATGCAAGAAGCTGCTTGCTCCGCATGGGACCTACTACTCCACCGAGCTTGGTCGGGGTTTCCAAAATCCGCTCTTGGCGATCTGGTTTGCGATAACGAGGTCGCGACGAGTCATCTTTCCGATCCCCAAGATCGACAAGGAGAAGATTGAGTACATCAAGCAACTGCTCGAGTCCGGAGAGTACAAACCCCTGATCGATAGGACATACCCGCTTGACGAAATAGTTGAAGCGGTACGGTACGTGGAGACGGGGCAGAAGATCGGGAACGTGGTCCTGAGGGTCGCTCCGGGCGACTGAGGCATCCACTCGGCAACCGCGCTCCTCAGCGACGCGTGATCCGGGAGGACCTTCTCGGACGCCGACACGGCGGTGGCTTCTTCGGAGCTGCTGAGTTCGTTCTCGAGCGAAGGCAGAGCGGGCTACCGGCGAGTGGAGCGGGAGACCGGATTCGAACCGGCGACATCCAGCTTGGAAGGCTAGCGCTCTACCAACTGAGCTACTCCCGCGTTCCTCCATGGTACCCGCCATTCGCACGGCGGACGTCGCGGGCGTAGGCTCACTGCCGAAGTCAGGTCAACACCAGGAGCCGGATGACCGAGACAGCGAAGGTGGCGGCGCCGCCCGCCACGGGACTCGCGGCCAACCTCCGCCGAGGGATCCTCGCCGAGCGTGGCTGGGGACTGATCGTGAGTCTGCTGCTGATTCCGGCGATCCTCGCGACTAATCTCATCTACGCCTCGCTCAACCACGGTCCCAACCGCATCTTCCTGGAGACACCGCTCGATCGAGCGGTGCCCGTGGTGCCGATCTTCGCCGTCCCATACATCTCACTGATTCCATACATCGGCGTGAGCCTCCTCGCGCTTCTGTTCTTGCGTGTCCGCGTCTATCGCTCAGCTGCCGAAACGATGATCATCGTCTGGTTCATCAGCTACGCGTTCTACTTCTTCCTCCAGTCCGATATCGCCCGGCCACACATCACGGGCACGGATCCGTTCTCCTCGCTGATCCGCGGCATCTACGCGGCCGATCAGCCGTACAACGATTTCCCGAGCCTGCACACGTCCCTGTCGACGATCATCGCGATGCACTGGTGGCGCTTCGATCGCCGGATCGGCATCGCCGCAGCCACCTGGACGGCGCTGATCGTTGTGTCGACGGTGCTTGTCAAGCAGCACTACATCGCAGACGTGGCCGGCGGGCTCGCGCTGGCCGTCGTCACGTCACTGGTCGTCATGCGCGCCACAAGAGCGGCGTGATCCGCGGATCCAGCGACTGCGATACCATGGGTGGAGCGATCCACACGACCACTGGAGGGCAACAGACATGGCACGTGCGAATGCGCCTGCAGCGCCCACCACTGACGTCGTGCCCGGCGGCTCCGCCGCCTGATCGTCCGCTGAATCCCGCCACATCCTGGCGCGGGACTGCACTCGGGGCTCCGGGCTCTCACTGCAGCATGGAGTTCCCACTTGTCTCACGACCCTCACCGTCTCACCGCGCTGGGGTGGAACGGATCACTCGAATCGGCGTTCGCTGACGCCACTCGCAGCGGCCATCGTGGCCTCGTTGTCCGTGTTGACGGGCGCGTGGTCACCGTCTTGACGGACGCCGGTCCCCAGCGTGTGCCGCTGGCGGCAACAGTGTCAGGCCTGCCCGACGATGGCGCCGTCACCACCGGCGACTGGCTTGTGGTCGAGGATGGCGTTGCGATGCACGTCCTGCCGCGCCGGAGTGCGCTGATGCGCCGCGCGGCCGGCGAGGCGACGGCCGGCCAGGCGGTTGCGGCCAACATCGACCTGGTGTTCATCACTGTGGCGCTCGGACACACAATCCGACTCAGACGGATTGAACGTGCCCTCGCCATGGCCTGGTCGAGCGGCGCGGCACCCGTCGTCCTTCTGACGAAGTCAGACCTGAGCGGCGACATCGACTCGGATCTCCGCGCCGCGCGTTCCGTCGCGACGGGCACCGAGGTCATCGCGGTGAATGCATCCGGCGAAGGTCTCGCCCGTCTCCGGGAGGTGCTCCTCGAAGGGCTCGTCGCCGTGCTGGTCGGACCGAGCGGCACCGGCAAGTCAACGCTCGTCAACCGGTTGTCGGGAAACGAAGGGCTCGCCACCGCCGAGGTGCGCTCCGACGGCAAGGGGCGGCATACGACGACGCACCGTGAGTTGATCGAGCTCCCGGGGGGCGGACTCATCATCGACACCCCGGGCACGCGAGAACTCGGCCTGTGGGACGCCGGTGCCGGCATCGAGGAAGTGTTCGGCGACCTCACCGAGGTCGCCGGTCAATGCCGCTTCAGGAACTGCAAGCACGAAAACGAACCGGGATGCGCGGTGCGCGCTGCTGCGGCCGACGACCCGACGGTGCTCGCGAGACTGGCGTCCAAACGCAAGCTTGAACGCGAGCAGGAGCGTCTCGACAACGCACGTGACCTGCGAGCCAAAGCGGAGCAGCGACGCGAGCTTCGTCGCCGGGCGCGGGCCATGCGGCAGCGGTCACCGTGAGCCGGTCGTGCCCTGTGTGGACGTCGATGCCCGCACGCTCATCGAGCGTTCGGGCTGTCGCCAGCCTATGCGGGGATTACCCCGCTCCCTGACTCTGCGGGCTCGGGCACGGTGCCGGAATGGCCGGGGAGGCCGTGTGGTGTCAGGCTCAACGCGCCGAGCACCTCGACGCTGTCCGCGTTGAACGTTGTCAGGCTGACCTGCGTTCCCTGCGCCACGATGTACACGCCGGCCTTGACCGAGCTGCTTGTCGCAGCCGCGCCCCGGACGCCGTGATACGCAGTCGAGCTCGAGATGGTGATGTATGCGAGCTGCCCATCGCCGGTCACGAGCGTGACGGTGTCGCCGCTCACCGACTGCACGCGCCCCGAGATGCTCGGTACCTCGATGGTGATGGCTGTCGCCGCGATCGGGGAGGTCGCGGTCGGCGATGTGCCGGTCCGGTCGCCCCGCACCGCAACGACGTCGCCGACCTTCACGGCGCTGAGGTGCACCTGCTGGTCTTCACGGCTGTAGGTGGTGGACGACGTGGTGGTGACGGTGACGGTGCCCGCCAGCGTCCGCAAGGTCAGCGTCGATCCACTGATCTTGAGGACTGTGCCGGTCTCCCCGCCGCAGAAGCCTCCGCCGAAGGACCACCGTCCGCCAAACCCGACGCCGGCAAACGGTGCTGCGCATTCGAAGCGGCCGGAGCCGTGGCCGCCGAACGAGGGCTTGTGCGCCGACGGTGTGGAGCTCGGTTTGGTCGCCGCCGCGGTATTCGCCAAGTTCGGTGCGGCGTGGGTCACGATGAACCCTGTGGTGGCGCCCACCACGGCAATGGCCAGTCCGATCCCGAACAGCCGAAGTCGACCGGTTCCGTTATCCGGGGACTCGGCCGGCGGCGGAGGCGGTGGTGGTACCGGAAAATCGGATGCCATCTGTACCCGCCAGAATACCTCGGAGACCTGTCAAAAAGGTTACGAACGCACCAGAAGCGCCAAACGTCAGGTCGGGCCGCCGAAACGCTGTTCCATCTCGGCGACCCATGTCGCGAGCGTGCTTCGATCGCCGATTCTCGGGAACAGGGGCTCGCCCATCCGCAGCGCGCGACCGGGCCGGAGTGTCAGCAGTTCCTCGCTCGCGGCGCCCGGCCACGAGCGCTCGCCGCCTTCAAGGCCGAGGGTCGCAGCGAGGCGATCGCATGCGAACGGCACAAACGGCGCAGAGACGATCGCCTCGATGCGTGCGACGTTGATGGCGGTGCGCAGGATGCAGGCGACCCGAGACGGGTCGGTCTCGTGCCATGGAGCGCACCGGTCCAGGTACTGGTTTCCCAGGGTCCAGAGGCTGCGCAGTGCAAACGCCGATGGGCGGAAGCGCATCGCGTCCATCTCGGCCGCGTACGTTGCCAGCGCGGCGTCGATGGATGCCGCCAGATTCCCTTCCTCGGGGCCGGGTTCGCCGCCCTCGGGGACGGTCATCCCGAAGAGCTTCTCGGTCAGCTTGAGCGTGCGCTGGACGAAGTTGCCGAAGATGCCGGCCAGATCCTTGTTGACGGTCAGCGCGAAACTCTCCCAGGTGAACTCACTGTCATCCGACTCCGGCGCGGATGCGAGCAGTGCGTACCGCCAGTAGTCGGCGGGGAGCAATTCGATCGCGGCATCCATGAACACGCCGCGCTGCTGGCTCGTCGAGAACTTACCGCCGTAGTACGTCAGGTAGTTGAACCCCTTGACGTAGTCGACGAGCTTCCACGGCTCACCCGACCCCATGATCGTGATCGGGAAGTTGATTGTGTGAAACGGGATGTTGTCCTTGCCCATGAATTGCGTGTAGCGCACGTCGTCGGCGTCGAACCACCACGAACGCCAGTCGCGGCGGTCGGGGTCGAGGTCAGCCCACTCCTTGGTGGCGCCGATGTACTCGATGGGCGCGTCGAACCAGACGTAGAAAACCTTGTCCTCGAATCCTGGCCAGCCGACCGGGATGCCCCACTTGAGGTCCCGGGTGATGCTTCGGTCCTCGAGGCCGACATTGAGCCAGTTGCGTGCAATGGATGTCACGAGGATCGGCCAGTCAGGGTGCGAGTCGATCCACCGGCGCACCCGATCGGCCATCAGCGACTGACGGATGAACAGGTGACGGGTGGCGCGCACCTCGAGCCGGGTACTGCCCGAGATTGCCGATCGTGGTTTGATCAGATCGGACGGCTCGAGCAGGCGGGCACAGTTCTCGCACTGATCACCGTTGGCGCGGTCGTAGCCGCAGTGCGGGCACGTGCCGATGATGTAGCGATCGGGAAGGAACCGCGCGTCGTCGAGTGAGTACACCTGGTCGGTGACCCGCTCCTCCACCATGCCGTTGTCGCGGAGCCGCGCTGCGAAGTGCCTGGTGAGCTCAGAGTTCTGTTGCGACGAGCTGCGACCGAAGTGGTCGAACGACAACCCGAAGCGCCGGACCAGGTCTGCCTGAATCGCATGCTGCTGCGCGCAGTACTCCTCGACGCTGAGCCCTGCCTCAGCGGCAGCGAGCTCGGCGGGCGTGCCGTGCTCGTCGGTCGCGCAGATGAGCAGGACGTCGTGGCCGCGCAGGCGCAGATGGCGCGCATACACATCGGCGGGGAGCATCGACCCGACCAGCGTGCCCAGGTGTTTGACCCCGTTGATGTACGGCAAGGCGCTCGTGATGAGATGGCGACCCATCGGCGCATCCTACAAGGGGTAGGAGCGGCGCTCCCCCTCTCGGAGCGTCGCGGGATAGAGCGTAGCCGCATTCGGAGCGTTTGAGACGATTCGTCAGACCGATCTTTGCGACCCGTTGCACCGTCGCCACCACCGCCATGCGTGCGTCTGACGTCGTTAACGGTCCGTTGCCGTGGACAGTGATCACCTGACCGGCTGGTACCCTGCGGCTATGCGAGCATCGGGCTCCCGGTGAAGGGGCTCATCCTCAGCGGCGGCAAGGGAACGCGGCTGCGTCCGATCACCCACACCGGCGCGAAACAACTCATCCCTGTCGCCAACCGGCCGATTCTCTTCTATGCCATCGATGCGCTGACCCAGGCCGGGATACACGACATCGGCATCATCGTGGGCGAGACCGCGGATGAGGTGTGCGCCGCGGTGGGCGATGGAGCGAAGTTCGATGCGAGCGTCACCTTCATCCACCAGGAGGCCCCGCTCGGGCTTGCGCATGCGGTCGGCATCGCCCGCGACTTCCTGGCCGGGGACAGTTTCGTGATGTATCTCGGGGACAATCTGATCGCCCAGGGAATCGGGACCCTCGTCGACGAATTCCAGCGATCGGAAGCCGACGCCATGATCCTGCTGGCCCGGGTTCCCGAACCGCAGCGCTTCGGGGTGGCGGAGCTCGAGGACGGACGTGTGATCTCGCTCGTGGAGAAGCCGTCGGTGCCCCGCTCCGACCTGGCGCTGGTGGGCGTGTACCTCTTCTCCTCGTTGATCTTCGAGGCGATCGATGCCATCGAGCCGAGTGCCCGAGGCGAGCTCGAGATCACCGACGCGATTCAGCGAATGATCGACACCGGCAGGCGCGTCCTGCCGCACATCATCGAGGGCTGGTGGAAGGACACCGGTCGGCTCGACGACATCCTCGAGGCCAATCGGATGATCCTGGACACACTCGAGGCACGATGCGATGGCATCGTGGGTGAGGACGTTCGCCTCCATGGCAAGGTTGTGGTGGAGGAGGGGGCCACACTGCGCAACTGCGTGGTCCGCGGGCCGGCGATCATCGGCAGCGGCACGGTGGTGGACAACGCATACATCGGCCCGTTCACGTCCATCTACTTCGACTGCGTGGTGCGCAACGCTGAAATCGAGAACAGCATCGTTCTCGAGGGAACGAGGATCCACGACGTCGGTGGCAAGATCGACGGATCGCTCATCGGCAAGGAGTGCGAGGTCTGCAAATCGCCGGCGCGCCCGACCGCCGTGCGACTGATGCTCGGCGACCACTCTCGCGTCGAGCTCTGACGGCATCAACGTGAGGCGCACCTCGCCGGGGGAGCAGCGCTGAGGTACGTCGTGTTCGGCGCGTCCGGGCAGCTCGGTGGGGACCTCGTCGACGAGGGAAGGCGGCAGGGCCACGAGATGATCGGCCTGACCCAGCTGGATTGCGATATCACCGACGCAGCCGCTGTCGAGCGGGCCGTCGTCGAAACTCACCCGGATGCCGTCATCAACGCTGCGGCGTGGACGCGGGTCGATGCTGCTGAGGAGCACGAAACGACCGCGGAGGCGGTGAACGCCACTGGTGCGGGCTACGTGGCGTCGGCATCCGCGGCGGCGGGCATTCGCTGCTGTCACGTCAGCACCGACTACGTGTTCGACGGCACAGCGAGTTCGCCGATCCCCGAGACCGCCGTGGCGGCGCCGCGGTCAGCCTACGGGCGGACCAAGTGGCACGGCGAGATTGCGGTGCGAGAGCGCAACCCTAACCACATCATCGTGCGCACCAGCTGGCTCTACGGCCGCCAAGGCCCCAACTTCGTGCTCACGATGTTGCGCATAGCCGCCGAACGCACGCAGGTTCGGGTCGTTGCCGACCAGCGCGGAGCGCCGACGTGGACCGGCCATCTCGCGCCCGCGATGCTCCGGCTGCTCCAGGTTGGGCCGCCCGGGACGTACCACCTCACCAACACAGGCGTGACCACCTGGCACGGACTGGCGGTCGCCGCAATCCGCTCGCGCGGGGTTATGGCCGAGGTCGTGCCGATCACTACAGCGGAATACCCGACCCCGGCCGTGCGCCCCGCGTACTCGGTGCTCGACAATCGCGCCTGGCGCGAGCTTGGTGAGCCGCCCTTGCCGGACTGGCAGGAAGGGCTGGGAGCCTACCTGTCGACTCTCGACGCCGGCTGAGCTCCAGGATCAGTCCTCGGGGTCGCGCTGAGTTCGCTTGTCCGCACTGATGTACAGCAGACCGCCGAAGAGCCCCGCATTCTTCAAGAAGTGCACGAGGCTGGCGCGTCGCTCGTCGGGCTTTTCGGACTTCCAGAAGGGATGGCCGATGATCGTGCTGGGGATCAGCGTCAGCGCGAGCACGCGAGCGGACGTCTTTGGCATGAAACCCAGCGCAAGCGTCGTCCCGGCGACCAGCATCGCGGCGCCCTGCACCTTGGCGATCATCGGCTCGTTGGGCACCATCGGCAGCGCATCCGCTGCGATCTTCGCGTAGCGCTCCGAATTGTTGAGCATCCCGTAGCCGGAGTAGACAAAGATCCCAGAAAGCAGGAAGCGGCCGGCGGTTCTGATCAGCGTTCGCATGGTGCATGACTCTAGGTCAGATGTACCAGGACGCCGATCCGGCGCCACTGGGATCAGAATAGCCCTCCTTGTGTCCACGTCCAGGGAGTGTGCTCATGGCTGAGAGCGTCTACCGCGTCACCGAGCTGGTCGGAACCAGCGCCGAGTCATGGGAGAAGGCAGCCCAGCTCGCCATCGAGACTGCGTCCTCGTCGCTCCGCGACCTGCGCATCGCCGAGGTGGTCAAGCTCGACCTGACCGTCGAGAACGGCAAGGTCGCGCGCTTTCGCACGCGCCTCAACGTCTCGTTCAAGTACGAGAACGAGTAGCGGCCTCACGGGGTTTTTGCGGCATAGTTCGCGCGATGTCCGTCAATCGCCAGCCGCGGATCGTGCCCTCGGCGTTCACGTCCCGGGGTCACCGTCTCGCCTACACCGAATTCGGCGAAGGCAAGCGCTGGGTGCTGCTCATGCCAGGGCTGCTCATCCCGGCGCTGATGCAGGAGCACCTCGCCAAGGCGCTGGCCGCGAGCGGGGCGCACGTGCTGACCCTCGACCCGCTCGGCCACGGCCAATCCGATCGCCCCAACGACATGGCGGAGTATTCGATCGAATCCTTCGCGGGCGATGCCGTCGCGCTGCTTGACCATCTCGACATCGATGAAGCAGTGATCGGGGGAACGTCCCTGGGCGCGAACGTCACGCTCGAGATCGCGCATGCGGCACCCCAGCGAGTGCGGGGCATGATCATCGAGATGCCGGTGCTCGAGAACGCGCTGGTTGCATCGGTCATCGCGTTCGGTCCCCTTCTCGTTGCGCTGCATTTCGGCGAGCGGCTGATGCGACCGGTCGCGTCAGGCCTACGCCGGATCCCGCGGCGACTGATTCCGTTCTGGGGCAACGTGGCGCTCGACGTGGTTCGCCAGGACCCCGGACCGAGCGCCGCGCTGCTCCAGGGGCTGTTCTTCAGCCACATCGCTCCGTACAGCGCGCAGCGGCGCGAGCTGACCATGCCGTCGCTGGTCATCGGACATCACATCGATCCAGTCCATCCGTTCTCCGACGCCGGTGTGCTCACCGGCGAACTTCCCAACGCCCGGCTCGTCGAAGCGTCCCACATTCTCGAGTTGCGGCTCCGCCCGGAGCGCTTCACCGCGGAAATCGCGGGATTCATCGCCGAGTGCTGGTCGCCGCGCGCGGTCGCGAAGCCTCGCCGCCAGCGCCGCCGCACCGCCTGACGATAGGCTGGTGGCCGTGATGTCCCAGACCGCTGCCCCACGCCCCCGTGTTCTGAGTGGCATCCAGCCGGATTTCGGCCTCCACCTCGGCAACTACCTCGGCGCCCTGCGCAACTGGGCCCGTGACCAGGACCGCTACGAGAACTATTTCTGCATCGTCGACCTGCACGCGCTCACACGCCACCCTGACCCGGAGCGCCTTCGGTCGCTGACCTTGGAATTGGCCGCGATGTACATCGCCTGCGGTCTCGACCCCGTGCGTTGCGAGATCTTCGTGCAGTCGCACGTCCCCGCCCACACGCAGCTGTGCTGGATCCTCGAGACGCTCACCCCGATGGGCTGGCTCGACAGGATGACGCAGTTCAAGGCACGGATCGAGGCTCAGGGTCGTGAGCGGGTCAATGCCGGGGTCTTCACGTACCCGGTGCTGCAGGCCGCGGACATCCTCCTGTACGACGCGGACTTCGTCCCCGTCGGTGAGGATCAGCGGCAGCACATCGAGTTGTGCCGCGACCTCGCGAACCGGCTGAACTCACAACGTGGGGGTATCGTGAAGGTACCTGAGGCGCTGATCAGCCAGGTTGGCGCCCGCGTCATGGGCCTCGATACGCCTGAAGAGAAGATGAGCAAGAGCATTGCCATGGAGCGCGCCGGACACGCGGTCCTGCTCCTCGATCCCCCGGACGTCGTGCGCCGGAAGATCGCACGGGCAACCACCGACACCGAGCCCGCGGTGCGCGGACCGGTCGGCCCGGGGGTTGGCAATCTGCTCGAGATCTACGCGGCGTTGAAGGACATGAGCACTCACGCGGCGCTTGTGGAGTTCGAGGGCAAGAGCTACAGCGTGTTGAAGTCCGCAGTCGCCGATGCGATCGTCGACGCCCTGGCGCCGATTCAGGCTCGATACGCGGAGCTTCGCGCGGACGAGGACGGGCTTCGCCGCACCCTCGCCGAGTCGGCCGCTCGCGTGCATCTCGTGGCGGACGCCACCCTCCAGCGCGTACAACGGGCCGTCGGCCTGCGCTGATCCCTAGGCGAGGGCCGCGTCGATCTCCTCGAGTGTCGCGTGCACCTCGGGCTTTGCGAAGTGGATGCGGGCGGGTTCGAGCAGATCGATGAGTCGCGCGGCGAGCCCGGACTTGGCGTCCATCGGGTGAAGCGACCCGTCCACATACGCGGCGATCACCTCGTCTGGAGTGTCGAACGTGATCCGGCCGCCGTTGGCCTCCGACCGTTCGACCACGAAGGGACCGCCGGCGATGGCGAAGACGAGCTTCTCGATCCAGTCGAGGATCGGGTTGAAGATAACCTCGCCGGGCGGGCAGAACGCCTTCCTGACCTTGGCCCTGATCTCGTCAGGACTGTCATGAACAAACACCGCGGAGCCGGGATCGCTCTTGCTCATCTTCATCGCCGAGAAGACATCGCGCGCCGATTCCGGGGGCACCGGCCATACCGGGGGGCGGCGAAGGCCAAGCAGGAGCGGGTGATGGAGGGCGACCGGCTTGATCGGCTCGCCATCGACACCTGGAAGTGGGTGGATGCGCAGGTGCGTGGCGACGTCGCGCGCGATCACGTGCGCTTTTCGCTGGTCCATGCCCGCGTGGGCGATGTGCACACCGAGCGCGAAGATGTCCGCCGCCTGCATCGCCGGGTAGATGAGCTTGGCGAAGTCGACACTGTCGCCTTCCTGACGGCCGAGGATGCTGATGCTGCGTTGCATCCGTGCAAGCGTCGTGTTCTTGCTCACCTCGATCATCGTGGCCCAGTACTCGTCGTCGTTCCGATAGAGATCCGACGCAAGGACGAATTCGACCGAATCCGGGTCGGCGTCGACACAGAGCAATGACGCGCGGAAAGCTTCGGTGAAGTAGCCGGTGGCGATACGGCGGATGAGGTCGCGGTCGCCGCCCAGCTTGTCGTTGATCCAGGTATGCCAATCGGCAAGGAGTACTGAGCAGTGCACGCCGGCGGCGGTGAGGTCGCGGACCTTCGCCATGCTCATCAGCCCGGTGCCGAGGTGCGTCTTGCCGGAGATCTCGAAGCCGATGTAGTGACGCAACTCGATGCCGGCGTCCATGAGGGGCGGCAACTCGTTTGCGCCGATGACCTCGGCGGTGTTGCGCTCGATGAGCGCCATGCGTTCAGCGGTGGTCACGTCCGCTGAGTGTGCCAGACCGGTGTCAGGCGGTGAGGTCAGTCGTCGTGCGTGTCGTCGTATGCGACGCGGTGGGGCGCGACCTCGTCCAGGAGATCGGCCTCCCAGTCGAGCAGCGCGTCATGAAGACGCGCGGTGTTCCGTGCCTGCCACAGGGCAGGGGGAGCCGGGACCGGCAGGACCACCTCGAGCTCCGCGAGCTGGCGCCACATATCCGGTGGTACCTGGCGGTCGCGCTGCAGGTTGTGGTGCTCGACGGTGTCGAGGACGCGTTCGAGCCGCTGAATGTGTTCGATGCGCAGCCTGCGTCGGGCCTTGAGGTCTTCGGCGCGGGCCTTGGCCGCGTCCATGTCGGTGATTGCGCTCTGGAAGCTCATCTCGATTGTCGTCTCACGTATGTACCTTCGCTGCTCAGGTTATCCAGCCTGTCATACAAGTAAACGGAGCAGGGTTACGTTCGGATTACGGGCTGAGGAGGGTTAAGGTTCCGGATTCGACATTTCGTCGATTGTTTCGCCCTCGATGTGGCGAGAACGCAGCGGCCCTTGCAGTATCGTCACGGCACCAGGACCGAACACCTCCCAGCTGCCGTCGCGCAGCACCGCGGCGGTTCGCTCGTCGATACCGATGACCTGGATCTCTTCGCCGAGGCCTTCCTGCGCCCATGGAATCCACGCGTCGCCGAGCATGTCGAAGTGGGGGAGGATCGCGCAGCCCGGGACGAGCCCGAGGGCGTCGACCGAGCGCTCGTCGACCTCACCGGGCCAGCTGGTCTGCACGAGACACCACTCGCACAGGGCCATGGCACCGGCGGACGACCCGGCGAGGGCCGCGCCAGACCGCCAGACCGCGGCGATAGCCTTCCAGACAGGGCTTGCGCGGAGGACCTCGACGACCCATCCAGGATCGCCGCCCGCGATATAGACGAGTCCGGCGCCGGCGGCCGCCTCCGCAATCTCCGGCGAGCAGGCGTCGTTCTTGGTGCGGATGCGCAGTTCACGCACCTCGAGCCCCAAGCCGGCGAACCATCGCCGGGCGGACTCAACGGCTCCTGACGCAAAGTCCTGGGCAGCGGTCGCGACCACGTAGGCGGGCCGTCCGCCGCACGCGTCGCGAAGAATCTCGTCCTGACGTTCGTTGCCGGGGTTGAACTCGTCGCCGCCGACGAGAGCGAGTGGACCGTACATTGCCGACAGTCTCCGCCCTTTCGGGAAACGAGGCGCGTCCCATGCATCCCCCTACACTCTCAAGGCGCTAATGATGGATCCGGAAAAATACGCCGCCGCGACAGTGGTGTCACGTCGCGACCCGGCACCGGACCTCTGGATCATCCGGATCCGTCCCGAAATCGAGCTTCCCTACCGCCCCGGGCAGTACGTGACCCTCGGACTGCAGTCGAACGGCCGGGTGATCGAGCGGCCGTACTCGATCTGCTCGTCGCCACTCGAGGGTGAGATCGAGCTCTTCATCGAGCGGGTCCCGGAAGGAGAGCTCTCCGATCCGCTCTTTGCTCTCGGTGTCGGCAGCGAGGTCATCGTCCGGCGGCGGACCAAGGGACTCTTCCTTCGCGAGGCACCCCTCCTCGACGAGCCTCACCTGTTCGTCGCCACGGTCACCGGGATCGCACCTTTCGTCAGCCTGTTGCGGACTCTCGCCACACGCGCCCGTGCCGGTGAATGGACGCCGGTTCCGGTCGTCGCACTCCAGGGCGCGGCTCGCTCTGTCGAACTCGGGTATGCGGAGGAGCTCGTGGCGCTGGATCGAGAGTTCGCCTGGTTCACCTACGTCCCGACCGTGAGCAGGCCGTGGGAAGACCCCGAATGGACGGGTGAGCTCGGAAGGGTCGAGGACGTGATGCGCAAGTACGCCGACGCCGCGGGGATCCGGCCGGGAAATGGCGGTGTCTTCCTCTGCGGTCACCCCGGGATGATCGGTGGGGCGCGAGCGATCATGCGCCGCGCAGGCTTCGACAACAAGGCCATCCGCGAAGAGCAGTACTGGCCGGATTGATGATCGCCGCGATCGACTGGGTGACCCTGCATCAGAAGTTCGGGTTCATCCTCGTCGTGGCCGCGGTGCTCGGAGCGCTCGTGGCGCTGATCTCACTGGTGACGCCGTTCGTGGGGTTCGTGCTCAAGATCTATCTGCGAGCGCTGCTGCTCGCCGTCGCGGTCCAGGTGATCCTCGGTGCAGCGCTCTATCTCATGGGCCATCGTCCTGTCCACGAGCTCCACTATCTGTATGGAGCCGGGATGGCGGTGACCCTTGGGGTCACCTTCGCGGTGAGCCGGCGAGCTCCGTGGCCACTCTCGAAGTTGCCCCTGGTCATCGGTGCCATCGTCTCCGTCGTCTTCGCGGTGCTTGCGCTCACCTCTGGATGACCGAAACGTGCCTCCCTACTGAGGCGGCGCCACCAAAACGGGCCGAGCTCCGTCCAGGACGATCACGTGGAAACGAGACCGCATGCGGATCAGCCCCGCGAGCACCGGAGCCCCCAGGACGATGACTGCAAGCGCGTTGCCCATCGCGCGGAAGCTGTCATACAGGAGCGAGCTCGCCACGTAGAACCGACCGAACCGGGCGAGCGCGGCCGAAGGCGAGAGGCCCGGTTGCCATCCGAAGCCCGGGGCTCCCCTGTAATACGTGGTCCAGTCCCACACGTCAAGGAGCGCCCCATATGCGAACCCGGTCACCGCGCCGACGGCGGCGAGGATGACGATGTCCCGCCAGGTCACCGGGCCGGATCGGCGCAGGCCGGCCAGGCCCGCCACAACGCCCACCAGGCCGCAACCCATCATCTCGTAGGGAAGCCAGGGTCCGATCCCGCCGGTGGCCACCGCTGAAGCGAGCAGCGCCACCGATCCCGCGAGGAAGCCGTACGAGGGTCCGTAGACGTACCCCGCGGCCAGGATGAGAAAGAAGATGGGGCTGAAGCCGCCGAGCCCAGTGACGATCACGAGCCGCAGTGCGGCGTCGATGGCTGCAATCGCTGCCAGCAGGGCGAACCTCCGCGCGTCGAGGCGCCGCGTCGATGCCTCCACGAAGATCAGCACCGCGACGATACCGAGGCTCAGTGCCACCGATGTCGCCGCCGGTGGTGTGTCCGCTGCCACGAACGGCCACAGGAACAGAGCGAATCCGGCAACCGAGATCACGGCGACCCTCATGCGACAGCCACCGGACTGAGCTCACGCGCCACACCCGTGCCGACCGCGACGGTGCGATCCGCCACAGCGGCCGCCAGGTTCCTGTCGTGTGTGGCAATAACAAGCGAGCTGCCGGACGAGCGCAGGCGCTGCACGGCGCGGCAGAGGGTCTCGCGAGCCCTGCCGTCCATGCCGCGCGTGGGTTCGTCGAGGAGAGCGATGCGTGGTTCGCCGGCCAGGACGGCGGCGATCGCAGCGCGCTGACGTTCTCCGGTGCTCAGATCGCGAGGGTCGCGATCCGCGAGGCCGGCGAGGCCAAGTTCGCTGAGGAGCCGATCGGTGTCGCCGTTGGGTGGATCCCCGCGCACGGTCCACGCCACCTCAGACGCGATTGTCGCCCGGTGGAGGAGGGCCATCGGATTCTGGGGAAGGAATGCGACTCGCCCGGGCTCGCGATCCACCCTCCCGGAGAGCGGCGCGAGCAGCCCTGCGATGGTTCGCAGCAGCGTCGTCTTACCGCCGCCGTTGGGGCCGACAAGCGCCACCACCTCGCCGGCGTGGCCTTCGAGGTCGATCCCTTCGAGGATCGGCGTGCGCGCCGGCCCCGCCGCAACGTCGGTGAGCCTCCAGACGGGGCTCCACGGCGCGTGGCGCGAGGCGGCCGGCGCCGGTCGCTCGAGGATCTGTCGCGTACCTGCTATCGCTGCGTTCACCGCGTGGCCGCCCTCCATCGCGAGGAACCGTCTCGCCAGGAGACCCAACTGCTCGAGACGGTGCTCGGCGACCACCACCGCGATGCCGTCGCGGGCGAGCGTGGCCAGGATGGCGACCACCGACCGCGCGCCGTCATCGTCGAGCTGCGACAGGGGCTCATCGAGCACAAGAACGCGTGGCCGCATCGCCAGCACACCAGCAAGTGCGAGGCGCTGACGCTCACCGCCGGAGAGCGTGGCAACCGCACGGCCGCGCAGGTGGGCAATGCCGGTTCGCTCCAGAGCCTCGGCGACTCGCCCCGGCATCTCGGACAGCGATGTCGCGATGTTCTCGAGCCCGAACGCAACGTCTCGCTCGACCGTCGGATACACGGATTGCAACTCGGGATCCTGGAAGACGAAGCCGACATCCCTGGCAAGCACACGCGTCGGCGTCGTGATCACGTCGTGACCGCAGACTTCCACCGTCCCGCCGACGGTGCCGCCATGGAAATGCGGCACCAGGCCGTTGAAGACGCGCATGAGCGACGACTTGCCGGAGCCCGAGTCTCCAGTGATCACCGTCAAACCGTCGGTGACCTGAAGATCGGCGATGTCGAGTGCGTCGCGCCGTCCATTGGGATATCGATAGGTGAAGCCGCTGAACGAAGCGATCGGCCTCGACGTCATCGTCGCCATACCAGCGCGGGGACGGCGAGGGCAAGACAGCAGGCCACACCGATGACGTTGATCGGCGGCGGTGCGACGTTGGGGAACGGGTACCAGTCGTTGACGACACCGGCGAAACGCAACGCCACAAACGTGAGCGCAGCCAGAGCAGCGAGCACGCAGACCGCGATATCCCCTCGGGTCCAGGCAGTTTCGCCGTAATGGGTCCGCGCACCCGACCCGTATCCGCGCGCCTCCATCGCCTCGGCGAGCGTGATGGAACCCTCGAGCGCGGTGAGCACGACCGGCACGGCGAGATCCGGCCATTCGCGCACACGCCGGGGACGCCACCCGCGCATTCGCTGTGCGTCGCGGATCTCGGTCGCGCTGCGTGCGATTCCGGGGATGAGATTGAGCGCTGTGCCGATTGCGGCGCCGGTGCGCGCCAGCGCGCTCGGGAGGGCGTCGACCAGCGAATTCGGCATCACCACAAGGGAAAGCGGCGCGGCTGCGAGGACAGCCGCAGCGATCCCAATACCCGTTGACGCTCCGAAGACCACCGCCTCGATCGTCAGTGGTCCGCCGACCACCGGTATGCCGGCCGGCAGCGCGAGGAATGCATGTGCGCCGGTGTGGCTCGCGAGAGTCGTGACCACGATGGCGATCACCGCGGCGATCACCAGCGCGATCGCGAGACCACGCAGCGAGACCTCGGGTCGCCTCAGGGCGACGACAACGTTGAGCGCGCACAGCAGCACCAGCCCCCGATACACAGGGTTGCCTGACGCTAGTGCGATGGTGATGCCCGAGACCGACCAGGCCGCGAGCGCGCGAGGGTTCACTCGCGACGCCTTCGCAGCGCGCGCGTGCCGAGCAGGCCGACGAGCCCTCCTGCTCCTATGGCCGCGAGCAGGAGGCCGATATCGACGCCGGGCGGGTTGGTCGCGGGGCCGAAGGTTGCGAGGGCCTTCGGCGTCGCTTCGGGCGTCGCGATCCCAAGGACACCCGCGGTCGGTGTCGTCGTTGATGCAGGCGTTGCGCGACGCGATGTCGGCGCTGCGGAGGAGCCTGCTTGCGCGTGCGCTGACGAGGTGGGAGTCACCGCCTGCGTCGGTGTCCGCGTGGGTGGCGGCGTCACCGCCGGGCAGGTGCCGGCCGGCGACGGCGGAGGTGGATCGGTCCCCGTTTGAGAGTCGTATCTGAAGCCGATGTCGTCGCCGCCATTGACCGTAACGTTCGAAACGCCGAGGTCCGACGTGGCCCACGCACCGCCGCCGCGCGATACGAACAGCACCCAGTACGAGCCGGACGTCGAGAAGCAGCCCGGAGGATAGGTCGCAGGTTCGTTGTCGATCTGGCAGATCGCCGCGCCGAAGCTGCCTCCATACGACGAGATGGCCACCTCGAGGCCACTTGCCTGCAGCACCTCGAGGGCGGTCGCGGTAGAGGCGTCGAAGCCGACGCAGCGCCGGATGACCTGCCCGTCCCCGTGTTCGACGACAAGGCCCGCCCGGTGCGAGAAGGACGCGTGCGCGCAGAGCGGTTGGACAGGCCCGGTGCGGGCGACGCTCGACACCGCCCCCAGGCCAAGCGCCAGCACGGGTACCGCGAACGCGACGCGCACGAGCCGCCGCATCACGCGCACGGTCACGTTCCGCCCCGGCGTCGCGTTCGGTGCGGGACGCCGGCCGCCACGAATGCCGCCGCCAGGGCTGCGATCACATAGACAGCTGCGGTCGGGAACCCTCTCCCTGCTGAGGGTGCGACGGCGAGCGCGGGTGCAGTTGTCGGAGTAGGTCCCGCTCCCGGCGACGTCGGCGCCGCGCTGCTTGTCGGCCCGATCGGCGTCGCGGTCACGCCCAGCACGGCTCCGGTCGGTGCAGGCGTCGCCGTGGCGCTGCCCGTGCCGGAAGGCTCCGGAGCCGACGTGGGCCGCGGCTTCGGCGACGGCGTGGGCACCGGTGTCGGCGTCGGCGCGGTGCCGTTCAGCGTCGATCCGATCTGAAAGCAGCGGGTGCTCCCGCACGTCAGGGGAAGGGCGGCGCGTTCGAGAGCCGGAGGCACCTGTGCGGTGGTGAAGGGATCGGGAGCGGGGTTGCCGGGGAAGGTGAAGCCGCCGCTGCTCCCCTGGGTGGCAATGAGCTCGGCAAGGGGACTATGACCGCCCGGCGACCAGGGAGGTGCCTGTGGGTTCTGACCGGTGGCGACCAGGGCCTGGAGGACGAGCGCAGTGGAGTCGGGATCGCCGCCGCTGCCGGCCTGGTAGGGAAAGCCTCCGTCACTGTCCTGCTGGGTGTGCAACCACGCCAGTGCGGAGCGATCCCGGGAGTGCATTCCGGCGGCGTCCAGAGCCATGAGCACCATGGCGGTGGAGTTGGTGTCACTGGTGTCGAAGTTGGTCGGACCGTTGGGATCGTCCTTGATGAGCAGGTAGTCCCAGCCCCCGTCGCTGTCCTGGGCGGCGACCAGGTGACGGAGCGCCGCAGCCGGGACCGCATGATGGGCGGCGACCAGTCCCTGGATGGCGAGGGCCTGGGTGAACGCCTCGCCGTTGCCGAAGACACCGCTGCCCGCCGAGTAGAAGCCGTTGAGGGTGGTGAGCAGGTCGACGCCCCCGAAGGAGGCTGGGTTGAGCCCGGCGGCGGCGACCGCCTGGAGGAGTTCCCCGCAGGCGCCGGCGCTGGTGCATGCCCCGGCCGCGTGGGCGGCGAGGTAGGCCATCACCGATGGGCCTGAGCCGTGGCGCAGCGCATTGGGGTCATAGCCGGCGGCGGCGGCCCCGATCGCGTACTCCTCGCTGACCGTGGCGGTGCTCGCCCCCACCGGGATCGACCCGTCACTCCCCGACTGCTGCCCCTGCAGGTATTCGATGGCCCGCGATGCCGGGTCCACCTGCGTGGCAGCGCTGCTCGTTCCAATGGCGAAGGCGAGCAGCGCTGCGCCCGTCGCTCCAGTGGTCGCCAATGCGGCGACCCTCCTGGTCCTGCCCATGTCGGCACCCCACGCGGCGAAGGGGACTCCACCCTTGCCGGAGTTGTCCTCGCCGCATGAGGCTTCCTCCCGTCGTGCGCGGGGGTGGAGGTCGACGCCTCGGGTCGGTCTCCTGGCTTGCGGATCAACGCCGTGCACGGCCGCCTTCCCGGGAGCTCGCACTCCCGGTGGCACGATGGCCGCCGGCTCCCCGCTCACAGTTGCGCGACAGCGCCGGATTCGTCACCGGCTTCCCGTCACCCGGAGCGTTATTCAGTTGTGGCGGTCGAGTATGCGCCGGCTCCCGGCGGGTTCGCCAGGGGGCCGGTGGGTACACTTGAGTTCATGCCTCAAGCCGGCCCGCGAGCGGTCGCCGTCATCTCCGTGCACGCGTCGCCACTATCGGATCTGGGCAGCGGCGAGAACGGCGGCATGAATCTCGCGATCCGCAGACTGTGCGAAGGACTGTCGCTCCGCGGGGTGCCGACCGACGTGTTCGTGCGTCGAGACGGACCCGGTCCAGACGAGGAATTGATCGCGCCGCTCAGCAGGTTGGTGCGGCTACCGGTTGGTCCGCCGCGACCGCTCCGCAAGGAGGACGTTAGAGCGCTGCTTGAGGATTTCACGGACGCAACAATCCGCCACGCTGCATCCGAGCGTCGTTCGTACCGAGCCATCCACGGTCATTACTGGCACGGCGGTCTTGTCGGCCGGCGGCTTCGCGAGGCGTGGAGGATCGCGTGGGTGCAGTCGTTTCACACACTGGCGCTGACGAAGGCGCGCGCCGGCCTCCCCCTTGACGCGCTGCGCGCGCAGGCCGAGGGTGAGCTCGCCGCTCAGGCCGATAGGCTTGTCGCCGGGAGTGCGGCCGAAGCCAAGGACCTGATCCGTCTGTATCGCGCGTCAAGGGACCGCATCTGCGTCGCCCAGCCGGGCGTCGACCCCGGCCTCTTCGCGGAGCACGACGGCTTCGGGCTCCGGCGCAGCCTGGGGCTCAAAGATGCGCGCGTTGCGCTGTTCGTGGGGAGGCTGGAACCGCTCAAGGGCGCTCAGATCCTGATCGACGCCGCGGCGCAGCTCAGGACCGAGACGAAGTTTGCCGACCTCGCGGTGGTGATCGCGGGGGACGACAGCGGCGACGGCGCCAACGACAACCGTGGCGGGGAGCGCAAGCGGCTCGAGCGTCATGTGGCGCGCCTCGGTCTCGGTGACCATGTGCGCTTCGTCGGCGCTGTTCCCCATGAGCAACTTGCCGTCTATTACGCGATGGCGGACGTCTGCGTCGTCCCCTCCTTGACGGAGAGCTTTGGGCTGGTCGCGCTCGAGGCACATGCGCTCGGAACCCCGGTGGTGGCCGCTGCAGTCGGCGGCCTGCGCGAGGTGGTGGAGGACGGTGTGACCGGCTACCTGGTGGATGGCCACGACCCCGACGACTACGCCCGCGCGATGAGCGACGTGCTGGATGACCCCGTCCGCCGAGCGGAGATGGGGGAGCAGGCAAGGCGTCGCGCCGGACGGTTCACATGGCTTCGCGCCGTGGATCGCCTGGCCGCGATCTACGACCGAATCAGTGTCGAGGGCCAGCCCTCTGGGAGTCCGTGCGGCTACGAGGACGACGAGGCCGTCGCCCTGATGAGCAGCGCCGCCAGCTAGCTGGTCGGCGCTGGCTCCCCGGCCAGTCGATCGACTTCGCGCGCACGCTGCGCTCGCAGCATGCTGTCGCGACCCTCGCGAAGGATGCGCACCGCGGGACCGGGAAGCTCGCCGCTCTCGAGCGCAAAATCGATGGCTGCGACAACCTGATCGTCCACCAGGTGGGTCGGATACAGGCACTCGGTGAAAGCCTCGGCTTCGTCGATGGTGCGCTCGGCCCAAACCTTTGGGAGGGCGTCGAGATAGCGCTTGACGTAGGGCCGGAGCACCTCGGGGTTCGGTCCGTGGGCCATCATGCCGCCGACACCCACCGACCCGATGTAGAAGCCACGAAGAATCGACGCCATCGAGGCGACCGACAGCTCTCCGTCCGTCGAGCCCTTCCACGCCTTGGGCATGGGCGCGCTCGGGTCTGCCACGCGGAGCCACGCTTCCTCCTTGGCCGCCGGGTTCGGCCGCGCCGCGAGGGAGGCCATGCCACGACGCCGTCCGATATCGCTGGGATCCGAGGCCATGGCTGCCTGGATCAGCGCGACGTCCGCGTGCCCCTCTTCTGCGAGCTGGCCCACGATCAGCCAGCGGAGGTCGGTGTCCACGTCGATCCCAGCGATCGTCTCGGTACCCTCGAGCAATGCGGCGACCCTCGCCAGCGACTCCTCGGAGGCAGCCGTTGCCACCAGGATCCGCGACCAGATCAGGCGCAACTCGTTGGCCAGGTCGGGCCGGCTGACCAGTGTCGCGGCGACCTGGTGGAGCCGCTCGCGCGCGGCGCGCCGGTTGTCCGGGTCTCCGTACAGGTCGATCGCCGAGCGCGCCTGGCTCGTGACTCGTTCGACCAGCAGCCAATCCTTCTCGGCCGGTGCGTGCCGAGCGACCAGCTCGACAAACTCACGGGTCGGCATCTCGCCGTCTCGGGTGAGATCCCAAACCGCCGCCCAACACAGGGCCTGCGCGAGCGGATCGTCCAGGTTGGAAAGGTCGGCCTTGAGAGTCGCCAGGGATCGCTTGTCGAATCGCAGCTTCGCAAAAGTGAGGTCGCCGTCGTTGAGCAGCACCAAATCGCAGACACGTTCGCCGACCAGCTCGGTGATCGGGGTCATGGCGCCGGTCAGGTCGGTCTCGACACGGCGGCGGAGTTTGAGGATGCCCTTCGCGTCGCGGTCGTACAGCCCGATACCGGCACGGTGCACCCGCAGAGTGGGATGAGCCGGGACGGCAGTCTGCTCAACCGCGAACGACGTGTATCTGCCGTTCTGCTCGGTGAGGTGAGCGCGGAAGGTGTTCAACCCGGTGGTCTGCAACCAGTCCTGACCCCAGCGCGTGAGGTCGCGTCCCGAGGCGCGGCGCAGACAGTCCAGAAACTCCTGCAGGTCCGCGTTGCCCCAGCGATATCGCTTGAAGTAGTCCTGCACACCGCGCATGAAGGCGTCGTCGCCGACCCACGCGACCAGCTGGCGCATCACCGAGGCACCCTTGTGGTACGTGATCCCGTCGAAGTTCTGACGGACGGAAACAGTGTCCGGCACGTGGTCGGCAATGCGATGGGTGGTGACCAGCTGGTCCTGCCGTGCGGCGATCGACTTGACACTGTTGGCAAAGTCGACCCACGCATTGGTGAAACGAGTCGACTTCTCCATCGCGAGATTCGCCATGTAGGTGGCGAAGGTCTCGTTGAGCCAGAGGTCGCCCCACCAGCGCATGGTGGTGACGTCGCCGAAACCGTGGACGTGCGCCATCTCGTGGAGGATCGTCTCCGCCCTCCGCTGCAACTGGGCCTCGCTCGCCTGACCGCGATGGATGTAGGCCTCGTTGAACGTGACGCAACCCGGATTCTCCATTGCGCCCATGTTGAATTCCGGCACGAACAGCTGGTTGTACTCGTCGAACGGGTACGTGAGTCCGAAGTACTTCTCGAAGAAATCAAGGCCGGCGGCCGTGATGTCGAAGATCTCGTCGGCCTGTGCGTCGACCCAGCTGGCGAGCGACTCCCGGCACCACAGGGCCATCGGGATGTCGCGATGCTTGCGCTCCACGGTGTGGTATTTGCCTGCGACGACGGCGATCAGATAGGGCGGCAGGGGTGGCGTCGTGTTGAAATGCCAGGTCTTCATGTCACCGCGTCGCTCGACGCGCAGGACGCGGCCGTTCCCACAGACGCGCCAGGGGCCCGGAGCAGTGACGCTCATGGTCACCCCCGCCTTCAGGTCCGGCTGGTCGAAGCACGCGAGGACCTTGTGAGCGTCAAACGGCTCGAAGTGGGTGTACACGTACACCTCGTCATCCACCGGGTCACGCAACCGATGCAAACCGACGCCGGTGTGCTGGTATTCGCATTGGGCGGTCACGGTCAGGCGGTTGGATCCCGCGCGAAGGCCGCGAAGCCAGAGCACATTGCCGTCGAACCCGTGCTGGGCCTCGCTGAGGCGCTTGCCGTTCAGGTTGCACTCGTCGATTGAGCGCGCGGCAATGTTGATGAAGGTCTCCGACCCCTCGTGCGCGGCGTCGAAGACCATCGTTGTCGCGCTCTGGAACGTCTCGGCGTCCGGATCGTCGCTGAGCACCAGTGACACCTCGTACGAGAGGTTGGACAGAAGTGCCGCGCGAGCCTTGGCGTCTGCTTCGGTGAGATTGTCCTGGAGGGGTGGTCGGTCGAGAGCGGTAGCGGTAAGTGTCACTGGACCAAGCCTACTAAACTCGCCCCGGGACCAACGTGAATCCAGGGTCCACCATCGCTCCCGCCCCAGGTGGAACCCCAACGTGACGGCGGTTGCGCCATTCGACCCGTCCTGGAGACACGGTCGCACCCTGGCGCGTGATCTCGCTTCAATGAAGCCCGGGCCGATTGATGCGCCCCGACCGGTGCGGACGACCCGCCTGCGAGGCGACCCGGCTGGATTCGTGGGGGACTTCGTCAGTCGCGGATCGTTTGTTACGATCGGCCGCGATGCTGTCGGGCTACGCGCCGATCCTCTTCTTCTTCGGCATCTGCGCGGCGTTTGCTGTATTCGCACAGCTGCTCAACGCGGTGCTCGGTCCGAAGCGTCCAACGCCAACCAAGGACCTTCCTTATGAGTCGGGGATGGTGCCAAGGGAGAGCGCGCGACGCCGCTTCTCGGTGAGCTTCTACGTCACCGCGATGCTGTTCATCATCTTCGACGTCGAATCGATCTTTCTGTTTCCGTGGGCCACGGTCGTCCGGGCGCTCAAGGTATTCGGCAGCGTCGAGATGGCCATCTTCATCGTGACACTGCTGGTCGGTCTCCTCTACGTCTGGCGCAAGGGGGCGCTGCGGTGGGATTGAACAACGAATTGATCGTTCCCGGCGGCGGAGGTCGGAGCATCCTACTCGCGGACGCCGATGCGGGAACCATCGCCCTTCCGCGCACCGGGGCCGCGGAGCGGACCGCTCTCCAGAGCGGGTTTGTGACCACGACGCTCGGCAAGGTCATCCAGTGGGGCCGGTACAGCTCGCTGTGGCCGGCACTCTTCGGCCTCGCCTGCTGCGCCATCGAGATGATGGCCACCGGCGCCGCGCGATATGACATGTCACGTTTCGGGTGCGAGGTCTTCCGTGCGTCGCCGCGTCAGTCCGACCTGATGATCGTTGCGGGTCGCGTGTCGCAGAAGATGGCGCCGGTCCTTCGGCACATTTACGACCAGATGCCCGAGCCCAAGTGGGTGATCAGCATGGGGGCGTGCGCCTCCAGCGGCGGGATGTTCAACAACTACGCGATCGTCCAGGGCGTCGACAAGGTGGTCCCGGTCGATGTGTACATCCCCGGTTGCCCGCCGCGCCCCGAAGGACTCCTGGACGCGGTCATGAAGCTGCAGAAGAAGATCGCCGGGGAGCTCCCCGGCTCGCTGCTCGGGTAGCGCGGTGACCGCCGTGGGATCCTCCATGAGCGGCGCGCGGGCGGCAGACCTCCTGGAGCGGGAGCTTCCGGCCGCGGTGCGCCGTCGCGAGTCGGGCTTTGGCGAGGTCACCGTCTGGATCGACCGCGCCGACCTCGTGCAGGTCTGCACCCTGCTTCGCGATCACCCGGACGCTGCGTACACGACGCCGGTGTTCGTCACGGCGGTCGACTGGCCCGACCGCGAGCCTGTCGAACCACGGTTCGACGTGGTCTACGCGCTCAGGTCGCTGCAGTACAACGATGTGTGCAGGCTGATCGTGCAGGTGACCGAGGACGATCCCAACGTCCCGAGTCTCGAGTTGGTCTTCGCCGGCATGGACTGGCACGAGCGCGAGTGCTTCGACCTTCTCGGCATCATCTTCACCGGGCACCACGCTCTGATGCGGATCCTGCTGCCCACCGACTGGGACGGTCATCCGCTCCGCAAGGATTACGCATCCTTCGGCGAGCCGATCGCCTTCACGCACAACCTGGAGTGGGCCCTTCCCGCGCAGGAGCGCCCCCGGGACATGCCGGGGGGCTCGCGATGACCGCGCTGCCGCCTCCCGGGAGCCCGACGGCGCCGCTCGATCCCCTCAGCGAGCAGTACGAGGCCGGACGCGAGCTGCTCGGCGTCGAGCCGGGCCTCGATGCCGTCGATCTCGTCCAGATCGGCGAGAACACCATGGAGTTGAACATGGGGCCGATGCACCCCTCGACACACGGGGTGCTGCGTCTTGTCCTCAACCTCGACGGCGAGGTGGTCCGGGAATGCCGTCCCGACATCGGGTACCTCCACACCGGGTTCGAGAAGGACTTCGAGCGTCACACGTACCAGCAGTGCATCCCATACACGGACCGGATGGACTACCTCTCGCCGCTTTTCAACAACCTGGGCTTCTCGCTGGCGGTGGAGCGGCTGCTGGGCATCGAGGTGCCGCTGCGCGGGCAGTACCTGCGCGTGATCATGTGTGAGCTCTGCCGCCTCGCGAGCCACCTCCTCTGGTACGGCACCAGCGCGCTCGACCTCGGTGCAACCACAGCGTTCGTGTACGCCTGGCGCGATCGCGAGAAGCTGCTCGACATCAATGAGCTGGTCAGCGGCGTGCGCATGCACACGTCGTTCATCCGCGTCGGGGGGCTCCTCGCCGACGTTCCCGACCCCTTCTACGAGATGGTGGGAGCGGTCATCAAGACCTTTCCCAAGCTCATCGACGAGCACGAGCTGCTGATCACCAAGAACCCGATCTGGCGGCAGCGGACCGTGGGGCTGGGGGTGCTGAGCCCCGAGGACGCCATGGCGTACGGCGCCACCGGCCCCGCGCTCCGCGGGAGCGGCGTGCCCTACGACCTGCGCAAAGCCCACCCGTACAGCTCGTACGACCACTTTGATTTCGATGTCCCGATCGGCAGGACCGGCGACGTGTACGACCGCTACCTCGTGCGAATGCAGGAGATGCGCGAGTCGCTGAAGATCATCACGCAGGCGTTCGAGAACCTCCCCGACGGGCCGGTGAACACCACCGACCGCCGCGTGGCGCTGCCACCGCGCAACGAGCTCAACACCAGCATGGAGTCGCTGATCCACCACTTCAAGCTGGTGACCGAGGGGATGCGAGTTCCGGCCGGTCAGGTGTACGAGGCAATCGAATCGCCACGTGGCGAGCTCGGCTTCTACCTGGTGAGCGACGGGACCAACCGGCCGTATCGCTGCAAGGTCCGCGCCCCCTCCTTCAGCAACCTCAGCGCACTGCCCCACATGGTCAGAGGCGAGTTGATCGCCGACGTGGTGGCGGTCATCGGCTCGATCGACATCGTGCTCGGAGACGTCGACCGATGACTCCCGCGAGATCGGCAGCCCGCCGCTGCGATCCGGCGGGCACCTCGAAATGACGCTGCAGGCAGAGACGCGGACCGCGATCGAGCGTGCCCGCGACCGCTACCCACTCGCGCGTAGCGCGATCCTTCCAGCCCTCTGGGCTGTCCAGCACGAATTGGGTCAGATCACTGCCGAGGCCATGCGCGAGGTATCCGTCATCCTGCAGGTGGCCCCGAGCGAGGTCGAGGCGGTCTCGACCTTCTACTCGATGTACTTCCAGCACCCCCACGGGCGCCACGAGGTGATCGTCTGCATCAACGTCTCGTGCGCACTCCGCGGCGCCGAGGGCATCGTCGATCACATCGAGCGGACCCTCGGTTGCGCATCCGGTGAGACCACGGCGGACGGGGCCTTCACATGGTCGAGCACCGTCGAGTGCCTCGGAGGCTGCGGCGGCGCCCCCACGATGCAGGTGGACCACCACTTCCAAGAGAACCTGACGCCCGAAAGAGTGGACGAGATCCTCGGAGCCCTGAGAGAGGCGACGGGCCCCGCGACCGCTGAGCCTGTTTCTGCGGCGCCAGAAGCGGCGAACACAGTTGCGAAGAAGCGTCGCGGCAAGGCGGCTCAGTAGGATGCAGCGGCCGATGAGCAGAACTGCACGGGACCGGACCGGCGTCGATGGCTGAGTACAAGCTGCTCACCAAGGATTTCGGCGCGGAGGGCCTCCAGACCCTGAAGGGGTATGAGCGGGTCGGTGGCTACCAGGCGCTCCGTGATGCGTTCAAGAAGTTCACCCCGGACACGCTGGTCTCCGAGGTCAAGACGAGCAACATCCGCGGTCGCGGAGGGGCGGGATTCCCGACTGGGATGAAATGGTCGTTCCTGCCCAAGGACGTGTTCCCGCGCTACCTCTGTTGCAATGCGGATGAATCCGAGCCGGGATGCTTCAAGGATCGGTACCTCATCGACAAGAGCCCGCACCAGCTCATCGAGGGGCTGCTGATCGCGTCCTATGCACTCCAGGTGAACATCTCCTTCATCTATATCAGGGGTGAATATCACGACCAACGGCTCCTGCTCGAGCGGGCGGTGGAGGAGGCACGGACAGCCGGGTACATCGGTCGCAACATCCTCGGCAGCGGCTTCGACTGCGACGTCATCGTGCACGGCGGCGCGGGCGCCTACATCTGCGGAGAGGAGACGGCCCTGATCGAGTCGCTCGAGGGGCTTCGGGGTCAACCCAGGCTCAAGCCGCCGTTCCCGGCGATCAAGGGCCTCTACGGTCAGCCTACCGTCGTGAACAACGTCGAGACGCTGTGCAACCTGCCCCACATCGTGCAGCGCGGCGGCGAGTGGTTCAAGTCGCTCGGCACTGAGAAGAGCACGGGGACGAGGGTGTTCTGCTGCAGTGGCCACATCAATCGCCCCGGGAACTATGAGATGCAACTCGGCACGCCGATTCGCGAGCTGCTCGAGGAGGAGTGCGGCGGCATATGGAAGGACGGCTCCCTCAAGGCCTTCCAGCCCGGGGGCGGCTCCATGCAGGTGCTGCTCCCGCAGCACCTCGACCTGCCCCTCGACATGAATGCCGTGCAGGAAGCGGGGTCATCGCTCGGGGCGGGCGCGATGGTTTTCATGGATGAGACGACCTGCCTCGTCGACGTGTCGATGCGGCTGGTCGACTTCTATCGTCACGAGTCGTGCGGCAAGTGCGTTCCGTGCCGCGAGGGCACCTATTTCGAATCGGAGCTGATGCACCGGCTCGAGGCGGGTCTCGCGTCACGAGCAGAGCTCACGAGCCTCGCGGATATCTGCTCGAACATGGACGGTCGCTGCTTCTGCCCGCTCGGTGACACCGCGACCTGGTTCGTGATGTCCGCGTACAAGTACTTCCGTGACGAGTTCGAAGCGCACTGCGGTGCCGGCCGCTGCCCGGTGAGGGCGCACGCCACGGCTCTGGTGGCGTGACCGCCGTGGCGGAAACGGGAACGCCGCCCGAACAGCCGGATGACGGCCGCGTCGGCATCAGCATCGATGGACGCGATCTCCGTGTCCCCAAGGGCACGCTTGTCCTCGACGCAGCGACGTCGGCCGGCATCCACATTCCGATTTATTGCGCCCATCCAAAGATGGACCCGGTCGCCGTGTGCCGGATGTGTCTCGTGAACATCGAGAAGTTCCCGAAGCCACAACCCGCATGCGCGACGGTGGCGGGTGATGGCATGGTCGTTCGCACCAACCTGCCCGAGGTCACCAAGCTTCGCGAGGGGATGCTGGAATTCCTGCTCCTCAATCACCCGCTCGACTGCCCGGTCTGCGATCGGGGAGGGGAGTGCGACCTCCAGGACTTCACGTTCCGCTACGGACCGGGAATCTCGCGGTTCCCCATCACCGAGAAAGTCCATTTCAAGAAGGCGCTCCCGCTCTCCGAGCACATCGAACTCGATCAGGAGCGATGCATCCTGTGCTGGCGCTGCGTCCGCTACTACGACGAGATCACCGGTGAGAAGGAGATCGTTCTCCAGCAACGAGGTGTCGACACCCTGGTGGCGACCTTCGATGACCAGCCGCTGCAATCGAAGTTCCAGGGAAACCTTCCCGAGGTCTGCCCCGTGGGGGCGCTCACCCACAGGAAGTACCGTTTCGTCTCGCGGCCCTGGGATCTGCAGCGGACGGCCAGCATCTGCCCCGAGTGTTCCTACGGATGCAACATCAATGTCGACAGTCGAGATTTCGAGGTGCGCCGGTTTGCATCGCGCGACAATCCGCTCGTCGATGACATGTGGCTCTGCGATCGCGGTCGCTACAGCTTCGACCGCTGGAACAGCTCGGACCGGGTCCGCCGTCCGGTGGTGCGCAGCGACGACGAGTCGCGTGACGTGTCGGTCCCCGAGGCGATCACCCAGGCAGCACGGCGTCTGCGCGAGATCGCCGATGAGTACGGCGCGGGATCGATCGGCGTGCTCGGTTCGAGTGCAAGCACGAATGAGGAGCTGTTCCTGCTCGAACGCATCGCCCGGCAGGTGATCGGCACGCCGCATGTGGACCATCAGCTCGCGGCGTTCGAGGGACTGTCGGCGGATGAGCACGAGCTCGGCATCGCTGACATCGAGGATTGCGATGCGCTGATCGTGCTCGGGACCGAGCCGGAGGAGCAGGCACCCGTGCTCACACTGCGCCTGTACAAGGCCGAGCGCAAGAAGGGCGCGCGCGTGATCCGGCTGAGCAGCGACGTGTCAACGGGAGATGCTGTGGCTGCCGCCGGCACCGCTGCGCGCATCGGCCTCATCGCCGACGAGACCAATCGCGAGCATGCGGCTGGGCTCGCAAGCGCACTCGGTGCGGCCGCCGCTGTGCGCCGGCTCACGATCACGCGCGGAACCAACGGTCGCGGAGCCAAAGACCTTGGCCTGCTGCCGAATTTCGGCCCGGCGTACGCATCGATCGCGGAGCCGGGCAAGAATGGCCGCCAGATCCTTGAAGGGCTTGCGGCCGGAGAGATGCGCGGGCTGCTCATGCTCGGCCCCAATCCGGCACTCGAGGCAGCCGGCGACCTGCTCGAGCGCGCCGTGCGCAAGGCGGCGTGCGTCGTGGCATTCGACACACGTCCGGGCGTCGTGTCGCGCTACGCGACCGTGCTGTTTCCCGGGCACGCGATCTTCGAGAAAGCGGGTACCGTCACCAACGTCGAGGGGCGTGTTCAGCGGATCCGCGCCGGCTTGCCACCCGCGTCGGCGACGCCGGTGGAGACGCGTGTGCTCACCAGCATTGCAGGTGAGATGGGAGCAATTGGCTGGGGATCGGGCGATCCGCTCGCGGTCAACCGCCTGCTGCGCGACGAGTTTCCTGCGTATGGGCGCGCGGGCAACGGCGGGCGCGCCCTGTTCACCACAGAGGCGGTCGCGTGATCGGGCCAGACGATCTCTGGTGGGTGCTGCTCATCAAGTGCGGCGTGCTCGTCGTGTTCCTCCTGACCGCATTCGCATATCTGACGCTCGCCGAACGCAAGATCTCGGCCCGCATCCAGCTTCGCTACGGGCCCAACCGGGTCGGGCCCTTCGGGATGCTCCAGCCGGCAGCAGACGGGCTGAAGCTGTTCTTCAAGGAGAACGTCGCACCGGCCCAACGCGACAGGATCCTCTACCTGGTGGGGCCGAGCCTCGCCGGCGGTTCGGCGCTGCTGGCGTACGCGGTGATTCCGTGGGGCACCAACGACTGGTTCGGACACGTGTTCCACTGGGACATCGCCCACATCAACGTCGGCCTGCTGTTTATTCTCGGGATCACGTCACTGGGCGTGTACTCGCTCTTCCTCGGGGGGTTCGCATCGAACAGCAAGTACTCGCTGCTCGGCGGCCTGCGCTCATCGGCGCAGCTCATCTCCTATGAGATGGCGGTGTCCTTCGCGCTCATCGGCGTGGTGATCCTCTCGGGCTCGCTCGACCTCGAAAAGATGGTGGGATCGCAGCAGGGACTCTGGTTCATCGTCCTGCAGCCGCTCGCGTTCATCCTCTATTTCACGGCGGCGTTCGCGGAAACCAATCGCCTGCCGTTCGACCTTCCCGAGGCGGAGACCGAGCTCATCGCCGGGTATCACACCGAATATTCGGCGATGCGTTTCGGTCTGTACTTCCTCGGTGAGTACATCAACATGGTCACGGTCTGCTCCATCGCCACGGCACTCTTCCTCGGCGGCTGGCTGCCGCTCCTGCCGTTCCATCCCTTCGACTGGATTCCGGGACCCATCTGGTTCCTCGGCAAGGTCGGGGTGCTGCTCTTCGTGATGATCTGGGTGCGCTGGACACTCCCACGGCTCCGCTATGACCGGCTGATGAATTTCGGATGGAAGGTGCTGCTCCCTCTCGGGTTGATCAACATCATCGTCACCGGCGCGATCGTCGCGCTCCGGGCATGACGGTGCCGAGGATGAGGCGTTGATCAAGGAGATCGCGAAGGGTCTCGCGTTCACGCTGAAGAAGATGGGGACGCATCCCATCACGGTGCAGTACCCGGAGGAGCAGAAACCGGTGTCGCCGCGCCATCGAGGACGGCACATCCTGCACCGCTACGACAACGGGCTGGAGCGCTGCATCGGCTGCGAGCTCTGTGCTGCCGCATGTCCAGTCGGCTGCATCTACGTGCTCGCCGCCGAGAACGATCCCAAGGCGCCGATCTCTCCCGGTGAGCGCTACGCGGAGCGGTACGAGATCAACCTGATGCGCTGCATCTACTGCGGGTACTGCGCCGAGGCCTGCCCGACCGAGGCGATCACCCTCGGACCTCGCTTCGAGCTGGCCGATTACCGCCGCGAGCGGACGGTGGTCACCAAGGCCGAGCTGCTCGAGTCGTGGCCCGGCTTCACACCTGGGGGGAGGCCGCCGAGCCCGGTCGGCGCCGGCGCCGACCAGACCGGCCGCGAAGATCTCGATCCTGGTGTGCGACCTCGGGCCGCATGGTCCTCGCAGGAGAACACGCTCGACACCGAGACGGCGCCGCTGCCAGGCCAGCTCGGGGTGCCGGTCGATGTGCCGACAGTCATCGAACCCGGTGCGCGGAGGGCCAAATGACGGTCCTGTTCGCGGTGGTGATCGCCCTCGCCGCCGTCAGCTCACTCGGGGTCGTGCTCTCCCGGCAGACCATCTATTCGGCACTGAGCCTCGTGCTCACCGTCTCGATGCTCGCGGTGCTGTTCCTGCTCCTCAACGCCCAGTTTCTCTTCGCTGTACAGCTGATTATTTACGCGGGCGCCGTGATGGTTCTGTTCGTCTTCATCGTGGCGCTGCTGAGCCCCGATGCGGAGGATCGCCCGGTCTTCGACGCGCGCGCCATCATCGGCACCCTCGGCGTGATCGTGGTGACCGCGCTCGTGTTCATTGCCGCCCGCAATGGAATCACCTACAGCACCAACGGGTTCCATGCCCTTGCGGTGGGCGCCGCCGGCAACCCCTACCACAGCTTCAGCTTCCCACCGGATGCGGTGAACAACGCCGGCAATGTGCAGACTCTCGCCAGCCAGCTCTTCACCAACTACCTGCTGCCCTTCGAGATCACTTCGATGCTCCTGCTGGTCGCGGCCATCGGTGCTGTCTATCTGACCAGGCGCTCGAGTCAGTGACGGAGAGCGAGAGATGCTGAATCCAAATCTGTTTCCGTTCCTGCTCGGGCTCTCCGCGTTCCTGTTCTCTGTCGGCGCCATGGGCGTGCTCATCCGGCGCAACCCGATCGTTGTCTTCATGTGCATCGAGCTGATGCTCAACGCCGCCAACGTTGCGCTGGTGGCATACGGCCGTTTTCTCAACAGTGAGGAGGGCCAGATCTTCGCGCTCATGGTGATCGTGGTCGCGGCAGCCGAGGTCGTTGTGGGCCTGGCGCTGATCACGCAGATCTTCCGGCTCGGCCGCGAACTCGATGTCGACGACCTGAGCGAGATGAAGGAGTGAACGTCAGCACCGCTTCGACGCTCGTCATGCTGGTGCTCCTCTTTCCGCTGCTCGGCGCGGCGTTGAATGGGTTTCTCGGGCCGGTGCTCGGTCGCCGCTTCGTCAACATCGCCGGGACGGTATCGATCTTCGCGTCCTTCGTGATCGCATGCCTGGTGCTTGCCAACGTCGTCGCGGCACCAACAGGCCACGGCGCGATCACCGTCCGGCTCTGGGACTGGCTCAACCTCGGGGGAGGCACCAACCTCTCGGTGGGGATGGATTTCACGCTGGATGCGTTGAGCGCGCTGATGCTCATGGTCATCACCGGTGTGGGCTTTCTGATCCACGTCTACAGCGTCGGCTACATGGAGCACGACCCCGGGTTCGCGCGCTTCTTCAGCTACATGAACTTCTTCATCTTCTCGATGTTGACGCTCGTGCTCGCGGCGGACCTGGTGATCCTCATCATCGGATGGGCCCTGGTCGCGTTGAGCAGCTACCTGCTCATCGGCTTCTGGCACGACCGTCCGACAGCCGTTGCGGCGGCGCGCAAAGCCTTCATCACGCAGGTGATCGGCGACGTCGCCCTGGTGATCGCGGCGTTTCTCATCGTGTTGAACACCCACACCCTCAGCCTGCCCAACGTCTTCGCACGCACCCAGGCGTTTCCTGCGGGTGGCGCGTTGATCACAGGGATCTGCGTGCTCCTGGCCATCGGCGCGTTCGCCAAGAGCGCGCAGTTCCCGCTGCACACGTGGTTGCCGGACGCCATGGAGGGCCCCACCCCGGTGTCCGCGCTGATCCACGCCGCGACCATGGTCACGGCCGGCGTGTATCTGATCGCGCGGTTCCATGTGCTCTTCAACCTCGCCCCGGTGGCCGAAGGTCTCGTGGCGTGCATCGGCATGGGGACGGCGGTGATGGCGGGGATCATCGCGCTGTCGCAGATCGACATCAAACGCGTGATCGCTTATTCGACGATGTCGCAGATCGGTCTGATGATCTACGCCGTCGGCATCGGCGCGTATTCCGCGGGCATGTTCCATTTCGCGATGCACGCGGTGTTCAAGGCGCTCCTCTTCATGGCCGCCGGCAACGTGATTCATGCCCTCCACGACGAGCAGGACATCCGGCTCATGGGCGGTCTGCACGCGCGAATGCGCTGGACCCACCTGGCGTTCGGTGCCGGGTCCCTGGCACTCGCCGGCTTCTTCCTTTTCTCGGGATGGTTCAGCAAGGAGGACCTCCTCGGCTTCGGCACCGTGTCCGGCCCGGGGCCGGCGCCCTGGATCCTGTACGCGGTGGGAGTGGGCGTCAACGTGCTCACCGGGCTCTACGCCTTCCGTCTCTACTTCACGGTGTTCCAGGGCGAGCCTCAAACCGCGCGTGGATTCGCGGTCAAAGAGGCCGGGTACTCGATGCTGATTCCGGTGGTGATCCTCGGTGGTCTGTCGGTCATCGTCGCGTGGCCACTGCAATTCCCGCTTCCGAACACCCTTCACGTCTTCAGCGACTTCCTGAGCCCGGTGTTCGCCGGCGCACAATCGCCCCTGCTCCATGACCCCTCGTTCGGCCTTGCGTTGATCGCCCTGGTCATCGGGACGGCGGCGAGCCTCATCGGCATCGGCCTCGCGATGCGCCTGTGGTATGAGCACCATCCGGACCCGCAGGTCGTGCTCGCGAGGCTGCCCCGCGTCGTCCCGCTCCTCTCGTACAACAAGTTCTACTTCGACGAGATCTATGATCGCGCACTCGTGCAACCGGTCAAAGCGGTCGCGCGCACGGCGAGGCGCGTCGTCGAGCCCGACATCATGGATGGCTGGGTTCAGGGGATCGGGGAGCTGCTGCGCGGCTTCAGCATCGACCTGCGCACGGTGCAGACCGGGTTGATACGCGACTACGCATCGATCTTCACCGTGTTCGCCGTCGTGCTCGTCGTGGTGTGGGTGTTCATCGCGAAATGAATCACATCCCCTGGCTCACCTTGCTGATCGTGATCCCCGCAGGGGCGGCGATCGTTCTGCAACTGATCCCGCGCCGCCTCACCGCCGCGGTGAAGGGATTCACCGTGGCTTCGACCCTGGTGAGCGCCGTGATCGTCACGTTGCTCCTGCTCTGGCTCCCCGGGAACAGGGCGACGGCCGGTCCACTGCCACTGCATTTCGAAGAGACGCACGCATGGCTCCCGGCCATCAATGCCACGTACCACGTCGGTATCGACGGCGTCTCGGCATGGTTGCTCGCGCTCAACGCTGGCGTCTTCCTGCTGGGGGCGCTGGCCATCTCGCGAAAGACCACCGACCGGCTCCGCTTCTACTGCACCCTGCTGCTGCTGACCGAGGCCGCGACCACCGGTGTCCTGCTGTCGATCGACCTGCTGCTCTTCTACATGTTCTGGGAGGGGATGCTCGTTCCGCTGTATGTCCTCCTCAGCAACTGGGGCAGCGACAAGCGAGGCCCGGCCACCATCAAGTTCATCGTCTACACGGTTGCGGGCAGCCTGCTGATGCTCGTGGCGATCATCTACCTGTACATCCAGTCCCCATCCGGCTCGTTCGACCTGGAGAGCATCCTCGCCCAGCCGATCAGTTCGGGCTCTGCGTTCGTGATTCCGCTCATCCACGTCACCACGTTCACCCCCAAAGAACTCGCGTTCATCTGCTTCGCGCTCGCGTTCGCGATCAAGATTCCGATCGTGCCGCTGCACACGTGGCTCCCCGATCTCTACGAGGCATGCCCTCCGGCCGTGCTGGTGTTCTTCGCCGGCATCGTCAGCAAGCTCGGCGCGTACGGCTTCATCCGCTTCACGCTGACGCTCTTCCCCGGCGAGATGGAAAAGTACCGGTTCGTGCTGGCTGCATTCGCCGTCCTGAGCATCATCTATGGAGCACTGATGGCCCTCTCCGAACGGGACATCAAGCGCATCGTCGCGTACGCCAGCATCAGCCACCTGGGATTCATCGCGCTCGGGATCTTCTCGCTCACCGACAACGGCATCAACGGCGCGGTGATCCAGATGATCAACCACGGCATCATCATCAGCGCGCTGTTCCTCATCGTCGGTTTTGTTGAGGCACGCACCGGGACGCGCGATATCGGCGAGATCTCCGGCCTTGAACGCCGAATGCCGTGGCTGTACTTCTTCTTCCTGGTCGCGACGCTCGCGGGTCTCGGGATGCCGGGCATGAACAGCTTCGTCGGCGAGTTCACGATCATGCTGGGGGCGTTCCAGCTCAACTGGGTCTACGCGGTCCTCGCAGGCGGGGGTGTGATCCTGGCCGCGTGGTACATGCTTCGCCTTCACCAGGGACTCATGCACGAGCCAGTCAAACCGCGCACCGAGGGGGTGCACGACCTGCGCATCGGTGAGGGATTGCTGCTCGTGCCGCTGGTCGCACTGATGATCTTCATCGGGCTGTATCCCAAGCCAATCACCGACGTTTCCCGGGGATCGGTGAGCACCTACGTGAGCATGATTCAGCCCGCCGCGTCGAGCCCGGGGACGCAGTGATGCTGGTCGCGGCATTCCCAGTGCCACTGTCGTTTCCCGGCGGACGCGACCTTGTCGGGTTGCTTCCCGAACTGGTCCTCGGCGGTGCGTTCCTGATGCTCATGCTCCTCGACCTGATCGTCCCGCCGTCAAGACGCACATGGCTCGCCGGGTTTGCACTGCTGGGGATTGCCGCGACCTTCGGCGTCACCGTCTGGGGCTGGTTCGATGCGAATCCAGGACGCCTCGTCTACTCCGGCTCGTTCGCGTACGACCGCTACTCGCTCTTCGTCGACGCGATCCTGCTGGTGAGCGCTGCGCTGGTGGTGATGATCAGCCCGAACTACCTGAACCGCCGGGGCATCCATCACGGCGAGTACTACGCGCTGATCCTCGCCGCCACCATCGGGATGATGCTGCTCGCCGGTGCGACGAGCCTGATGGTCATCTTCCTGGCCATCGAATTGCTCTCGCTGGCGCTGTACGTGCTCAGCGGGTTCTCCCGACACGAGGAACGCTCTCAGGAAGCGGCGCTGAAGTACCTGCTGCTCGGTGGGTTCGCCTCGGGGTTCCTGCTCTTCGGGATGGCGCTGATCTACGGCGAGACCGGTCACACACAGCTCGCGCAGATCGCCGCCGCCATTCAGAACCAGACCACGATCGCTGTCGATCCGCTCCTGCTCGCCGGCGTCCTGCTGCTCTTCATCGGCTTTGCCTTCAAGGTATCCGCGGCGCCGTTCCACTCCTGGACGCCCGATGTCTACCAGGGCGCGCCGACGTCGGTGACAACCTTCATGAGCGTCACCACCAAGGTTGCGGCATTCGCCGCACTCGTGCGCGTGTTCACCTACACGTTCGACGGTGGTGGCACCCACTTCTACCAGCACTGGGAGCCGGTGGTCGCGCTCGTCGCGATCACCTCGATGGTCGTCGGCAACATCGCGGCGCTGACGCAGACGAGCGTCAAGCGCATGCTCGCCTACTCGAGCATCGCCCAGGCGGGGTACATCCTCATCGGCGTTGCGGTGGGGCCGGTGCTGCTGCCCTCAGGGCAATCGAGCTCGTTCGGGACGATCGGGGTCCTGTACTACCTGGCGGCGTACGCCGTCAGCAATATTGGTGCCTTTGCGGTCATCACCATCATGGCCGGACGGGGCGAGGACCTCGACAGCTATGACGGGCTGCGCGGTCTCGCCCATCGACGTCCGTTCGTCGCCGCCAGCATGGCGCTCTTCCTGTTTTCGCTGGGTGGGTTCCCGCCCACGGCCGGGTTCTTCGGGAAGTTTCTCGTCTTCACGGCCGCGATCAACGCGGGTCAGGTGCCGCTGGCACTCTGGGGCATCGCGACAAGTGCGGTATCGGCGTTCTACTACCTCCGGGTCGGCCTGCTCATGTACCAGCGCCCCGCGGCAGGATCGGAGGAGTACCGCTGGTCGCGGCCCGGGCTCTCCGGCACCGCCGTCATGGTCGCCACCACGGCCGGGACGCTGATCCTCGGAGTCATGATCGTGCTCGTCTACACGGCGGCGAGCGCGTCGCTGAAAGGGTTGATCGTGTGAACGACGAGCTGCTGGCAGGCTTCACCGGGATCGTCGGTGCCGCAGGGGTCGCCGGGGACGTGGTCAGCCCGGGCGACCTGCGTGCTCTCGCGCTCGTCGCGGGCCTGTGCCATCAGCACGGCGTTCCGATCACGGTGACGAGTGGCCCTCCCGCAGCGCCGGGCGGTGCTCCCGAGCACGGTGGGATCATCCTCGGCGTGCACCGGCTCGCCGAGATTCAGGTTGCAGCGGCGGGTCTCACCGTTCGGGCCGGCGCGGGTGCGACGGTTGCCCAGGTGCGCTCGGCGGTGGCCGGTGCGAAGCTCGTGGTCGTCGGGCTCGGCGCCGAGACCGGGTCGGCACACGTGGGCACGCTCGTGGCTCGCGGCGAGGTGCCACGACGCTCGCTCTCGGGCGTCGAGGCAGTCCTGTCCACTGGAGAGGCTGTCAAGGCGGGGGGTGCCGCGCTCAAGGACGTTGTCGGGTATGACCTCATCGCGGCGCTGCTGGGAAGCGCGGGTCGCCTCGCGATCATCGCTGCGGTCACGTTCCGGCTTGAACCGGCCGCCGGGCGAACCGCGACATCCACGCCGGCCGGGACGCGTAGCTGGCAACCGGCGCTCGCGGGAGCCTTTGATCCGAAAGGCCTGCTGCGCTCAGGCGCACTGCGGTGAGGGGCAACGTCAGGAAGGCAGCCGGCAGGTACTGGCACGAGTACACGCGGATGCGGACCGCGATCTTCCTGCTGCTCGGCATCCTGATCATCGTCGTCATCGGCTCATTCGTCCCCCAGCAGAACACGTCGGATCCCAGCAAGGTCGCTGCGTTCCTGACGGCGTGGCCGAATCTGAACCTGCTGTTCGCCGACCTCCAGCTGCCGCTGACGCAGGTGTTCGTCTCGCCGGTCTTCTACGTATTGCTTGGCCTGCTCTACGTCTCACTGGGCTGGTGCGTGATCCGGCGTGGTCGCGCGCTGATCATGCGAAGTGCGCGCGGATACAGACGCACGCCGCAGTACTGGGGCGAGTGGGGATCGTGGCTGTTCCACAGCTCGTTCTTTCTGCTGCTCATCGCGGTCGTCTGGGGGAAGGCCACTGGGTATCAGGGTCTGGTCACTCTCACGCAGGGTCAGAGCTTCACCAACACGCCTGCCGGGTACGACACGCTCCAGGAGGGCCTGCTGTTCCACGGGAATTACGCACCGTTCACGTTGCGCCTCAACAAGTTCGAGGCCTCCTACGCTCCCAACGGCGAGGCCAGCAACTACGTGAGCAACGTGACCGTCCTCGACCATGGCAAGACCGTCGAGACGAAGGACATCCTCGTCAACGAGTTCCTCAGCGTCGACGGCGTCAACGTCTACCAGCAGGACTACGGCTGGGCGCCGACCATCGTCGTGAAGAACCCTGCCGGGCAGACCGTGTATGACGGTGCCATCCAGTTCTTCGACGACAACAACAACATCGGCGACAAGGCGTTGGCGGATGGGGTGCTCAAAGTTCCGAACTTCGACTACACGATCGCCGGCGCCGCGCAGGCGGTGCAGATCGGCGCCAAGATGTCGTTCTTCCCGGATGCGACGGTGATCCCGTCGGTCGGCAGCAACGGAACGATCAATCCAGCCGCCACCCTGTATGGCCCGGGCGGCGTGGCGCCGCGCAACCCCGTCATCGAGATGCAGCTCTACGTCGGCAACCTGGGGCTGAGCAGCGGCGCTCCGCAGAACGTCAATCAGCTCACCACCACGGCGATGACCCCGTATTTCACCAACGCGCAGGTGATCCCGATCACGCTCGGCCAGACGCTGCAGCTGCCGATCGACACGAAGAACGGCAAGAGCGTTAATTTTTCGATCTCGTTCCCGTCGGTCACGCAGTACTCGCTGTTCCAGGTCAACGACGACCAGGGCGTGCTGCTCGTGTACACGTCGTTCATCCTGATCATGACCGGGCTGCTCACCAAGCTCTATCTGCGCCCGTTCCTCGAGCGACGCCAGCGCAAGCGACGTCAGCCGATCACCCTGGATCGTCGCTGGTCGTCAGACGCGAGCGGCGAGCCTCAGGCGCCTGAACGAGAACCCGCCTCTGTTTGATCGGGTTCTGGCGCCAGCTCAGCCACTTTCGCGGGAGGGAGATAGGCGAGATGGCGTAGCTCCTCGCCCTCGTAATCGAGCTCGAGGAGCCCGCCTTTGGCGCACTGCAGCCTGTGGAGCGCGTACTTCGGCCTGTGCTCGGCGGTGACCCAGAAGCCCTGGATCGGATCCCCGTGGCTCACGCAGATGCCGCCCTCGCCGGGGTGATCGGCGAGCAGTCGCATGAGCGGCCGGCGGACCCGCGCCGCCAGCTCCTCCACGCTCTCGTCGTTGCCCAGCAGGCCCGGCCACATCATGTGGATCAGCCACAGCGGTCGGCGCCAGGGCACTTGCTTGGGGGGGACGCCCTGGAGGTACAGCCCGAAGCGGGTCTCGATCAGATCATCCGTATAGGTAATCGAGACCGGGTTGAGGTATGACGCGATGATCTCGGAGGTCTGTCGAGCCCGTTCGAGAGGGCTCGAGTAGATCTCGCGCGCCTTGGTCCGCGCGAAGAAGCGACCCAGCGCGTGCGCCTGCTTGACGCCTTTCTCACTGAGCGGGAAGTCCGGCAGGTGACCGTAGAGGACACCATCGGGATTGCGGACATCGCAGTGGCGAACCAGGTGGAGGCGGGTCGAGACCAGGTCTTCGCTCACTCATGGCGATGCTACGGGATGTCACTTCGCCGGGGTCGGCGCTTGCGGTCCAGGGGCCTGCGCAGGCGCGATTGGTGCGTCGCTGCCGAATGTCCTCACAATATGGGGTCGTGGCGCGCCGGGTGTGCGCGGACGCAACCAACGCGCAGGACCAGAACATGACTCCGATCTCCCGGCACGCGTGAAGCGCAACCTGCACATCATCCTGCCGGTCGCGCTCTACCTGCTGCTGCGCATCCCCTCGCTCATCGAGCCGCAGTGGTACCAGGACGAGGCCGGATACGCGTCGACCGTCTGGCTCACGCATCTGGGCTACGGGCTCTACGTTGATGCCTGGAACAACAAACCGCCGCTGCTCTTCGGCATCTACGACCTGAGCCGGATGCTGTTCGGGACCAGCGAGACGGGACTCCATGCGCTCGCCATCCTGAGCGGTCTCGCTGCGATGATCGCCGCACTCTGGGGAACGTCGCGGCTCTTCTCCAACCGCGCGGCGCTGTGGGCTGGTCTCGTGATCGCGGTGATCATCGGCACCCCGATGCTGGACGGCAACCTGGCACTCCCGGAGAGCCTGCTGATCGGTCCCGTGACCGTCGCCGTGATGTGGTTCCTGGTTTCGTGTGCCGGCCCGGCGACGTCGCGGCCGCGCGAGATCACACTCGGGTTGATCGCTCTGCTGCTGGCCTGCGGCTTTCTGATCCAGCAAACCGCCTTCGCCGACTTCGCCGCGATCATGCTCTGGTGTCTGGTGCGCCGCAACTGGCGGTCGATGCTCATCCTGGGTGGAACCTACGTCGTCACGGTCGCGGCGGTCCTCATTCCATTCGTCCTCAGCGCGGGCGCGCGCAACGTGTGGTTCGCGCTGGTGACGTCCTACGTGGACTATCTCAACGACGCGCTCGGGAACGGCTTTGCGTCCTATGTGTTCCGTGTCGTGGTCCTGCTTGGCATGGTTGCGGTTGCATGGTTCTGTCGCAACGCGAAGGACGATCGTCTCGAGCTCGTGCGCATCTGGGCGACCGCGGAACTGTTCACCGCGATCGCCACGGGATACTCGTACGAGCACTTCCTGTTGCCGGTCATGATCCCATTGGTGGTGCTCATCGCCGGGCTGGTGTCGCGGCACCGTGATCATCTCTGGCCGCGCGTGCGGCGGCCGCGCGTGCTCGTCGCCGGCGCACTGCTCGCGGTCATCGCGTCCACCGGATGGTCACTGTTCGCGGCTGGATTCCGCTCGGCATCGTGGAGCCTCGGCTATTACGCCAACGCCGCCGGGTACGTCTCCGGCTCGATATCGGAGTTCGACTACGACGCGTACTTTGGAGCTCTCAACTATGGAGAGCGCCAGGCCGAGGACTGGATCAGCAGCCACAATCTGGTGGGAGCGACGGCGATGCTGTGGGCGAATCTCGCCTGGCCGCTCGTCGATGACGACCTCGTCCCGCCAACCCGCAGCGGACCGCTGTATGTGACCCTTGCGCTCGAGAAGGGCACCGCCGAAATCCTGTCGCGGATGAATGCGGCGCCGCCTGAGCTCATTCTTGTTGCCCCGTACCGCATTGAGAACCTCGCCGACGTCCGAACCTTCATCACCACGCACCACTACCTGCTGGTCATGGACGCCAATGGGATCGAGCTGTACGAGCGTTCAAACGGATGAGCTGCGGACAGCGTGCCGTCGTGGCGCGGCTGCGCTGACTCGCGACGTCGGGCGCTCGATGTAGATGATGTCGGGACCAACGCTGTACACGGGCACGTAATACTCGGCGAGGACGGGAAGGATGGACGACCGTGGCACCAAGCTCGGAAGGTTGACGACGATGAGACGAGGTCGGTGGCGGGCGACATACGCGCCGATTCTTGAGCCCCTGCCGAGCATCACGTCATCGTTGAAGAGTCCGACGGTGGGTAGCACGGTGTGCAGCGGGGTCAGCAGGTAGATCCACTCATCGGCGACGTTCCAGACCACCGCTGACGAATTGGCGTAGTGGTGCGCAACCAGCCAGGCCGCGACGGCCTGGTCGAGAACAACGCCGTTCGAGAAGCTGTTCTGCCAGCGGGTCCGTTCGGAGGGGTTGACCAGGCTGGTGTAGCCGTCGACGTAGTACGTCGAGAGGCTGCGGCCGTTGATCCAGTACGAGCCGGCATACGAGCCCTGGACCGATGCGAGGAGAACACCGGCCGCCAGCGCGGCCGAGCCGAGGAGCAGCAGCGGTCGGCGCGCGCCCGAGACGAGGGCAGGCAACCGGTGCCACGGCGTCGCGGCAACGGCGGCGCAGATCCACGGAATCGACGGCAGGACGAGATGCGGATACGGGAAGTGGGCGGACCCCGCGACCAGGAGGTCGATACCCGCCAGCACCCAGAGCATCCAGAAGGCGTTGCGGGTTCGGCGCGCGACCAGCGCGGCTCCGAGAAAGATCGCGACGACGCCTCCGCCGATGCTTGCAAAGTGGAGCACGCGCGCGAGCAGCGTCAGGGGCAGGGAGTTGTGCGCGTAGATCCCGTAGAACGCGACGGTCGCAAACCAGGTGGGGCCCGCCCCGGAGGCGACGATCGTCGGTACGAGCCAGAGCATGGTGACGGCGAGGCCCGCTCCCACGAAGCGGACGACCGCGCCCCAGCGGCGTGGACAGGCGATGAGCAGGATGACGCCGATGGCGACCACGTCCGCTATGACTGTCTGTTGCATGCCGAGCGCGATCGACATCAGCAACCCCGCCGCGTACGGCGCCCATCGATGCCGTGCAGCCCACGACGGGGAGATGATGGTGACGAGCATCAGCATGCCCGCCCAGGTCGTGAGCCCGATCAGCGCTCCCTCAGGCAGAAACAGCTCCGAATCAAAGATGGGCGGGCCGACGATCAGGGCGGTCAGCACACATGCAATGCCGGCCCGCCGTCTCGACCCTGTGAGCCGGGCCACGCCCCAGCCGACGGCGATCACCGCGGCGATGGCGCTCGCGAACGGAACGAGGTGGATGGCGGCCTCGGAGTACCCGAGGAAGTGGGTCACGATCCCGTAGATCCAGTACTGCACCGGCGGCTTGTTGTCCCATGCCCCAGGCGAGGTGTACAGATCGCCGCCACCGAAGACGGTGCGCCCGACATAGGCATACGTGCTCTCGTCCGAATACCAGTGCGGCTCGAGAAAGGCCGGAATCCGGAAGGCAACGATCATCGCGACCGCGGCCGCCACCGCAGGCCAGGGTGTCGAGGTCGCCGCCGTATCGTGCGCTTCGCCGGGGGTCGTCATCCAGAGAGTCTGCCTTCCCAGTGACCACGTCCAGAGGACTGGCGCCCCCGGTAGGAGTCGAACCCACGGCCGTCGAGTTAGAAGCTCGCTGCTCTATCCGCTGAGCTACGGGGGCGCGCGGCGAGTGTACCTGCGGCGAATCGTCCGGATCGCCGACCACTGCGCCATATAATCGCCGAGCCTCCTGCCGGGAGTCCCATGGTGGCCATAGCTCAGCTGGTTAGAGTGCCAGGTTGTGGCCCTGGAGGTCGCGGGTTCGAATCCCGCTGGCCACCCCAATTCCCCGCTACAGTCGCCGGCGATGACAGTTGAGGACAGCGGCGATCATGTCAGCCGTAACCGCGCCGCCTGGAACACGTCGGCGGCCAAATACGCCGAGCCGGGGCGGCTAAACTGGGCCGCCGAGCCGTCGTGGGGGATCTGGGGTATCCCCGAGAGCGAGGCGCATCTCCTCCCCGATGTCGCCGGCATCGACACGATCGAACTCGGGTGCGGCACCGGCTACGTGTCGGCCTGGCTGGCGCGTCGTGGCGCGCGGGCGGTCGGGATCGACGTGTCGGAGAACCAGCTTGCCACCGCACGCGAGCTTCAGGATGTGCACGATCTCCATTTCCCGCTGATTCAGTGCAGCGCCGAAGCGGTGCCTCTCGCCGACGCCTCGTTCGACCTGGCGATCAGCGAATACGGCGCGGCGATCTGGTGCGACCCGTACCGCTGGATCCCCGAGGCTGCCCGGCTCATCCGCACTGGCGGCCGCCTGATCTTCCTCGGCAATGGGGCACTGCTGACGCTCACCATGACCGATTCGGACGCCGACGGACCGGCGGGGACGGAGCTCCGGCGCGACTACTTCGGGATGCATCGATTCGAGTGGTTCGATGACGACAGCGTCGAATTCCATCTCAACCACGGCGACTGGATCCGCCTCCTCCGCGGCTCGGGTTTCGAGATCGAGGACCTCATCGAGCTCCGCCCATCAAGCGATGCGACCACTCGCTACCCGCACGTGACCCTGGAGTGGGCGAGACGATGGCCGTCGGAGGAGGTGTGGGTTGCCCGACGTCTCGATAGACTGCGCGACCATGAATGACGAGCGCTGGGATGAGGTCGACCACTACACCACCGGTCTCCTGCATGCTGCCGACCCGGTGCTCGAGGCGGCGATCAAGGCCAGCGCGGATCTGCCGAACATCTCGGTGTCTGCTGCACAGGCAAAGTTCCTTCACGTTCTGGCGCGCGCGATCCACGCCCGCCGAATCCTCGAGGTGGGCACCCTCGGCGGCTACAGCGCGATCTGGCTCGGGCGGGCGTTGCCCGACGACGGGCGCCTGATCACCCTCGAGCTCAACGAGCACCACGCCGAGGTGGCCCGGGGCAACATCGCGATGGCCGGACTGGCCGGCAAGGTCGAGGTGCGCATCGGACCCGCCCTCGACAGCCTGGCGAAGCTCAAGGCCGACAACACCGAGCCCTTCGATCTCACCTTCATCGACGCCGACAAACGCAATACGCCCGAATACTTCAACGCCGCCGTCGACCTCTCGCATGTCGGCAGCCTTGTCGTGGTCGACAACGTCGTCCGCCAGGGAAGGCTGATCGACGCAGGCAGCGACGATCCGGACACCGCCGGGATACGCCGTCTCATCGAGCAGATGGGCGCGGACCGCCGCATCGTGCCGGCGGTGATCCAGACGGTCGGAGTCAAGGGCTGGGACGGGTTCGCCCTCGCCCTCGTGGTGGAGTCCCAGCGCGCCGCCTGAGTCACCACAGACCTCGCGCTTCGAACACTTCCTTGAGGAGCCTCGGACGGTCGGTCATGATGCCGTCGACGCCGAGGTCGAGAAGGAACTCCATCTCCGCCTCGTCGTCGACGGTCCACACGTGCACCGGGAGTCCCGAGCGATGCGCGGCTCGCACGAACCGTCTGTCGATTCGCAGCCTGCCCCAACGCTGCGGCACCTGGAGGCAGTCGGCATGGAATCGGGGCATCCTCCCCGCCCTCGACGCGGCGTATGCCGTTGCCGACGCCACTTGACCCATCGACGAGCAGATCCGGCCACCGGCGAGCGCCCGGATGCGCGCCACGCGCCGGTCGGAGAACGAGCCGATGCAAACACGATTGAAGGCGTCGAGGCGGGTCACCAGCTCCACCAGGGGCGCCACCGTGTTGTCCGCCTTGGCGTCGACATTGAGGTAGACGTCGTCCCAGCGGGTGAGCAGCTCCTCGAGTGTCGGGACCACCACCCCCATGCCGCGAAACGGGTAGGAGAGACCCCCGTCGAGGCTGAAGGTATATCCGGCGTCAGCCTCCCGAACCTCGGCGAGGGAAAGGTCGCAGATGCTTCCGCCCCGATCGGTGAGGCGTTCGAGGGTGCTGTCGTGGAAGGCCAGGAGCACGTCGTCCCGGGTCAAATGGACATCCGTCTCGAGGTAGCGGTACCCCATGGCAACTGCGGCCTCGAACGCGGGCAGCGTGTTCTCCGGTGCCTCGCCTCCGCCGCCGCGGTGGGCGAACGCGATCGTGGTCGATCCGTTGAGAAACGCGCGCTGCACCATGGACGTGGCGGTCAGGGTAGCTGTAAGCCCCTATCGGAGCCAGGTTCCGGCGCCGGAGAGCGCGTTGAACAGCGGGCGCTGAGCACGCCCGTCCGCAACGCACACCGCTCCGACTCCGCGACTTCGAGCCTCCGCGCTGGCGCGGAGCTTGACGCGGGCCCTGCCACCGATGGCCGGAATCAGGCGCTCGGCCTCGTGCGTCGAGAGCCGCCCGATCAGGCTCGTCTCATCAGCAGGGTCTCGGAGGAGGCCGGGCGTGTCAGCGAAGATGATCAAGAGCGTCGCCCCGAGTGCGACGGCGATCTCGGCAGCGAGTCGGTCACCGTCGACATTGATTGCGGTCCCGTCCTCGGCGGCGATCGGCGGGCAGATCACCGGTGTCACCCCGGCCGCAAGGAGGCTGCCGAGGAGCACCGCGTCGACAGCATCGATGCTGCCCACGTGGTTGTCGTGGAGCACCTTGGTCCGGCCGTTCTCCTGGATGCGCAGCGACGATCGGCGCCTGCCCTTCACCACTCCGCCGTCCAGGCCGCAGAACCCGAAGGCGTTGACCCCGAGCTGACGGAGGCGCTCGACGATCCGCTTGTTCGCCCGGCCGGCGTAGGCCATCAGGAAGTGATCCATCGTCGTCGCGTCGGTGAACCGGCTCACATCGCCCCGCTCCGATTCGACCATTCGTGGCGGGCTCCCCAGCCGGGTCGAGAGGTCGTCGAGATCTCGGCTCGCTCCATGCACCACGATGGTCTGCTCCGTGGTCACAGCGATGTCCTCGAGGAGCGGGTCGAGCCGGCGGACACTCCCGCCAATCTTCACGACGATCATCAGATTGGGTACAGGCCGCCGAATTCGAGCCCGAGCGTCTCAGGGAACCCGTGGCGAATGTTGCAGGCTTGCACAGCCTGTCCGGCCGATCCCTTGACGAGATTGTCGAGAGCCGCGGTGACGACGACGCGGCGGGAATGCTCGTCGCGCTCGAAGCTGACATCGCAGTAGTTGGTGCCGCTGAGCAGCTTCGGCGACGGGGAGCGGTGCAGACCCGTGTTCGACTTGACGATGCGGACGAACGGCTCAGCGCCGTAGCGTGATCGATAGAGGCGCCAGAGCTCGCGATCGTCGAGATCGGCATTGATGAACGCGTGAGCGGTCACCAGCACGCCCCGAACCGCCTCGACGGCGGTCGCGGAGAAGGCGACCTCCTGGCTTGCCGAATCGATGTGCAGCTCCTGAGCGATCTCAGCGGTGTGCCGGTGGCCGGTGGGCTGATACGAGCGGATCTCGCCGCTTCGGTGGGCATGGTGGGTCGCGTCGCTGGCCTGCGCACCGCCCGCCGATGAACCGACCTTCGCCTCAACGACAAGGGGGATGGCGGGGTCGAGCAGGCCGGCGCACGCCAGCGGCGCAAGACCGAGGATCGACGCGGTCGCAAGGCATCCACCGGTTGCGATGAGCGACGCGGTCGCGATCTCCGCGCGATGCAGCTCAGCGAGGCCGTAGACGGCAGCACCGAGCAGCGCCGGCGACGGGTGGATCCAGCCGTACCAGCGCGGATAGTCATCGGCTTCGCGAAGCCGGAAGTCGGCGCCGAGATCGATCACGACCGGCGCCGCACCACGCAGCACATCGATTGCGCCACTGGACTCGCCGTGGTGGAGCGCCGCGAACACGACGTCCGCATCAGCCAGCGTCTCGCGTCGCGAGAATCGCAGCTCGGTGCGGCCGCGCAGCGGCGGGTGAGCGACCGCAACCGGCTTGCCCGCAAGCCGCTCGGATGTGACCTGGACGACGTCGATCTCAGGGTGGCCGGCGAGCAGGCGCAACAGCTCGCCGCCCGCATACCCGGCTCCGCCAACGACTGTTGCCCGGATCATCCGCTGCCCAGGACAAGCTCGAGCACCGCGACCGCGCGCTCCAGCTCCGCTATCGACACGTGCTCGCTCGGGGTGTGGTCGAGCCGGGAGTCGCCGGGCCCGTAGGCCACGGCCTGGCATCCCCAGGCGGGCACCAGGATGTTCAGGTCGGAGGTTCCCGTCTTGACCTTGAACCGGGGCGCTCCCTGCTGGGTCCGGATGGCCCGGACAAAGCCGCGTGCGAGCGGGCTGCCCCGGTCGGTGCGAACCCCGGGCTCGCTGCCGAGCACGGCCAGGTCGGCCGTGGGCGACGACGATCGCGCCGTCTCGATGAGGGCATCGACGTCGCAACCGGGCGGTGTCCGGACGCCGACATCGACGCTCGCTCGATCGGTGAGGCCGTCGCTCGATGAGTCGAAACGCAGCACGCGCACGTCGATACGGTCGAAGACGCCGGCGTCGCCGTTGGTCGTCGCAGCGCGGTCCTGCAGGCCCCGGACGAGATCGACACAGCGGTCAGGCGCGCTCGGTTCGCGACCTGCACCGTGTGCCTCGGGCTGATCGACGGTCGCGCGAAGCCGCAGGCTCCCCTTGTAGCCGATCGTGACGGCGTCCCACCCGCTCGGTTCGAGGATGACCAGGGAGGACGGCGCGGGCATCGACCCGGCCAGGTGCCGTGCCCCCCTCGAGGAGGTCTCCTCTTCGACGGCTCCGATGATCACGTAGCGCCGCGGGCCGTCGTGTGGCTGGCGGCTGACCGCGGCGATGGCGGCGGCGAGCGGTCCCTTCGCGTCCACAGCGCCACGGCCATGGAGCAGGTCACCGTCGCGCCGGACATCGATGTGCCCGGCGACGGTGTCGATGTGCCCGACAAGCGCGATCGTCTCCGGTCCATCTCCCCACCCGGCCACGACGTTGCCCACCGCGTCGACCTCGACGTCGAACCCGGCGCGAAGCAGTCGCGAGACCAGCAACGATGCCATCGCGTCCTCCGCGCTGCTCGGGCTCGGGACTGACAGCATCGCGGCGAGCAGCTCGGCGACGTCGACCCGCGTGCTGCTTGCAACGCCGGCTCCGATCGCCATCTCAGTGCGCCACCCCGACCGGGGCTCCGCGCGCCACCGCGCGGACATGGTCGGCGACGTGTCCGGGGATGTCGACGCCGGTCACGTCGATCGAGTTCTTGAACTCCATGGTCGCGTTGACCTCGCTGACCACCAGTCGATCACGATCCTCGAGCAGATCCACGGCAAGCACGCCGCCGCCCACCGCTGCCGCGGCTCGCAACGACAGCAGACGCAGGGTTGGATCGACGGGACAGTCGCGCGTTGTGGCCCCTCGCGCGGTGTTGGTGACCCAGTGCTCGGACTCGCGATAGATCGCGCAGATGACCTCGTCGCCCACCACGAAGGCACGGATGTCGCGTCCCGGCTTGTCGATGTGTCGTTGAAGGTAGAAGACCGAATGGTCCGGGCCCCCGAGCAGCGCCTTGTGCTCGAACAGGGCCTCGGCCGCGTCGCGGTCGTTGACCTTGGCGAGCAGCCGGCCCCACGAGCCGGTGACCGGCTTGATCACCACCGGGTAGCCCAGGTCCTCCGCCGCACGCAGTGCTGCGTCTGGAGTGAAGGCCACGGCCGTCGCGGGCGTGGGTATCCCCGCGGCTTCAAGCGCGGCCGACGTGTCCAGCTTGCTCGCGCACACGGCGGTGACCGCATGACGGTTCACGGCGGGAACGTTCCACGACTCGAGCACCCGGGTGATGGCGAGCCCGCGTGTCTGCGAGATGCTTCGTTCGAGCACCGCATCCCAACGGCGCGCTGGCTGCGCGAGGATGAAGGTGAGTTCGCGGTCGTCGACGATCTCGACATCGATACCTCGGCGCACGAGCGCATCGCGTAACAACTTCTCCTCGACGCGCACCCGCGAGCACACCAGTCCGATCAACATGCGCTCACTCTCCCCAGTCAACTTCTTCCGGGGGCGCGAGCACGAAGCGGGGGGGATCGAGCCCCACGACCTCGAGTTCCGCGTTGCATTCGGGGCAGGTCACGACCTCACCGCGCTCCACGCCATCCTCCACCGCGACCCGCGCATCACATTCAGGACACACGCCGTTGCTCCTCGAGTGCAGCCCACCCGCCTCGCCGGATCAGGTCGACCAGTGAGCCGGCTTCGATGATCCGCAGCGCGACGCCCGAGGGCGGCTCGCCCTGCAGCGTGGTCGTCGCCGTCGTGATGAGCCCGGTCATGGCGTCGACCGTGACCTCGTCCCCATCGTGCAGCACGCGGTGTGCTTCCGCGCAGCGAATCACCGGCAGCCCGATGTTCACCGCGTTGCGATAGAAGATGCGCGCAAAGCTCGCCGCGATGACCGCCGCCACGCCGTTGCGCTTGATGGACAGCGGCGCATGTTCGCGCGAGCTGCCGCAGCCGAAGTTGCGCCCGGCCACAATGACGTCACCGGGCTGGACGGTCTCCACGAAGTCCGGACGAGCCTCGATGAGGCAGCTGCGCTGCAGTGCATCGGGGTCGGTGGTGACGTTGTAGCGGCCGGGCATGATCGCGTCGGTGCTGACCCCGTCGCCGAGGAGGAAGACGCGCCCGCTCACGAGGCCATCTCCAACGTGGCTGGGTCGGTGATCGTCCCGGTGAGTGCCGACGCCGCTGCGACAGCGGGCGACGCCAGGAAGATCTGCGCATCCGGGCTTCCCATGCGGCCCGGGTAGTTGCGGTTGCTCGTCGAGAGCACTCGCTCGCCCGGGCCGACAACCCCGTGCTGCCGTCCCAGGCAGGGGCCGCATCCGGGGTTGAGCACCAGCGCGCCGGCGCGGGCGAAGGTCTCGATGTATCCCGCGCTCAGCGCCTCCAGGTACACCCCTCGGGATGCGGGAACGACGATGGTTCGCGTCCTCGGATGCACCGTGTGCCCCGACAGGATCGACGCGGCGATGGCGAGGTCGGTGAGCCGCCCATTGGTGCAACTGCCGATGAAGACCTCATCGAGCGGTGTCCCGGCGACGTCGTCGATGTCATGAACGTTGTCGATGCTCGGGTGCACGGCCACCTGCGGTCGAAGGCGTTCCGCGTCGACCACGAGCGTTCGGGCGTAGTCCGGGCGAACCGGGTGCAGGTCGACATCCTCACCGCCGGAGTGAGCGAGCGTGATCGCGTCCGGCTCGATGATTCCCGTCTTGGCACCGAAGTCGGTGCTGAGGTTGCACAGTGTCAACCGCTCGTCCACGCTCATCGCCGCGACGGCGTCACCGCCCCACTCAACCGCGCAGTAATCGGCTCCGTCGGCACCCATCTGCGCGATCACGTGGAGCGCCAGATCCTTGGCGTACACGCCTCTCGGCAGCGCGCCGCGCACGTCGATGCGCACCGTCTCGGGGATTCTGAACCAGGTCTTGCCGGTTGCGAACACCACGCCGATGTCGGTGGATCCGAGGCCCGTCGCGAAACACCCGAGGCCGCCATAGGTCGTGCTGTGCGAGTCGGCGCCGACCACGATGCCACCGGGTCGCGCGAGCCTGCGATCCACCATCACCTGGTGACAGATTCCCTCTGCGAAGAGATTGGTGATCGCGTGCTCGACGCAGAACTCGCGGATGACGCGATGCAGCTCCGCCGCGGCGATGGTGTTGGCAGGCATCACGTGATCGAAGTTGAAGACGATGCGGCTCGCGTCCCAGAGGGGCAGATCGAGGCTTCTGAAGGCGTCGATGGCGAGTGGGCCGGTGACGTCGTGCGCCATCGCGACGTCCACCTCGGCGATGACCGTGTCGCCCGCGTGCACCCGACGCCCCAGGCGGCGGCCGAACAATTCCTCGGTGATGGTTCCCATATTGGTTCCTCTAGGCCTCTGACCAGCTGACAATCAACGCGTCGAGCGTCGCCACATCGAGCGGCCCGTCGTCGCCGCGACGCTTCACCTCGGCCGTCAGGCTGCGCAGCCGGTCGTCGTCGAGTCGAACGCCGAGCGCCGTCGCGCGATTGCCGATCGCGTGGCGGCCGGCAAGCCGGTGGCCGGCAAGGATGCTGCGCTCGCGTCCAAACCGAGCGGGGTCCAGCACCTCATACGCGCCGGGATCGAGGAGCACGGCCTTCGTGTGCATCCCCGCCTTGTGATGGAACGCAGTCGGAGCAGTGACCGCCGCATTGAATGGGACAGCGATCCCGAGCATCTCGGCGAGCATCGCGTCGAGGGCGGGCAGCATTTCGAGGCGGTAGTGATCGACCAGCTCAGGTTGGAGGGTCACCAGCCTCGCCATCATCGCGGAGAGCGGAACGATGCCATTGCGCTCCCCGATGCCCAGGATGGTGGTGTCGATGTGGGTGGCTCCGGCCTCGAGTGCAGCGAGCGCGTTCGCGACTGCGCACCCGGTGTCGTCGTGGGCGTGAAACTCGATGTCGCAGCCGACGTTCCGCCGGACCAGCGACACGAGATCGTGAACCTGCGGGGGAGTTGCGACCCCGACGGTGTCGGCGAGGCCGACACGATCCACCCCCGCGCGGTCGATCGCGCGATAGATGCGAACCAGGTCCTCGGGATCGGATCGAAACGAATCCTCGGTGCTGAACCGCGCTTCGCGGCCGGCGCCGCGGATCTCGCCGACCACCGCGGTCCCGACATCGATGATCTCGTCGATGCTCATGCCATGAGAGACCGGCCGGAGCCGGGACGACGTCGCGATGAGGACGTCGACGCCGTCGACGCCGGTGTCCAGCGCGAGTCTCGCGTCATCGAGATCGCATCGAACGTGGGTCAGCAGGCGGAAACGCCGCTCCGTCCGTGCGAGCTGGCGAAGGTCTGACTCGGATTGCGGTGATGCCACCGGCGATGTCAGCTCCATGTAGTCGGCGCCGAATTGGTCGAGCGCCGCTGCGATGGCGAGCTTCTGTTCAATCGTGAAATGGGCAAGCGCGAACTGCTCGCCCTCACGAAGCGTGCTGTCGATGATGCGAAACGAGGTGATGCTCATATCTTCCGTTTGTGGTGGTGGACAAAAAGAAAGAGCCCCTTCGAGGAAGGGGCTCTTCGCGGAATCTGATCCGGTGCTACCTGGTCGCCGTCACCTCATCCGTGCGCAAAAGAACCCACTCCTCGGGAGCGAGACGGTTTTTTTGGCGACGAGAACGGCTGTCGACACGACCGGTGGAGCGTAACAGCGTTCGATCTATCGCGTCAACCACCTATCCTTTCGCAACCCCATGCAGAACGCAACGACGACCTCCTGACACGCTGTGTCGAAGTTCCTGCGCCCATCGCTGGGCGCGGATTTTGGCTACACGCCCGGCGAGCAGCCTTTGGATTCCGGCGGCTGGTTGAAGCTCAACAGCAACGAGTCACCGCTGCCTCCTTCGCCGGCCGTGGCGGATGCGGTGGCCGCAGCAGCGGCCGGCCTGGCGCGCTATCCGAGCCCCGTCGCAGAGCCGCTACGGAGCGCGCTCGCCGGCTTGCACGGCGTCGATCCGGAGCAGGTGTTCGTCGCCAACGGCGCCGACCAGGTCCTCGATTGCTGTTTTCGCGCCTTTGCATCTCCGGGTGACACGGTCGTGCGCACCGAGCCCGGGTACTCGCTGCTTCCCGTGCTCGCAGCGCTGTTCTCGACCCGCGATGCGGCGGTTGTCCTCAGCCCTGACGGCTCGGTTCCGGCGGAGTTCGCTGTCCATCCGGGCGTGCTGCGGGTCGTCGTCAACCCGAATTCACCGACCGGGCATTGGATCGAGCCCTCGACCTTGGAGACGCAGCTCGCGAAGGCTCAGGGTGTCGTCGCGATCGACGAGGCGTATTGCGATTTCGCGCCCGCTTCGTGTGTGCCGCTGCTTCCCTCCCACGAGAACTGGCTGGTGATCCGCACTCTGTCGAAGTCCCATGCGCTGGCGGGACTTCGCGTCGGGTACGCGCTCGGAGATCGCGCTGTGATCGCCGATCTCAACTCGGTACGTGATTCATATCCCGTCGATCGCTGCGCGATCGCTGGGGCGATCGCCGCCATCGAGGATCGCGAACACCATCGCTTGATCATCGACACGGTGCTTCGCGAGCGCGCGCGCCTGAGCGACCATCTTCGTGCACTCGGTTGGAAGGTGGAACCGTCGCACGCGAATTTCGTACTCGCGTCGCCGCCGCCGGGAATGGCCGCCGCAGCCGTCGCGGCGCGGCTGCGAGAGGAGCGGATCCTCGTACGCCATTTCACGCTCCCAGGGCTCGACAACACCCTCCGGATCACCGTCGGGGACGGGCCGGCGACTGATCGCCTGCTCGCCGCAATCTCAAGCCTGGGCGGGTCAATCCAGAGTGGCACGTAGAATCCCCGCATGACAGGCCTCGACGCGCTGCCGCCAGGCGCATCGGTGCGTCGGCGCGCCGACGGCTTCGCCGACTACCTCGTCGGGCCTGCAGCCCGCCGCCGGATCCTCACCGATCGGTTCATCGAGACCTTCGAGGCTTGGGGCTACGGGTTCATGGCCACCCCGCTCATCGAACCGCTCGACACCATCGCTGCGGGCGTGGGTGGTGCCCAGCAGTCAGCCCTCTTCCGCTTCATGGACTCGGACGGTGCGCTGCTGGCGCTCGTGGGCGAACGCACGGTGAGCGTCGCTCGCGTGGTCGCAACCCAGCTGCAGGAGGGGCCGTTCCCGCTGCGTCTCTGCTACGCGGGGTCGGTGTTGCGCAACCAGGCGCCCAATGGAGGACGGCGCCGCGAGAGCCTCCAGGCGCGGGTCCGGCACTTTCGTGACGCCGATGCGCGCCTCCATCGTGCCCACGCGCGTGGCTTCCTGCACGCCGGTCAGAATCGTGAACAGCGACGTCTTGCCGGTCATCGGCAGACCCACGATGGCAGTCC